>NZ_AJZM02000293.1 GCF_000272405.2 Vibrio tasmaniensis 1F-187
CCGACTCCTATGAGTCGGTTTTTTATTATTCTTTTTCGCTCAATAGAGCAACAGCTACTGAGCTACTAAGCTACTAAGGCATTAAGGCATTAAGCCATATAGTTAGCAGGCATCTCAATTCGAGCAACGCCAGACTCAACAGCCGCTTCAGCAACTGCTTTTGCAACGCGAGGAAGCAGACGCGGGTCCATTGGCTTAGGAATGATGTAACCCTTACCGAACTCCAGTGCAGTCTCGCCCGCAGCTGCCAATACTTCAGCAGGAACTTCTTCTTTCGCTAGTTCACGAATCGCTTTAACCGCCGCTAGCTTCATTTCGTCATTGATTTCGCTCGCACGCACGTCTAGTGCACCACGGAAAATGAATGGAAAACAAAGTACGTTGTTTACTTGGTTAGGGTAATCACTACGGCCTGTACCCATGATTAGGTCAGAACGAACTTCATGTGCAAGCTCAGGTTTGATCTCTGGATCTGGGTTTGAACATGCAAACACAACAGGCTTATCAGCCATCAGCGTAAGTGCCTTAGCTGGTAGCAGATTAGGACCCGATACACCCAAGAACAGGTCAGCGCCTTCGATAACATCTTCAAGCGTGCGCTTGTCGGTGTTATTTGCGAACAGCTCTTTGTATTCATTCAAGTCATCACGACGAGTGTGGATCACACCTTTACGGTCAAGCATGTAGATCTTCTCACGCTGAGCGCCACACTTAATCAGTAGCTCCATACAAGCAACCGCTGCTGCGCCAGCACCTAAACAAACGATCTTACACTCTTCCAGTTTCTTACCTTGAAGCTCGATCGCGTTAAGCATACCCGCTGCCGTTACAATCGCAGTACCGTGTTGATCATCATGGAAAACAGGTACATCACAACGCTCAATCAGGCGACGCTCGATTTCAAAACAGTCTGGTGCTTTGATGTCTTCTAGGTTAATACCACCAAATGTATCTGCGATATTCGCAACCGTATCAACGAACTCATCGATTGTGCGGTGTTTTACTTCAATATCGATAGAATCTAAACCAGCAAAACGCTTAAACAGTAGCGCTTTACCTTCCATGACCGGTTTAGAAGCAATAGGACCAAGATTACCTAAGCCAAGAATTGCAGTACCGTTAGAGATAACTGCAACCATGTTGCCTTTACCTGTGTACTTATAAACGTTATCGACATTCTGTGCGATCTCGCGAACAGGCTCAGCTACGCCAGGGCTGTATGCCAGTGCTAGGTCTTCTGCAGAGTTTGCAGGCTTCGTCAGTTCTACGGCAATTTTGCCTGGAATTGGGAACTCATGATAATCAAGAGCTTGCTGACGGAATTGTTCTTGAGGCGATAATTCTTGAGGGGATTGATCTTGGCGGCTGTCTTCAGACATAGGTGTAGGTTCCTAGGATATTATTATTTGGGGGATCTTGTTCATGTTAATGGATGTACTTCAAAGTTCCTAGGTGGTTGAAGCATCTGTATCATTAAAAAACGAGATTTCACTACTAATAAGACCAGTGGGCAGTTGAAATTACTGTCGCCTGCTCAACTTTAGAGCGAATTTCGAGGAAGGAGTGTTGGGGTAAGCGATGAAATAAAATTTACGCCAGTAACCTACCACTTTAAATGAGCTAATAATGAAATACGATTCAGTATTTTTTCAAATTTAAGGCAACAAAAAAGGACACCGAAGTGTCCTTTTTATGTCTAAATAGCGAGAATTACTTCTTGCTAGAAAGAGCACCGAAACGCTTGTTGAAGCGATCAACACGGCCGCCCGTATCTACGATACGTTGCTTACCAGTGTAGAACGGGTGACATTTGTCACATACGTCTAGGTGGATTGATTCTTTTGCTAGCGTTGAGTTGAACTCAAATGTGTTGCCGCAAGAACAAGTTGCAGAAACTGCTTTGTATTCTGGGTGGATACCAACTTTCATGGGAAAACCTCAATTAGGCCGTGTCGCCATCCGATTCTAAGCCGGACACCACACGTAGTTAAAAAATAAATAAAGACACCGCTGTATCACTAAACCGCGATAAAGCCATACCTTTAAGGCGCAGTATAGTAATGAATCTGTGAGGTAGGATCAACTGATTTGATACATTTTTCACCAACACTGTCCTTAAACCTTCTATTAAGCGTTATTTTCTGGCTCCAGTAGCATTCAAGCCTCAAGTAAGCTCTGTCATCTAAACTGCTCCTCGAATTTAACGCCCTTATCCATTAGACTGTTCGCTCTCGTCAACTCAGATAAAGCCGTCCCTTTATGCGTCCAATGATTGCCCGTGTGGCACTGCCTGTTCCACTCGACAAGCAGTTCGATTACAAGATTCCTAGCCACCTATTTCCGATTATTGGCGGTCGAGTCTCTGTGCCTTTTGGACGACAAACCTTAACAGGCATTGTTACGGCTCTGGTTAACGAATCTGAATTCGAGTTAGACAAACTCAAGCCCATTAAAGCCTTACTAGACGACCAACCCGTTTGGCCGGAATCGGTCTACTCACTCTTGGTATGGTGCAGCCAGTTCTATCAGTATCCACTAGGTGAAACCTTGGCCAACGCACTACCAAGCGCCTTACGAAAGGGCAAAGCGGCCGATTTCGCGACGCTTGTTGAATGGCAACTGACCCCGTCAGGTAGAGATCAACTGATGCAGGGCTTTGGCCGTGCCGTCAAACAAGCCAAAGTAATGCACATGCTTGAGCACGGCCCAGTTCCCCATCAAGAATTCATTGATGAAGAAGTGGGCAGCGCGGTACTTAAGACGTTGGAAGAGAAAGGCTGGATTGAATCGGTAGAGAAAAAGCCAAAATGTCAGCCGTGGCCGGTTGATCTTGAAAACGACCAAGACAAACCTAAGCTCAATGAAGAACAGGCTATAGCAATAGCGACAGTAAATAGTCAAACCGACTTTGGTTGCTTCTTGCTAGAGGGTGTAACTGGCTCAGGTAAGACCGAAGTCTACCTGAATATGATCAAGCCGATTCTCGACCAAGGTAAACAAGCGTTAGTGTTAGTGCCCGAGATCGGTCTAACCCCTCAAACGATTAACCGCTTTAAGCGACGCTTTAATGTTCCAGTTGAGGTTATCCATTCTGGTTTAAACGATTCTGAGCGACTGAATGCTTGGTTATCGGCGCGTGATAAAATAGCGGGCATTGTGATCGGTACTCGTTCAGCTCTGTTCACACCGTTCGCGGATCTGGGCATTATCATTGTCGATGAAGAGCACGACGCCTCTTATAAGCAGCAAGATAGCCTGCGCTACCACGCTCGTGATGTTGCCATCATGCGTGCCCATAAAGCGCAGATTCCGGTTGTGTTAGGCTCGGCGACTCCGGCCTTTGAAACGCTGCACAACGCTCAGATCGGTAAATACAGTTACCTCACCCTGACCTCTCGTGCAGGTGTCGCGCTGCCGACCACCAATAAAGTGTTGGACGTTAAGGGTGAATATCTAGAAAGTGGCTTGTCTGCGTCGTTGATTGCTGAAATGCAAAGACACCTCAAAGCAGGCAACCAAGTGATGTTGTTCCTCAATCGTCGTGGGTTTTCTCCCGCATTAATGTGTCACGATTGTGGTTGGACAGCGGAATGTAAGCGTTGTGATGCCTACTACACCTATCATCAATACAGCAATGAGATGCGCTGCCACCACTGTGGCTCGCAGCAGCATATCGTGCATCATTGCCAAGGTTGTGGTTCAGCAAACTTAGTGACAGTAGGTGTTGGTACCGAACAGTTAGAGGCTCAACTGGGTCAACTATTCCCTGAATACAAAACAATTCGTATTGACCGAGACAGCACTCGCCGCAAAGGCAGTTTAGAAAGCGCGTTAGAATCGATTCGTAAAGGTGAATACCAAATTCTGATTGGTACACAGATGCTTGCTAAAGGGCATCACTTCCCGGATGTGACACTTGTGGCATTGCTGGACGTTGATGCCTCTTTATATAGCAGTGACTTCCGCGCCTCTGAGCGATTGGCTCAATTGTTTACTCAAGTCGCCGGTCGAGCAGGACGAGCCAGTAAGCCGGGGGAAGTTATCTTACAAACTCACCATCCAGAACACGGCTTATTACAGGCATTACTGCACAAAAACTACAACCACTTTGCTCAGACTGCATTAGCAGAGCGTAAACAAGCGATGTTGCCGCCTTATACCTTCATGACTCTGTTTAGAGCGGAAGCCAATGACACTCGCTTAGTGGAAGAATTTTTGCGTCAAGTGCGCCACACATTGGAATCGCATCCGTTATTTGACCAATATTGTATGGTGCTAGGGCCAACCCCTGCACCACTAGCCAAACGAGCAGGTAAATCTCGCTGGCAGCTTATTTTACAAACACAGACTCGCTCGTTGATGCAAAAGCTATTAATGAGCGCCAAGCCAGTAATAAATATGTTACCCGCTGCGAAAAAAGTCCGTTGGTCACTCGATATTGAGCCGCAAGATCTGAGCTAAACCCACTTGGGTTAAAACTAATGATAAGTTTGTTCACAAATATTTCATATTTCTCGTGAGCAACTTCACACTAGTCATGTGATTTTTGTTAATCTAGCCGTAACTTTACATGGGTGAAACGAATAAAATATTGCAATAAAAAAGTGTTAGCAACACTTTCACAATATCTATTCGATTACATTTATTATTCATGCCTTAGATACTTAGGCAGCAAAGGAATTAAAAAGAGGGTTTAATTTATGGCGACAATGAAGGATGTTGCCCAGCTAGCAGGCGTTTCAACAGCTACGGTATCACGTGCATTGATGAACCCTGAAAAAGTCTCGGTTTCTACTCGTAAGCGAGTTGAGACAGCAGTACTTGAAGCTGGATACTCACCCAATACATTAGCTAGAAACTTACGTCGCAACGAATCAAAAACCATCATCACTATTGTTCCTGATATCTGTGACCCGTATTTCGCAGAGATCATTCGTGGTATCGAAGATGCCGCAGTAGAAAATGACTACCTCGTTTTACTGGGTGATAGCGGCCAACAGAAGAAGCGTGAGTCTTCATTTGTTAACTTAGTATTCACCAAACAAGCTGACGGCATGCTACTACTTGGCACCGACCACCCGTTTGATGTCAGTAAGCCTGAACAAAAAAATTTACCGCCGATGGTGATGGCGTGTGAGTTTGCCCCTGAGCTTGAACTCCCTACCGTACACATCGATAACCTGACCTCAGCATTTGAAGCGGTGAATTACCTAGCTCAGTTAGGCCATAAACGTATTGCTCAAATCTCTGGTCCTATATCGGCAACGCTTTGTAAGTTCCGACAACAAGGCTACCAACAAGCGCTACGTCGTGCAGGAGTATCAATGAATCCTGCCTACAGCACTGTCGGCGACTTTACCTTTGAAGCGGGCGCTCAAGCTGTTCGTCAATTACTCGCTCTTCCTGAACAACCTACAGCGATCTTCTGTCATAACGATGCGATGGCCATCGGCGCGATTCAAGAAGCGAAAAAATTAGGCTTACGCGTTCCTCAAGACCTATCGATTGTCGGCTTTGATGACATCCAATTCGCTCAATACTGCGATCCACCGCTAACCACTATTTCTCAGCCTCGTTATGAGATTGGACGCCAAGCAATGTTGATGATGCTCGACGTACTTAAAGGCAACGATGTGCAAGCGGGGTCGCGTCTGCTTGAAGCCAAATTAGTCGTTCGAGGTAGTACAGCGCCGCCTCGAATCTAATCTGAAGAAATATCCTTATAATTCTGCGGCACATTTTGATGTGCCGCTTCCATTTCTGCACTGTTATCCTCGCTCAATCTGGATTACCATGAGAGCAGAATCAGCAACTATTGAATTGTCTTGTGGCTAATAGAGATTATGTAAAGCGCGGTCGTGGCACAAAAAAACCGACCAAGAAACAAGCCCCTCGCCGTAAACCATGGCGTAGTGGTCTTTTGGCGATCCTCCTTGCCGGTGGTTTTGGTTACGGTCTTTACCTATTGAGTAATGATCCTGAGCCGCCAGCACCGACTCCAGTGGTAACCAAACCAAAGCCTAAGCCGAAACCAGCAAAAGTAATTCCGCCGCCTCCAGAGGAGAAGTGGGATTACGTTGAAACCTTGCCAAGTCGTGAGATTGAAGTAAAAGCCAAAGAGCAACAGATCTCGAAGATCCCTTACATCATGCAATGTGGCGCTTACAAAACCTCAAGCCAAGCTGAAGCACGTAAGTTGGATATTGCTTTCCAAGGTATCTCAAGTTCAATCCGTAAAAAAGATGGAAGTAGCTGGTACCGTGTGGTTCTAGGGCCATATAAATTGAAGCGTGATGCAGAGCGAGATCGCCATAAGCTGCAGCGAGCGAAAATCGAACCTTGTGCTATTTGGAAAGACACCGAGTAGTTATAGATTTAGCCGCAGAAGCAGAAGCAGAAGCAGAAGCAGAAAACCAAACACCGAAAGCCTCCCATTGTGGAGGTTTTCTTTTATCTACACCCTTTAGCCAAATTTCCTTACAACTTCCGCCGATAAGTTGCGCGACATCACTCGACCTTCCTTGAATTATCCGAGCACCATCCTCATATACTTTTTATACCCAAAGATAAGAAATATTAAGAGGCCCTACTCGTGACTACCATTGTATCTGTACGTCGTAATAATAAAGTCGTCATCGCGGGTGATGGACAAGTATCTCTAGGCAATACTGTAATGAAGGGCAATGCCCGTAAAGTACGTCGCCTATACAACAACAAAGTACTGGCTGGTTTTGCTGGCGGTACCGCAGATGCTTTCACGCTATTCGAAAAATTTGAAAGCAAGCTGCAAATGCACCAAGGCCACCTAACCAAAGCTGCCGTTGAGCTGGCGAAGGATTGGCGTAGCGACCGTGCTCTACGTAAATTAGAAGCACTGCTAGCAGTAGCGGATGAAACTGCTTCATTGATCATCACAGGTAACGGTGACGTAGTTCAACCAGAGAACGACCTGATTGCTATCGGTTCCGGCGGTAACTTCGCTCAAGCAGCAGCCACTGCACTATTAGAAAATACAGATTTAGATGCGCGTGAAATCGCAGAAAAGTCGCTGAACATTGCGGGCGATATCTGTGTATTCACCAACCATCACCACACTATTGAAGAACTAGAAAGCACCGTTGAGCTACCAAAACCAGAGTAACGACCGCTTCCATCAATAACGTTGTATTCAACAGTGATTAAAGAATTAAGGAAAAACCATGTCTGAGATGACTCCTCGCGAAATTGTTCACGAACTCAATCGCCACATTATCGGCCAAGACAACGCTAAGCGCTCAGTGGCCATTGCACTGCGTAACCGCTGGCGTCGTATGCAGCTTGAAGAAAGCCTGCGTGTTGAAGTATCACCAAAAAACATCCTGATGATCGGCCCAACCGGTGTCGGTAAAACTGAAATTGCTCGCCGTCTTGCGAAACTAGCAAACGCGCCTTTCATCAAGGTAGAAGCGACTAAGTTCACTGAAGTTGGCTACGTAGGTAAAGAAGTTGAAACCATCATCCGTGACCTAACGGACGTTGCAATCAAGATGACACATCAACAAGCGATGGAAAAAGTACAATACCGCGCTGAAGAACAAGCTGAAGAACGTATTCTTGATGCCCTTCTACCACCAGCGCGTGATGCTTGGGGTCAGAACGAGCAATCAACTGAAGACACCACCTCTTCAAACACTCGCCAGATTTTCCGTAAGAAACTGCGTGAAGGTAAGCTAGACGACAAAGAGATTGAAGTTGATGTAGCGGCGCCACAAATGGGCGTAGAAATCATGTCACCTCCTGGCATGGAAGAGATGACCAACCAGCTGCAAGGCATGTTCCAAAACCTCGCTGGCGATACCAAGAAAAAGCGTAAGATGAAAATCAAAGACGCATTCAAAGCACTGACGGAAGAAGAAGCTGCGAAACTTGTGAACCAAGAAGAGCTAAAAGAGAGCGCAATCTTCAATGCTGAAAACAACGGCATCGTATTCATCGATGAGATCGACAAAATCTGTAAACGTGGCGACAGCTCTGGCCCAGACGTATCTCGTGAAGGTGTTCAGCGCGACCTACTGCCTCTAATCGAAGGCAGCACAGTATCAACGAAGCACGGCATGGTTAAAACTGACCACATCTTGTTTATCACATCAGGTGCATTCCAAGTGGCTAAGCCATCTGACCTGATCCCTGAACTGCAAGGTCGTCTGCCAATCCGCGTCGAACTTGAAGCACTATCAGCACATGATTTCAAACGTATTCTTACTGAGCCAAAGGCATCACTGACAGAGCAGTACATTGCCCTGATGAAAACAGAAGATGTCGGCATTGAGTTCACTGAAGATGGCATCAACCAAATTGCTGATGCAGCATGGCGTGTGAACGAAACCACAGAAAACATCGGTGCGCGTCGTCTGCACACAGTCATGGAACGCCTAATGGATGAGATTTCATTCGACGCAACAGACCGAGCAGGCAGCAAATTGGTGATTGATGAAGCTTATGTAATATCTAAGCTTGGCGAGCTCGTAGAAGACGAAGACCTAAGCCGCTTCATCCTGTAGCACACCAAACTCCAACTTATTGCTCTATCTCAAAGAAATAGCAGCTAATAAGCGAATTCAAGGCCCACTTTCGAGTGGGCTTTTTATTACCTGAAAAATGGGCGTATACTCAAATCACAGTATGATACGAAGACTTACAAAGAATTAGACCTACGATGAAACAATCTCTACTGATTTGGCTTGATGCCGCACGCCCAAAAACTCTGCCTCTCGCACTTGTCTCTATTCTTACAGGAAGTAGTTTAGCGTTCGCTGGTGGTCATTTTTCTTTATCAATCGCACTATTGGCTTTTTTAACCGCCACTCTATTACAGATTCTGTCGAACTTAGCCAATGACTATGGCGACGCGGTAAAAGGCACAGACAACGAAAACCGTCTAGGGCCAACACGTGCAATGCAATCTGGCGCGGTGACCGCGAAAACCATGAAGCAAGCGATCATCCTCAACATCGTATTTACCATGCTCGCTGGGCTGATTCTTATCTTTCATGCCTTAACCTCGATTGAGAGTATCTTATCTTTCATTGCGTTGGGCGTATTAGCCATTGTTGCAGCCATCGCTTACACCGTCGGCAATAAACCTTATGGTTATATTGGCCTTGGTGACTTATCGGTGTTTATCTTCTTCGGTTTGTTAGGCGTTTCAGGGACTTATTTCTTACACACTGGCCATGTTGAACCAAGCCTATTCCTTCCGGCATTGGGCTGCGGCTTGATGGCGGTTGCGGTACTCAATATCAACAACATGCGTGATATTGAAAACGACAGCGAATGTGGCAAACGCACCATGGCTGTTCGCCTAGGGCAGCGCAAAGCCAAACACTATCATTTTGCACTGCTTGGGCTCGCCCTTGCCTCTTTCGCTATCTATCTACTGATTCAAGAAAAACCGGTCTGGATCAGCCTGCCGTTTTTACTGAGCATTATTATTGTTTATAAGCACGGTAAGGCCGTTTGGGAAACCGAAAAGCCAGCACAGATTGCACCAATGATGCCCGTGATAGTGAAATGTTCACTGGTCACTAACCTATTGTTTGCAGGGGTTGTCGTAGCTCAAACTCTATTGAGTTAAATAAGACTAATCATTGCAAAGGGATCAAGCACCGATATACTCAAAGTAAGCTCATTGTTCAAAAGGTATACTAATGGAATACAACACTTCAGCACTGTGCGACATATATTTGGATCAAGTTGATGTCGTGGAGCCAATGTTCAGCAACTTCGGTGGACGTGCATCCTTCGCAGGACAGATCACGACATTAAAGTGTTTTGAAGACAATGCTTTAATTCGCTCCGTATTAGAACAAGATGGTTTGGGGCGTGTGTTGTTAATCGATGGTGGCGGCTCACTGCGTAAAGCGCTGATCGATGCTGAGATTGCCCTACTTGCTGAAGACAATGAGTGGGAAGGTATTGTGGTTTACGGCTGCGTACGCGAAGTCGATGAGTTAGAAGACATGAATCTTGGTATTCAGGCTTTAGCCTCTATTCCTGTGGGTGCAAGCCAAGAAGGTGTCGGCGAATTGGATGTACCTGTGAACTTTGGCAGCGTGACCTTCTTACCGGAAGATTACCTCTATGCAGACAACACTGGCATTATTCTTTCGGCAGAGCCTTTGGATGTAGAACTCGATCTGGATGTTGAAGAAGAAGAGGCCGAGTAACTCACTCAGCTTCAAATAATAAAACAAGCCAAAGAACACAAAGCATAAGAATACAAACGAAAACGCCCGCTACTGAGTAGCGGGCGTTTTTTTAAATCTGAAGAGTCGATTACTCTACGTCATCCATTTTACCAAGAAGGTTACGGATGCGATCTTGCCATGCTGAATGCTCTTCCTGCATTTGCTGAGTTTTTTGCTCTAGCTCGTGACGGCTTGCTTTAAGCTCACCAGCTTCTGTTGCTAGTGCTTGTTTCTCTTCTTTAAGCTCTTCCACTTCCATTTGAAGAAGTGCAATTGTATCTACTGCTGTTTGAATTTTTGCTTCTAGCTGCTCTAGTACTTCAAAAGACATTCTGGCCTACCTTTAAGTTATCCGTTTGATGGTGAAGGTTCACTCCACTTATTTCCCCATTCTACTCAGCAGAGCAAGGATAAACACTCAATATATTCGATATTTTGCGCCATTCGATGAAAAAAACAGCGCTTTTTACCGAATATTGACGTGAGTGATTACCGCCACAAGGGCAAACCGATTATTTTGATGAATAATAACTGTTTTCCACTGCGAATTGATCGAGAGCAATCTCCAAAAAACAAAAAAGCAAACGTTTCCTTTGGGATATGGTAAAATTCGCCGCGAAATTTCTATTCCCCCTTTGATAATTTTGGAGTCCGCATGAAACGCGATTTAGCAATGTCATTCTCTCGTGTCACAGAAGGTGCAGCACTAGCTGGTTACAAGTGGCTTGGTCGTGGCGATAAAAACGCTGCAGATGGCGCTGCTGTAGAAGTAATGCGTAGCCTACTAAACAAAACCGAAATTAGCGGTGAGATTGTTATCGGCGAAGGTGAAATCGATGATGCACCTATGCTATATATCGGTGAAAACGTCGGTGTGGGCGGCGATGCTGTCGATATCGCCGTAGACCCAATTGAAGGGACTCGCATGACAGCTATGGGTCAATCAAATGCATTGGCGGTATTGGCTGCAGGCGAAAAAGGCAGCTTCCTTAAAGCGCCTGACATGTACATGGAAAAATTGGTTGTTGGCCCTGGCGCTAAAGGCGTAATTGACCTAGAGCTGCCACTAACAGAAAACCTAGAAAACATCGCGAAAGCATTAGGTAAAACACTCGATACGCTAGTAGTAACCACACTGGCTAAGCCTCGTCACGATCAAGTCATTGCCGACATGCAAGCCATGGGCGTTCGTGTATTTGCTGTACCAGACGGTGATGTTGCTGCTTCTATCCTAACGTGTATGCCAGACAGCGAAGTAGACGTAATGTACTGCATCGGCGGCGCGCCTGAAGGTGTCGTTTCTGCTGCTGTTATTCGCGCACTCGACGGTGACATGCACGCTCGTCTTCTTCCTCGTCATGAAGTAAAAGGCGATACAGAAGAGAACCGCAAGCACGGTGAGCTTGAACTAGAGCGTTGTGCAGAAATGGGCGTAACGGCAGGCATCGTCTTGAAAATGGAAGACATGGCACGCAGCGATAATGTTGTATTCTCGGCAACAGGTATTACTAAGGGTGATCTTCTAGAGGGCATCACTCGCACAGGCAATATCGCAACCACAGAAACTCTGCTTATCCGTGGTCGCTGTCGTACGATTCGCCGCATCAAATCTATCCACTACCTAGAGCGTAAAGACCCAGAAGTAATCGGTCACATCCTGTAGACCTAAACTAGCTCTAACAGAAACGTTCCAAGGCTGATACCAAGTATCAGCCTTTTGTTTTATTAGTGCACCAGAATCTCACCATTTGCTGTCGCTAGAGTAAAACGCTGTCTATATAGTAAATCCCCATCAATATAGTAAATGGTTTGCTTTATAAACACCTTGCCTCATAATAGTAAGGTTGATGAGGTAGGGATAGTATGAAAACAAGCGACAAAATCTTACAGACCATTAAGCGTCAAGGCGCGGTAACCGCGAAACAACTGTCAGAAGAGTTTGGCATGACGACAATGGGTGCAAGGCAACATCTGCAAAGTCTGGAAGATGACGGTATTCTTGCGTTTCATGATGTGAAAGTAAAAGTGGGTCGCCCGACTCGCCACTGGTCCCTGACTCAACAAGGCCATAGCCAATTTTCAGACCGACACGGTGAACTCACTATTCAAGTAATTGATGCCGTAGAAAATCTATTTGGTCAAGAAGGGTTGGCTAAGGTTGCTGCCGAGCGAGAACAACACACTCTGAAGCAGTATCAATCTGCACTGTCTGGCTGTGATTCGCTCATGAGTAAGCTTGAAAAACTCACACAGCTTCGTGAAGACGAAGGCTACATGGCTGAACTTCAAGAGCATGATGAGCACTACATCTTAATTGAGAACCACTGCCCCATCTGTAAAGCAGCAACTCGCTGCCCTAGCCTATGCCAATCTGAGCTCAATGTTTTCACTGAACTGCTCAAAAATGAGTGTCATGTAAGCCGCACTGAACACATTATTGCCGGCGAGAGACGCTGTACTTATACCTTAACGCCCACGCCTTTATCGTAATACCAAGTGCTAAGGGCTAGTCCCAACCCACCGATTCCGTCTCAATATTGAGAAAATGAGAATAGATTAAAATTTGTACAAATTTATTTCTTAAGCTTAAAGCATATGAAACACGCTTAATGCTAAGGAAGGAATCATGGCACAGCCACAGCCAAATCAAAAACTGCCCCCCTTTGATGAACTGGTCCAACTCGCCAAAAGCGATCC
This sequence comes from Vibrio tasmaniensis 1F-187, assembly GCF_000272405.2. Classification (GTDB taxonomy): domain Bacteria; phylum Pseudomonadota; class Gammaproteobacteria; order Enterobacterales; family Vibrionaceae; genus Vibrio; species Vibrio tasmaniensis_A. The sequence continues at coordinate 12,924 of NZ_AJZM02000293.1, forward strand.
GAAAGCATTCAATCAATTCAAACACGAAATGTGCGAGCAGATGATTTGTTCGGCCTCGGAAACTATGCAAGACAGGCTACGCGCTCAGCAAAGTCACATCGATTTGGTGGTCGGTCGCTGTAAAAATCCACATCATGTTAATGTCGTGCTCATGCAGGAGCTTCGTTGTCAGGTCTGTAAATTCCAAGATTCACTCGAAGGTCGCTGTAGTTTTGAAGAACCTAAAACTGAAAATGTCGTGCCTTTCAGGCCGAATACAGAACCCAAAATGTACTAAAAGTAGAAAAGTATCAAAAAGAAAAAAGGGAGCGCAATGCTCCCTTTTTACTGATGAATCATCCAATCTTTAAACTGGATCTTCACCGTAATCATTACGGCCTTCTGTGCCTTTCAACAAACCACACTCAATCAGAATCCATAAGCCACACACTAACGCTGCAACGGTCGCAACCATATGGATTGGCGATACCGGCTCAGTGGTAGTCGCTGCCATTGGCGAAGCCAAACGACCCAGTACTAGGGGCACATTTAGTAGTAACCAGTAATTCGACTTATTGCGGTCGTGCCAGCGCTTAGCGGTGACCGCAAGATCTGGGATCACTAGCAGCAATAGGAATACTGGCAGTAGGATGTAAGAGTAAGCAGGGAACAACACAGAGATACCAGAAGCAAAACCAGTAATCGCTATGTAGTAGAAAATATTCCAAATCCAGTAAGTCTTACGACCAATTCTCCCTTTGAAAGAGAGCAATAAATCTTTCATCGACATCTTAAAACACTCAAAAATTAATACGCTACCAAAAAGTTAGCAGCAAATAGTTAGTGAATCACTTTTAGTTAGTTGATTATTTTTAGCTAGTTAATCACTTTCTGAAAGCAACTTTTATCCATATCCCGTATGTTGACCGTTAGGCTACGGATATGGCTTGCCTGTTCTTGTAAGGTTTGCATTAACAAACGCGACAATTCTCTTTTCTGTTCTTCAGTACGTCCAGAAAGTAACTCGAAGCTAATATGAACAAAATCTACATTGTCCTCTTCATCACCGACCAACCAGTTATGACAGCGTAGTGAACGAGACTTCACAGAAGGTACATCAAACAAACCACAGTTTAATGTAACTTGATGAAGGTCTTCCAGTAAACCTTGGATATTCACTCGCTCATCCACTGAATTTGAGTACTCTAGAACTAGATTCGGCATTATTACTTCCTATTGTTAACGCAATCGTTTGTCCCTTAATAGCAACTAACGATGAAAAATCCGAGAAGTTAGCTATTATTCTGTCTGCCGGATCACTGATATTTGCTCAAAATCTACTCTGACCATTGAGTAAGATCCAAGAAAGTCATGACCACAGTCATGATCTGTTGATATTATTCTGTTATATTATTTCGTAATAAAGTTTACTTTTTTACATTCGATTTATTTAAATACTTTGGAGATATTCCTATGCGTCATCCTGTAGTTATGGGTAACTGGAAACTAAACGGCAGCAAAGAAATGGTTGTTGATCTACTAAACGGTCTTAACGCTGAACTTGAAGGCGTAACAGGCGTAGACGTAGCAGTTGCTCCACCAGCACTTTTCGTTGATCTTGCTGAGCGTACGCTTACTGAAGCGGGCAGCGCTATCATCCTAGGTGCTCAAAACTCTGACCTAAACAACAGCGGTGCATTCACTGGCGACATGTCTCCAGCAATGCTTAAAGAGTTCGGCGCATCTCACATCATCATCGGTCACTCTGAGCGTCGTGAATACCACGCTGAGTCTGACGAATTCGTTGCTAAGAAATTCGCATTCCTAAAAGAGAACGGCCTAACTCCAGTTCTTTGTATCGGTGAATCTGAAGCACAAAACGAAGCAGGCGAAACTGTTGCTGTATGTGCTCGTCAACTTGACGCTGTTATCAACACTCAAGGTGTTGAAGCTCTTGAAGGCGCTATCATCGCTTACGAACCAATCTGGGCTATCGGTACTGGTAAAGCAGCTACAGCTGAAGATGCACAACGCATCCACGCTCAAATCCGTGCACACATCGCAGAGAAATCTGAAGACGTTGCTAAGAAAGTTGTTATCCAATACGGCGGTTCTGTTAAGCCAGAAAACGCAGCAGCTTACTTCGCACAACCAGACATCGATGGTGCTCTAGTTGGCGGCGCAGCACTTGACGCGAAAAGCTTCGCAGCTATCGCTAAAGCAGCAGCTGAAGCAAAAGCTTAATTTAAACTTCACCGTTTAGATTAGATGAAAGGTCAACTTAGGTTGGCCTTTTTTGTGCCTGCCGTTTGTAAAAACTCAAACGACAGGCACAAAAAAACCGCTGAACAATCAGCGGTTTTTAATATTTTTTAAGCGAACGCTAAGCTTGGCTTAGAATAACTCTTCTGCAACGCGGAACAACTCAGAACGGTCTGGGTTCTGCATGTTCTCGATACAGTCGATGATATCGTGGTGAACAAGAGCTTCTTTCTCGATACCAACACAACGACCACCTTGACCTTCTTGAAGAAGGTGAACAGCGTAGTTGCCCATACGAGAAGCCAGTACACGGTCAAATGCAGTAGGACGACCACCACGTTGAATGTGACCAAGAACGGTTGCGCGAGTCTCACGACCTGTTGCCGTTTCAATCTCTTTAGCCAATTCGTTCGCGTCCATCATTAGCTCAGTTAGAGCGATAATTGCGTGCTTCTTGCCTTTCGCAATACCATCTTGGATATTGCTGATTAGCTGATCTTTATCTAGGCCAGTCTCAGGTGTAATGATGTACTCACAACCACCCGCGATTGCTGACATAAGCGTAAGGTCACCACAGTGACGGCCCATGATTTCAACAATAGAAATACGTTGGTGAGAAGAAGACGTATCACGTAGACGGTCGATTGAATCGATAACAGTGTTAAGCGCAGTTAGGTAACCGATAGTGTAATCAGTACCCGCGATATCATTATCGATTGTGCCTGGAAGACCGATACATGGGTAACCCATCTCAGTCAGTTTCTTAGCACCCATGTAAGAACCGTCACCACCGATAACAACAAGTGCTTCGATACCGTGCTTCTTAAGGTTCTCGATGCCTTTCTCACGAACAGCAACGTCTTTGAACTCAGGGAAACGTGCAGAACCTAAGAAAGTACCACCACGGTTGATCACGTCAGATACGCTTGAACGGTCAAGCTTTTCGATACGGTCTTCCACAAGGCCTTGGTAGCCGTCGTAAATGCCGTAAACTTCAATGCCAACTGATAGCGCAGTACGAACTACACCGCGAACTGCTGCGTTCATGCCTGGAGCGTCACCACCACTGGTCAAAACACCGATCTTCTTAATCATGCTCACCCTCGATTTTTGGGAATCTATTATTCAATTCTTGTTCTTGCTGATTGTATATCAACAAGATTTTAAATCTATATTTGTACGTTATGTTACATTTCCTCAACAGGAATAGCACTTAAATCACGTAAAATTATGTAACATTTCTACTTCTGTAAGAGTATTACAGTTTTACTCAATAACTTTGTTGATTCACATCAGAATCAACATTAATTGTTACTAAGGTGATTTTTGAATCACCTTCGAGTTAGCAATTTTTACTCACTTTAGTTCAAAAGCCATTCACTTGCCATTTGCTGCCTGATTTTTAGACGCATTACCATGAGTGAAATTTCTGCTGCTTCTCTGGTCCAAATACGACCGAATATGGATCTTGATGAATTAATACATCAGCATCAGGGAACACTGAAATAAGCTTGTCCTCTACTTCATCAGAAATGCGGTGTGCTTCAATCAGTGGGATATTGTCTTCGAGTTCTAAATGCAATTGAATGAAACGAACAGGCCCAGAACGGCGCGTTCTTAGTTGATGTACACCCAGTACCCCTTCCACACTCAACGATGCCTCTTTAATTTGTTTGAGCTCTTCATCGGGTAGCTTGTGATCAAGTAGAGATTGCACCGCTTCCATCGCCATTTGGTAAGCACTGTAAAGAATGTAGATGCCGATACCAATCGCGAATACCGAGTCTGCTTGACCGATACCAAACCAGCTCAGTGCTAGCGCCAGCATAATCGCCGCATTCATATAGAGGTCAGATTGATAATGCAGTGAGTCAGCCGCAATTGCTTGGCTACCCGTTTTGCTCACAACATGCTTTTGGAATCGAACCAAACCGAAGGTCATGACCATTGCGAACAAGCTGACATAAATACCAATTTCAGGAGAGTTCAGTTCATGCGGTCGGAAGAAACGTTCAATACCGTTAAGAATAAGGAAACAAGCAGAACCAGAAATAAACATCGCTTGTGCTAATGCAGCAAGAGATTCGGCCTTGCCATGACCAAAGGTATGTTCTTTATCAGCTGGCTGCAGAGAGTAACGAACCACCACAAGGTTGACGACAGAAGCGGCGATATCCAACAGTGAGTCAACAACAGAAGCTAATAAACTGACTGAGCCTGTCACCCACCACGCTGCAACCTTCACAACCAATAATATGGAGGCAATGATGGTGGCAGCCCAAGCGGCGAGCGTAACTAAACGTGCGTATTCTTGTTTCATAAATTGGCTATAAAGTGACTGATAGCACAAAGTATAACCCGCAAAACACCGCTTGAATATGACAGCTAGGATCTAATACATTCATTTTAAAGATCAAAAAAAGCGGCACTAGGCCGCTTCTTTCTAAACACTTTCAATCAATCCAGCTTTTTCAAACCATGAATTACTTGTCTTTGTTCATGCGTTTTTCCATTTTGTCCGCACATTTAGCCATGCGATCTTGCTGGATTTCTTTCAGTTGAGTCTTCTGTTCAGGTGTTAGTACGCTCATCATTTGATGTTGCTTCTTCAGCATGGTTAAACGACGCTCTGTTTGCTTCTCTACCATTTGGCTTGCTAGGTCGTTTGCCGCCGCTTCATCAAAGGTATCGGCTAGAACTAAATCTTGAACTTTCTCGTGGTGCGCTTTCATCTGCGCCATCTTGTCCGCTTTATTACCTGAATGTTTTGCTTTCATCTCAGCACGGTTCGCTTCACGTATCTCTTTTAGCTCTGCTTTTTGAGCATCCGTCAGATCCAGTTGACGCATCACTTTTTTGTCAAAGCCGCCACACTTGCCGTGCATGCCTTTGTGGTCACCTTTATCGCCACCGCCATATGCGAACGCGCTTGCTGTACCTAACATAAGTGGAAGTGCCGCAGCTACTAGTACAAGTTTCTTAGTCATTTTCATAATTTTTGCCTCAATTCGGTATAATCAGTCATGTGTTGCGTTTGTTTTCAGCGCTTAGATATAGATTAGTCTTTCCCTCGTAAAGCGACGTTTAGAAAGCGTAAAGAATCGTAAAGAGTGAAAGTTGACGAATAATTAGCAGTATTATTAACCTATAAACAACTGATTAAGGCTTCCCAATGGCGAACATTCTTCTTATAGATGACGACACCGAGCTAACCGGCTTACTTAAAGACATACTGAGCTTTGAGGGATTCACTGTTTCCGAAGCCAATGACGGCTATGCGGGGTTGGAAGCTATCAATGATGAGATAGATTTGATTCTTTTGGACGTGATGATGCCGCGCCTTAACGGTATGGAAACGCTAAAGAAACTAAGAGAAAATTGGGAAACGCCAGTACTGATGCTGACAGCTAAAGGTGAAGAGATCGACCGTGTTATTGGCCTTGAGCTTGGCGCAGATGATTACTTGCCAAAGCCTTTCAGTGACCGAGAGCTGCTCGCTCGTATTCGTGCCATCTTACGTAGAACGCAGATCAACACCGCTCCTAAAGCTGCCAGTGATAAGATTCAATATCAAGACATTGAAGTGTTCCCCGGCAAGCAAGAAGCTTATTGTAATGGCCAGCTTATCGATCTTACCACCACCGAGTTCGCTTTGCTGAGTCACCTAATCCAGAACCCAGGGCAAGTGATCACCAAGGAAGCGTTGAGTTTGGATGTGCTGGGCAAAAGGCTTGCAGCATTTGACCGTGCGATAGACATGCACATATCCAACCTACGTAAAAAAATCCCAGAACGCAGTGACGGTAAATCTCGCATCAAAACCTTACGAGGCCGTGGCTACTTATTGGTAGAGGAAGATTAATGCGTATACCTAAAATCACCAGCTTATATGGACGTATCTTTGCTATCTTTTGGTTCACCATGTTACTGGTGCTTTTGTCGGTACTGTCACTTCCCCATTTAGACCCGCGAGTGGCGCGCGATGTGCCTGCCGATCATCTCGATAAACTCGAACGTATCGCTAAATTCACAGAAAAGCGCTACGCCAAAGAATCTAACCTGGGAAAAATAGTGTTCCAACTTGAGGCACCGCGTAGCCGCAAGGATTCTCGTGCTCGTATTTACCTAACCGACCTTGAAGGCGCAGTCCTTACATCGAAAAGACACTCAAATTACAAACTTAAAGCGATTCGTAATTTTGTTACCTCGATAGATAACCCTGAATTACCCAAGCAAAAGTTATACGGACATTACATGGTAGCAGGGCCAGTGCCGATTACACTCGCAGGTGAAGAACTGTTGATGTACGCCGGAGTAAAGTGGAATCAACCTCCTCCATTTTTGCTGCGCTTATTTGATAGACCTTTACAGCTCTTGCTTGCGGTAATGCTAGCAAGTACCCCACTGCTATTATGGTTAGCTTGGGCATTGAGCCAACCTGCTCGTAGACTTGAACGCGCAGCGCAACGTGTGGCGAAAGGTCAGTTTGAGGTCGATCCCACACTCGAAAAAGGCACCTCAGAATTCAGACAAGCGGGTGAGAGCTTTAACCAGATGGTCGAAGCGGTTAATCAGATGATTTCGGGGCAACAACGCCTACTTTCTGATATCTCACACGAGCTACGATCGCCATTGACCCGCCTACGCATGGCGAATGCACTGGCGATTCGTAAACAAGGTGAGAGCCAAGAGTTAGAACGTATCGATATGGAAGCTCAGCGATTAGAGCAAATGATCAGTGAACTACTGACGCTATCACGCATGCAGGTCGACAGCCACATTACTCGTGAGGTTCAACCTATTTCGAGCTTATGGGAAGAGATCTTAAAAGATGCAGAATTTGAAGCTGAACAGATGGGTAAATTACTGACGTTTTCGGAGATCCCAGAGCGTTCTATTTCGGGTAACCCTAAGCTACTGATGAGTGCCTTGGACAATATTACGCGCAATGCTATCTACTACGGTAAAGACCAAGTCGATGTGCAATTCGATGTTGTCCAAGATCGGCTAACGATTTGCGTCAATGATAATGGCGATGGTGTGCCTGATGACGAACTGGATTCAATCTTTAGGCCTTTCTACCGCGTTTCTACCGCTCGAGATCGTAATTCCGGCGGCACAGGGCTTGGCCTAACCATTACAGAGAGTGCGATTCGTCAACACAGCGGAACCATCACTGCAAGCCGTAGCCAGCTCGGTGGATTACAACTTAAAATCACCCTGCCTATCCTGCCAGTGTAATACCCCTACAAAGATCACAGTTGATAATGATTTCTATTATCACTATGGTAAGTCCTCTAATTAAGGAGGATTTACCATGTCACACTCTTTTCCTGCTCTACCCTACGCCTACGACGCCCTAGAACCTTACATTGACGCTAAGACGATGGAAGTGCATTACAGCAAGCACCATAGAACCTACTACGATAAGTTTGTTGCGGCGATTTCTGGCAGTGAACTTGAGCAGCAATCTCTGACCGAGATCTTCGCTAACATCTCTCAGCACAGCCCTGCCGTTCGCAACAATGGCGGCGGTTACTACAACAATATTTTATATTGGAACTGCATGGCTCAAGATGGCGGGGGTGAACCGGCAGGTAAACTTGGCGACGCGATCCAAAGTACTTTCGGAGATTTCGAGACGTTCCAAGATCAGTTCGCTCAAGCTGCAATCAATACCTTCGGTTCAGGCTTTGCTTGGTTGGTAGTAGAAGAAGGACAATTGAAAATCATCTCGACCTCAAACCAAGACAACCCGTGGATGGATACCATCGCCAGCAACGGTGAGCCGATTCTTGCACTGGATGTCTGGGAACACGCCTACTACATCAGCTACCAAAACCGTCGCCCTGATTACATCAACGCATGGTGGAACGTGGTGAATTGGAATGCGGTTTCTGAAAACTACGCACAAGCACTCGCGAATAAAGCGTAAGCCAATGGTGGTGAACTGTACTCACTCAGCTTGCCACCGTATACTCTGGCTATCTTTGATTATTCTTGTGAACCAACATGTTTGATATCGCTCTATACGAACCTGAAATTGCGCCCAATACGGGTAACATCATCCGCCTATGTGCTAACTGCGGAGCAAACCTGCACCTGATTGAGCCGCTTGGCTTTGATTTTGAAGAGAAGAAAGTTCGTCGTGCTGGCTTGGATTACCACGACCTAGCGCGTGTTAAGCGTCACAAGAACCTAGAAGCCTTTCTTGAGTATCTAGAGAATGAACGCGAGGGTGACTTCCGCATCTTTGCTTGCACGACAAAGACCACAGGTCACCACGTGGATGCGAAATTCCAACAAGGTGATGTGTTGATGTTTGGCCCTGAGACACGTGGCCTGCCTGCAGAGTTCATCGAAAGCATGCCAATGGAACAACGCATTCGTATTCCAATGATGCCAGATGCGCGTAGCCTCAACCTATCTAACGCGGTTGCTATTATTGCATTCGAAGCGTGGCGACAAATGGGCTTTGAAGGCGCGGTATAACCGAAAGCTCCCCCCCCTGCTAGCAATAAAAAAGGCTCTTACCATTATCACTTTCTTGCGAAGGATAAAGGTAAAAGCCTTTTCTGTTTTTCCCTCTATATAAAGAAGAGATAAAAACAAAGAAGAGAAAAAACGGATTAGTTTAAGCGGTTACGATCGTTGTCATCGTCTTTCTTCTCAAATTCACCCTCAAAGGTGTTGCCGTCTTTTGATTGGTCTGATGGGTCGCGATTGAATGGGTCTTGTCCAAATAGGCTCTGACCAAAACCAGCCTGTCCACCCGCATGGAAACCGCCAGACATATTGGTCACCACCATTTTTTCCATCATTTTCTTAGCAATCATCGCTCTTGGTGCTGGTAGCAATACCAACATACCGAGTGCGTCCGTCATAAAGCCAGGAGTCAGCAGCAATACACCAGCAACCGCAAGCATCACGCCTTCAAGAATCTGTTGTGCTGGCATTTCGCCTTGTTGTAATCGACCTTGCACAGACATAAGTGTTTGAATGCCTTGGCTACGAACAAGCGATGCACCAACAAATGCAGTAATCAAAACCAACGCAATAGTTGGCCACAATCCTAAGAAGCCACCAACTTGAATAAATAGCCCAATCTCAATGATGGGTACGAAGATAAATAGTAATAATAAGATAGGAAACACACGCCCTCCTTTGTTACATCCAGTTTACGCTGAAAGCCCTATCAATCTCAAATTTATCCTGTAAATAAGCGTGTTTATTGACCGAGAATAACTTTGCAAAATATTGACGAAACAAAACCGAAAAAGGTGATCAACTTAATATTTTTATGCGCTAAGTACAGTATCATGTGCCACATAAGTCAGGACGGATTTATCAGCCCAATATTCTAGCGAACGGAGTATTTGCACACAGAATAGGCTAATAACTAACTATATAATCAGAATAATTCTCTAAGGATCCTGTTATGGCTAATCTATCAGAAGCTCAAGTTGAAGCTCCTCAAGCTACTCGTCTCGAAGAAGATCTACTAGGTCAACGTCATGTTCCGGCTGATGCTTACTACGGCATCCACACTCTACGCGCAGTTGAAAACTTCAACATCTCAAATGTAACGATCTCAGATGTACCTGAATTCGTTCGCGGTATGGTGATGACAAAAAAAGCAGCGGCTTTAGCAAACAAAGAGTTAGGTGTAATCCCAAGCGAAGTAGCTAAATACATCATCGAAGCTTGTGACCTCATTCTAGACACTGGTAAGTGCATGGATCAGTTCCCATCGGATGTATTCCAAGGTGGTGCTGGTACTTCTGTAAACATGAATGCTAACGAAGTAGTGGCAAACGTGGCTCTTGAACTTATGGGCAAAGAAAAAGGCCAATATGAGTTCATCAACCCAAATGACCATGTAAACCGCAGCCAATCAACTAACTGTGCTTACCCTACAGGTTTCCGTATCTCTGTTTACAACAGCGTTCGTAAACTGATCGATGCTATCGAATACCTAAAAGGTGCATTTGAGCTTAAGAGCCAAGAATTCAACACAATTTTGAAAATGGGTCGTACTCAACTTCAAGATGCTGTGCCTATGACGGTTGGCCAAGAGTTCCACGCTTGGGCTGTAACCATCAACGAAGAAATCAAAAACCTAGAATACACTTCAAAACTACTGCTTGAAGTTAACCTAGGCGCAACAGCTATCGGTACTGGTCTGAACGCAGCTCCGGGTTACCAAGGCCTAGCAGTTAAGCACCTAGCAGAAGTAACTGGCTTAGAGTGTGTAGCGGCTGAAGATTTAATCGAAGCAACGTCTGACTGTGGCGCATACGTAATGACGCACGGTGCACTTAAACGTCTAGCCGTTAAACTGTCTAAGATTTGTAACGACTTACGTCTTCTTTCTTCAGGTCCACGTACTGGCTTCAACGAGCTAAACCTACCTGAACTGCAAGCGGGTTCTTCAATCATGCCTGCTAAAGTAAACCCAGTTGTACCTGAAGTAGTAAACCAAGTTTGCTTTAAAGTTCTAGGTAACGACAACACGGTTTCTTTCGCAGCAGAAGGCGGTCAGCTTCAACTGAACGTAATGGAACCTGTTATCGCACAAAGCATGTTTGAGTCTCTAGACATTCTAACAAACGCATGTGTGAACCTACGCGACAAGTGTGTAGACGGCATTACTGTGAACAAAGAAGTGTGTGAATCTCACGTATTTAACTCTATCGGTATCGTCACTTACCTAAACCCATACATTGGCCACCACGAGGGTGATGTTGTTGGTAAGATCTGTGCTGAAACAGGTAAAAGCGTTCGTGATGTAGTTCTAGAGCGCGGGTTATTAACCGAAGAAGAACTTGATGACATTTTCTCTGTTGAAAATTTGATGCATCCTCAGTATAAAGCAAAACGCTACGAATAACGTTAGCGAAAAAGGGCTCCAAACGGAGCCCTTTTTTAGGCTCCAATACGGTTAACCATGTTAATTTTGTGGATTTCTGTTGGTTGCACTTTTGCGAAATAGAATCTAAACCATAGAACTATTATGTGAACATTCCAGCCGTGAATGCTCACATAATAAAATCTAAAATGAGGTGTTACTTATGATTGCAGTAGAACTATTTGTCGTCCTGCTCTTTATCTTTTTGGGGGCCAGAATTGGCGGTATCGGTATAGGTTTTGCCGGTGGTGCTGGTGTTATTGCCCTTTCACTGATTCTTGGCGTTCCAACAAGCCAGTCTTTCATCCCGATCGACGTAATCTTGATCATCATGTCGGTTATCACCGCAATTGCTGCTATGCAGGTTGCTGGCGGTATGGACTGGTTGGTGCAAATTGCAGAAAACTTTTTGCGTAAACACCCTGAACGCATCACCTTTTACGCGCCGATTGTGACCTTTGTAATGACACTAATGGCCGGTACTGGTCACACAGCATTCTCTACGCTTCCTGTAATCGCAGAAGTAGCGAAAGGCCAAGGGGTTCGTCCTTCTCGTCCACTGTCTATCGCAGTTGTCGCCTCTCAAATTGCTATCACAGCTTCGCCAATCTCGGCTGCCGTTGTCGCTTTCGCAGCAATGCTGGCACCGTTTGGTGTTGATTACCTAACGCTATTGATGGTTTGTATCCCAACAACCTTCATCGCTTGTATGGTTGGTGCGGTTGTTGCTAACTACATGGGTAGCGAACTGAAAGACGATCCTGTTTACCAAGAACGTCTAGAGAAAGGTCTAATCAAACTGGCGACAGAAGAGAAGCGTGAAATTCTACCAACAGCGAAGAGAGCAACGTACATCTTCCTAACAGCGATTGGTTTCGTGGTTTGCTACGCAGCGGCTATCTCTAGCTCTGTTGGCCTAATTGAAAACCCAGCGCTTGGTCGTAACGAAGCGATCATGTCTGTGATGCTAGCAGCAGCAGCGGCTATCGTGATGTTCACTAAGATTGATGCTGCGAAGATTTCTTCAGCGCCAACATTCCGCTCTGGTATGACAGCGTGTGTTTGTGTACTGGGTGTGGCTTGGTTAGGCTCAACGTTTGTAAACGCACACGTTGCTGAAATCAAAGACGTAGCCGGCGCTCTACTGGCTGACTACCCTTGGATGCTGGCTCTTGTTCTGTTCTTCGCTTCTATGCTGCTTTACTCTCAAGGCGCAACCACGGTTGCACTAATGCCTGCAGCTCTAGCGATTGGCGTAGCACCACTAACAGCCGTGGCTTCTTTTGCTGCAGTAAGTGCACTGTTCGTACTTCCAACTTACCCTACGCTACTGGCAGCGGTTGAGATGGATGACACAGGCTCAACGCGTATCGGTAAGTACGTATTCAACCACCCATTCTTCATTCCTGGTGTGGCAACAATCAGTACTGCGGTAGCACTCGGCTTCGCATTCGGCGGTCTGTTCATCTAACATTCGCTGATGATTAAAACTTTAAAAGGAAGCTTCGGCTTCCTTTTTTGTTTTCTACTCAATGTGTTATTTGATACACATCAAATAACTATTATAAACTTTAAAACCCGCCTAAAAATAAAATTTGAATAAAATTCCAAGATTATTCAACCCAACTAATAACAACACTTACCTAATCAATCTCCCCTCGCTTTCATCTAATCCACATCGAATATTAATCCAAGCTAACTAACCAAAAAACCTTGCTGTTTTTATGCCATTTTCAAGCCATCTTATTGGCCACTATTTTTGTGAACAGCACCAAACTTAAATAGTTAGGTAAGTAATAAAATAACCGCAGCTAAATTAAATCTAACTTCATTTGGATCAGTAAATATAAAAACGAACTTAATTTAAAGTCAGCAACTTTATATCGTTGGGAACTTTATAAGAATCAGTATATTTACAATCTATAAATCATTAGTCGCTAATTCACATCACTTTTATTTAAGATGGTGTAAGGAGATAGCTATGACGACTCAGACAATACCAAGCGAGACAAAAAAGGGCGGCTTCTTTGCCAATTTTAAATTCCCTTCTGCCTACACCATTTTATTTATCCTTATTGCGTTCGTAGCGCTCCTTACCTGGATTGTTCCGGCAGGCCAATACGACCGAGCCATGAATGAAGAACTCGGTCGAGAAGTACCCGTAACCGGAACCTATCAAGCCGTAGAAGGTAACCCTCAAGGTGTGATTGACGTACTGCTTGCGCCTATTGACGGTTTCTACGACCACAATAGCTATGAAGCTGCGGCCATCGACGTTTCACTGTTCATTCTAATCATTGGTGGCTTCTTAGGACTAGTAACCAAAACTGGCGCTATTGATGCCGGTATCGAACGTGTCACCGCCCGCCTAGAAGGGCGAGAAGAGTTGATGATACCGATACTGATGGCTCTGTTTGCTGCTGGCGGTACCGTCTACGGCATGGCGGAAGAATCACTGCCATTCTATACGCTGCTAGTACCAGTAATGATGGCCGCTCGCTTTGACCCTCTAGTGGCAGCTGCCACGGTATTGCTTGGCGCAGGCATTGGGGTGCTAGGCTCTACCATTAACCCATTCGCGACCGTTATTGCTGCCAACGCCTCTGGTATTCCATTTACCGACGGTATCGCGCTGCGTATTGGAATGCTGATTATTGGTTGGGGTATCTGTGTCGCCTACGTCATGCGCTACGCAAGAATGGTACAAGCCGATCCAACAACATCGATTGTTTACGACAAATACGAAGAGAACAAAGCGCACTTCCTTGGCAACGCAAGTGGTGAAAAACTGGAGTTCACCGCGACTCGCAAACTGATCCTGGCCATTTTTGGTGGCTCTTTCGCTGTGATGATTTACGGTGTATCCGTTGCTGGATGGTGGATGGCAGAGATCTCCGCGATGTTCTTAGCAGCGACTATTATTGTCGGTATTGTGTCTCGCATGAGCGAGGAAGAGTTCACAACTAGCTTCATTGACGGTGCTCGAGACCTACTGGGCGTTGCACTTATCATAGGTATCGCACGTGGTATCGTAGTCGTAATGGACCGCGGTATGATCACCGACACTATTCTTTTCTCAGCAGAACAAATGGTGACTGGTCTTTCTTCAGTTGTCTTCATTAACGTGATGTTCTTCTTAGAAATTCTACTGTCATTCTTAGTACCTTCGACCTCTGGTCTAGCAGTGCTGACTATGCCAATCATGGCGCCATTAGCCGATTTTGCTGGCGTAGGTCGTGACCTTGTTATCACCGCTTACCAATCAGCATCTGGCTTGGTCAACTTAATCACTCCAACCTCTGCAGTGGTAATGGGCGGCTTGGCGATTGCTCGTGTCCCTTACGTGCGCTGGGTTAAATGGGTGATGCCATTAATCGGAATCTTGATGGTGTTCTGCATCGTTGTACTAAGTATTGGTGCGCTTATCTAAAACCTACACACCAGCTTCTCGTTCAAAGCCGCTTTCTTAGCGGCTTTTTTGTTGCTATCGCCCTCAGAGCCATTCCCCAAAACAACCTCACGAGCTGCACACACTCTATTTAAAGCCTCTCTATAGTCAACCTCATCAGCCAACCTTAAACAATCCAAGGACACCTTCGACAAAGCGTAAATCAACGTTTTAATATTGATGTTAAGGCTAATAAAAAACAATCCATTCCTCTCCATTATTTTTATAAAAATATTTAGTCATTTATTAACGCTAATTATATTTAAAGTTATTCACCTTGTAATAATCAAAGGGGGAATAAAAGCTATTTTTATAGAAAACCGGCTTAAAAAAACCAATTATAAAGTGTGACCACAACAGCTTTATTCGCATTTATTTTGTTAATAAATAATTAATTTCACATCCAAAATTAAATATCTAAATAGAAACATTGCATACTTCCAAGCTAAGTACATTCTTATCAATAAAACTATTATGCATATAATACCTAACAATTTTGATTCTAGGCAGGTTCATCAAAAAAGCGTGCATAAAGTTCCCTAACAGCTAACTATTTAGAATGTAATCATCATGACTAAAAGTGCATAAAGTTTGTTAAAACCCTTAATTTTAAAGGGCTGCAGGATAAAAAACGATTTGTGATAGATCTCTAAGAATACCTGACTAGCAGGCGTAATATTAACTCCAGACAAGAGATATGAATAAAATAATTCATTATTCTCCACTGAAAATAAATAATTACTCTTAGCGATAAAAGTAATTCAAATATATAAGAGAGAGACGATCATGAGTAAGTTCTATGTAGGTTCTGAAATAGGTCAATTGCGCCGCGTTCTAGTTCACCGCCCAAGACGCGCACTGACTCACCTAACACCCTCTAACTGTCACGATTTACTATTTGATGACGTACTGGCTGTTGAGCGCGCAGGTAAAGAGCATGACGCATTTACTAAAACGCTACGTGATCAGGGTGTTGAAGTTCTTCTTCTTACTGACCTACTAGCAGACACACTAGCAGTGCCAGAAGCGAAAGACTGGCTACTAAGCTGCCAGGTATCTGATTACCGTTTGGGTAAAACATTCGCTAATGATGTGCGCTGCTACTTGGGCGACTTACCAAACTTAGAGCTAGCAAAAATCCTAACGGGCGGTCTGTCTTACGCTGAAATGCCAATGAAATCATCTTCAATGATGCAAGGCATGCACGCACCAACTGACTTCATTATCGAACCTCTACCAAACCACCTATTTACTCGTGACACATCTTGCTGGGTATACGGTGGCGTATCTATCAACCCGATGGCGAAACCTGCTCGTCAACGTGAAACAAACCACGTTCGCGCTATTTACCGCTGGCACCCAACATTCGCAGGCGAAGACTTCATTAAATACTTCGGTGATGAAGAAAACATCAACTACGACAACTCAACAATCGAAGGTGGTGACGTTCTTGTTCTCGGCCGTGGCGCGGTTCTTATCGGTATGTCTGAGCGTACAACAGCACAAGGTGTTGAACACTTAGCGTCTAGCCTATTCAAACACGGTCAAGCGACACAAGTTATCGCAATGCAGCTACCAAAACACCGTTCTTGCATGCACTTAGACACCGTGATGACTCACATGAACGAAGATACGTTCTCTGTTTACCCTGAAGTGGTAAGTAAAGACGTGCAGTGCTGGAACCTAACTGGCGATGAGTCAGGCGCAGTGAAAGTGAAAGAAGAAGGCTACTTCGTAACAGCTATCGAGAAAGCACTTGGCGTAGACAAGCTAAACCTAATCACAACGGGTGGCGACAACTTCCATGCAGAACGTGAGCAGTGGAACGATGCAAACAACGTTCTAACGGTTAAACCTGGCGTTGTTATTGGCTACGAAGGCAACACATACACCAACGAAAAATACGACAAAGCAGGCATCACGGTTCTTCCGATTCCAGGAGACGAACTTGGTCGCGGTCGCGGTGGTGCACGCTGCATGAGCTGCCCAATTGAGCGTGATGGTATCTAATCACTAAGACGAAACGGCCAAGTTGAACGACCTTAAATAATCTCAACTTGGCCAAAATGAGAGAACACAATTATGACTAAGCAAACTGTTGTTGTTGCACTCGGCGGTAATGCCCTACTTCGTCGCGGTGAGCCGTTAGAAGCCGATGTTCAACGCCGTAATATTGAAACGGCTGTTAAAACCATCTCTGAAATCGCGAAAGTGTACAACGTGGTTCTAGTGCACGGTAATGGTCCACAAGTTGGCTTACTTGCTCTGCAAGGTTTGGAGTACAAAAAAGTAAACCCGTATCCATTGGATGTATTGGGCAGTGAGACTCAAGGCATGATCGGCTACATGCTGATGCAAGAGTTCAAAAACTACCTGCCTGACCGCAACATCTCATGCATGTTGACGCAAATGACCGTTGATCCAAACGATCCTGCATTCGCAGATCCAACTAAGCCAATTGGCCCGATCTACGAAGAAGCAGAAGCGCGTGAGTTAGCGGAGAAATTCCACTGGATCGTAAAACCAGACGGTCAACATTTCCGTCGAGTAGTGCCAAGCCCACGCCCTACTGGCATTGTTGAACACGAAGCGATCACTCAACTTATCGATGCAGGTCACCTCGTAATTTGTACTGGCGGTGGTGGCATCCCAGTGAAAAAAGAAAATGGCAAATTAGTCGGCGTTGAAGCGGTTATCGACAAAGACATGTCAGCGGCTTTCTTGGCGAAACAATTGGATGCGGATGCACTACTTATTCTGACCGATGCTGACGCTGTTTATCTTGATTGGGGCAAACCGACTCAACACGCACTGCGCAGTACTACACCAAGTGAATTGGCGAAGTTTACATTTGATGCAGGCTCAATGGGGCCAAAAATCGAAGCATCGTGCGAGTTCATTCAGCAAGGCGGCAAAGTAGTGGGTATCGGCGCACTCGAAGATGGTTTGCAAATCCTGCAAGGCCAAGCGGGCACCAATATCACCAAAGGTTAATGCACTAGCGAGCTTTATCATCTTGAGAGCCTTAAACCTTGAGAGCTTTTAAAGCTTGCGAAAACAGATTAAACGAAACAAACAAAACCGAACAACTTTAACTAAAAATTGAATCGCGCTTTCTTGAATTTTATTTCCCTGTAACAAGGAAGCGCCTAAATCTAAGAAGGAATACATCATGGCTTTTAACCTACGCAATCGTAACTTCCTAAAACTACTAGATTTCACTCCACGCGAAATTCAACACTTGTTAGATCTTTCTATGGAGCTAAAAAAAGCGAAGTACAACGGTTACGAACAGCCAACACTGACTGGCAAAAACATTGCGCTTATCTTTGAAAAAACCTCAACTCGTACTCGCTGTGCATTCGAAGTAGCAGCATTCGACCAAGGTGCTCGAGTTTCTTACTTAGGCCCATCTGGCTCTCAAATTGGCCACAAAGAATCAATGAAAGACACCGCTCGCGTTCTAGGCCGTATGTACGATGGCATCGAATACCGCGGCTTTGGTCAAGAAATCGTTGAAGAGCTAGGCGCTTACGCTGGCGTTCCTGTGTGGAATGGCCTGACTGACGAATTCCACCCAACACAAATCCTAGCTGACTTCCTAACTATGACGGAATACGGCCGTGGCAAGCAACTGCATGAAATCAAGTTTGCTTACCTAGGTGATGCTCGCAACAACATGGGTAACTCTCTAATGGTTGGCGCTGCGAAAATGGGCATGGACATTCGCCTTGTTGCTCCAAAGCAATTCTGGCCAGAAGAAGAGCTATTAGCTCAATGTCGTGAAATCGCAGAACACACTGGCGGCAAAATCACGCTAACAGAAGATGTTCAAGAAGGCGTGCAAGGTTGTGACTTCCTATACACCGACGTTTGGGTATCAATGGGCGAAGCGAAAGAAGCATGGGCTGAGCGTATCAACCTAATGATGCCTTACCAAGTCAACATGGACATGATCAAAGCAACAGGCAACCCACATGTGAAATTCATGCACTGCCTACCGGCTTTCCACGGCGAAGATACCACAGTAGGCAAACAGCTTGCTGCTGAATATCCGCAGCTTAAAGATGGCGTAGAAGTGACAGATGAAGTGGTTGAGTCTGAATACTCTATCGTGTTCGATGAAGCAGAAAACCGCATGCACACCATTAAAGCAGTAATGGTTGCGACATTAGGCAGCTAATTACCTAAGAAACGAAACAGTTAAGACGTTAAAAATTAAGAAGCTAGGCACTCACTTGTTCGAAATACGTTGATAAGTTAAGTGCAATGACAGGGAAATGCGGGTGGCGTTCTTGGGATTTTGACCTTGAATAAAACTCGCATTTTTTTTCATGCGGTTGAAGAGATAATTTCCTAGAAAACCCTGCAAGTCTCAGCCCCAACAAAGACTTAAATGGGAGTTTAAAATGGACGTAATCTCGCATAAAAATCCATTAAATGAATACTTTACAGAAAGTATTGCATGGCCTTTTTATCTGAGTATAATCCTCCGCAATTTGTCTTAAGAGAGCAAAAAATGAACCGCAATTTTTTCGCACATGATTGTCAGCCAATACGCCTTAGAACGGCGTTGGTGTCATTTTTATTTTGCTCTATTGATCATTTCGAAGCCTCCTATTTTTAGGGGGCTTTTTTTTGTCCGCAATTTGACTGTATGCATAAAAAAAGGAAGACCCGTTATGGCGCATTCGTTATTTAACAAGCACATCATCTCCATTCCAGAACTATCTCGTGATGAACTGGAGCTTATCGTCGATACTGCAGCAAGACTCAAAGCAGAACCAAACCCTGAGCTGCTGAAAAATAAAGTCGTTGCGAGCTGCTTCTTTGAGCCTTCAACTCGAACTCGCCTCTCATTTGAAACCGCAGTTCAACGCCTTGGCGGCACAGTCATCGGCTTTGATAATGGCGGCAACACATCGCTGGCGAAAAAAGGCGAAACACTTGCCGATTCCGTTCAAGTGATTTCATCTTACGTGGATGCCTTTGTGATGCGTCACCCACAAGAAGGCGCGGCGCGCTTAGCGTCTGAATTTTCTAACGGTGTGCCAATTGTGAATGGTGGCGACGGTGCAAACCAACACCCAACGCAAACCTTATTGGATCTGTTCTCGATTTACGAAACGCAAGGCACGCTCGATAACCTCAATGTGGCTTTCGTCGGCGACCTAAAATATGGCCGTACCGTACACTCTTTGACGCAAGCACTATCAAAATTCAATAACGTGCGTTTCTTCTTTATCGCGCCAGAAGTGTTAGCGATGCCTGATTACATCTGTGAAGAATTGGAAGAGATGGGCATCCAATACAGCACCCACAGCAGCATTGAAGAAGTGGTGCCTGAACTGGATGTCCTGTACATGACTCGCGTACAGAAAGAGCGCTTTGATGCGTCAGAATACGCGCACATGAAGTCGGCTTACATTCTAACGGCCGATACCTTGAAAGATGCACGCCAGAACATGAAGGTGCTTCACCCATTACCACGCGTCGATGAAATCACAACCGACGTAGATAAAACGCCACACGCTTACTACTTTGAACAAGCTGAAAACGGTGTATACGCTCGCGAAGCCCTATTGGCCCTAGTTCTTAACGACACTTTATAAGCAGGAGAAACAGTCATGGTTAAACAAACTCAGCTACAAGTAGAAGCGATCCGTAACGGCAGCGTGATTGACCACATCCCTGCTCATCTTGGTATCAAAATCCTTAAACTGTTTAAGCTACACAAAACAGAACAACGCATCACCATGGGGTTGAATCTGCCATCATCTGCGCTTGGTCATAAAGATCTGATCAAGATTGAGAACATCTTTCTGACCAAGGAACAAGCCAACCAATTGGCTCTGTATGCGCCGCAAGCGACGGTAAATCAGATTGAAGAGTACAAGGTGGTTAATAAGCTAACATTAGTACTGCCAGACCAAATCAACAGTGTGTACTCTTGCCCGAATAGCAACTGTATTTCGCACGGTGAACCCGTTGAAAGTAGCTTTAAAGTGCAGCTAAAACACGAAAACGTCCAACTAAAATGTCACTATTGTGAAAAAGTATTCTCTCGCGAGATCATGAGTGAAATCCGCTAGCCCTTAGCGCTCTTACCTTCGTAAAAGAAACCGCTCAAACTACATGGATATTTATTCCTAACCCGGAATAAATATCCACTTACCTAAAGAATAAAATTCCACAAAAAAAGCAAATAACCAGAATTTTGTTTGGTGATCACCTTCAAAAAGATAACTATTCTTTAGTGGTAGACTGGATGAATAGAAGATCATACATCACGCATACCCTTCCTATTTATTTCGGGATTCATCGGTAAGCCCTAATTAACAATCGTACTCTACGGCTTTGGGAGTACGTTCTGCGCTATGGACAAGCGATACCCACACGTTGGCTTTAAGGAGTTGTTCATGAACCAAATCACTGAGCACGGTTGCTTGTATTCAGCTGAAGATAAAACACTGACCGCAGCGTGCAAACGCTTACTACAACAGCAAAGCTTCTCGACCCAGAACCAGCTGCGAGAGAAACTCGTCGACATTGGTTATACAGGCATTAGCCAGTCGACTGTGTCTCGTATTTTGTCACAACTCGGTGTTGTCAAAATCCAGAACGCCTGTGGCAAAAAGGTTTACTGCATCACCGTAGAAAGCGCACCGGTACGTGTCGATGCGTCAATCTCATCACAAATCGAATTAATTACTCACAACCAAGCAATGGTGATCGTAAAAACAAACCCTGGTTGCGCACAGTTGGTCGCAAGATTGGTTGATATCGACCCACATACCGAGATTATCGGTACGGTTGGCGGCAATGACACGGTGTTAATTATTCCGAAAGACACCACGAATATAGATGCTTGCGAACAAGTAGTAAGAGCACGCTTAGGAGTGGCTTAAATGTCTTATTGGCAAAAGCTGACAACTCATGTTGAGCGACTGACACTCTCTCGACTGCCCCAGAAAATAGCCCACCCGCCTTAGGGGATATTTGCTGGTCGATGAAACTAATCACAAACTATTACGGTCTGATTGAGTTAAGATACCTTCAACTCCATTTTGATGACTAAATAGTATGCGACGACTTGCCACATTACTTTTTGTTTGTGTTTCCCTGTTCACCCAGCCTGCGTGGGCGCTTTTTGGAAACGACAACGCCGAGCCAAGCTTCGGAGGCAATAACAACGGTTTTGTCCCTGTAGACCAAGCTTTCCCTTTCAATTACTACCAGCAAGACGGCAAGGTCCTTCTCGACTGGCAAGTAAAAGAGGGCTACTACCTCTATCAACATAGCCTCTCGTTCACTGGCCAAAATCTCACTATCGGCAATGTTGAAATGGAAAATGGCCAACCACACCAAGATGAATTCTTCGGTGAGGTGAGCATTTATACTCAGCCGTTATTCGTGCAAGTTCCTCTACAGAGTTACCAAGATGGCTCACAGCTGATCGTTAAGTATCAAGGCTGTGCAGATGCTGGTTTCTGTTACCCACCAGAGATCCGAGTAATCGACATTGAACCGTTTACTGCGACGAGTTCTGGGGATATGAAAAGCAGTGATGTGCAAAACAGTGGTGCTTTACAAGGTTCTTCTGATGCAGCTGGTGAAGCTGACAATTCAGTACAAGCCTCTTCTCCTACCGCTGACGCAGCAAGCAATACCACTCAACAAACCAATGCTCCCGTTTCAAAAGAAGCAGGCTTAGCCGATAAGCTGGGTGACAGTTGGTGGACGCCATTATTATTCCTCGCACTCGGTGTTGGCTTGGCCTTTACGCCGTGTGTCCTGCCTATGTATCCGATTCTAACGGGTATTGTGCTAGGTGGCGGTAAGCTCAGCCAAGGTCGTGCGCTGATGCTGTCCTTCATCTACGTGCAAGGCATGGCGCTGACCTACACCTTATTAGGTTTAGTGGTTGCTTCAGCTGGCATGCAGTTCCAAGCTGCGATGCAACACCCTTACGTATTAATCGCGCTGAGTGTTCTGTTCGTGACGTTGGCGATGTCGATGTTCGGCGTTTATAACCTACAACTGCCAAGCAGTATCCAAACTTGGCTTAATAACCAAAGCAACAAACAACAAGGTGGTAATACCTTGGGCGTGTTCGCAATGGGCGCTATCTCTGGCTTGGTGTGTTCACCTTGTACCACAGCGCCACTGTCAGGCGCGTTATTGTATGTGGCTCAAAGTGGCGACCTATTAACCGGAGCGATCGCTCTGTATGCGTTAGCGATGGGTATGGGTATTCCGCTGATTTTGGTTGCGGTGTTTGGTAATAAGCTACTACCAAAAGCAGGCAGCTGGATGGACAAGGTGAAGATCGTATTCGGCTTTATCTTGCTGGCAGCGCCTATCTTCCTGCTAGAGCGAATTATTCCTGAATTGTGGGCAACGGTACTTTGGTCTGGTCTTGGGTTCATCGCCTTTGGTTGGCTTTACCACAGCAAGAATGCACTGCCATTCGGTGGTTGGAAACAGAGCGCTGTAGGTATCATCGCGATGCTTGGCCTGTTCGCATCAGCTCAACCTGCGCTAAATTACTGGTTCGCAGAAAAGAGCGTTGTGGTTGAGCAACAAATCCAATTTGCCCGTGTCAACACGGTTGAAGAGTTAGAAATCCAGCTCATCGAAGCCAAGAAACTCGGTAAGCCAGTGATGCTCGATTTCTACGCCGATTGGTGTGTGGCATGTAAAGAGTTTGAGAAGTACACCTTCCACCAAGCTGATGTTGAGAACAAGCTTTCTGATTTCGTCCTGCTTCAGGCTGATGTAACGAGAAACATGCCTCAAGACATTGAACTGCTTAAACAATTACAAGTGCTCGGTTTGCCAACCATTGAGTTCTGGGATGGCGAGGGTAACCATGTTCCAAATGCTCGTGTGACGGGCTTTATGCCTGCCGATGTATTCTTGAAACACATGCAAAACCACCAGCTATAACGGCAATATTCACCGGAATATCCGCCTAAACGAAAGCCGCACCGCCCCTCCGTAACGAGATGGCAGTGCGGCTTTTTTGTTATTCAGAGTAACGCTTTCTTATTCTGGGGATAAAAGTCGATATGGTTCAGACTTTTAATGCATAAATATTGTCCACATACTCAATCAGGATGATAATAAATATTAACTAAATTGTTAAAAGTATGAACGTCATGGACTCGACCTATACCATCATCATTGCTGATGACCACCCTCTCTTTCGCAACGCCCTGTTTCAGTCAGTTCATATGGCTATCAGCGGTGCGAACCTGCTTGAGGCTGATTCTCTCGATGCCTTACTGACTCTACTAAAAAAAGAAGATGAACCCGACCTGTTGCTTCTCGACCTTAAAATGCCGGGAGCAAACGGGATGTCGGGCTTAATTCAACTGCGTGCTGAATATCCAGATTTACCGATTGTGGTGATCTCAGCCAGCGAGGATGCCAGCGTTGTCACTCAAGTGAAGAGCCACGGTGCCTTTGGCTTCATTCCTAAGTCGAGTGATATGCGTGAATTGGTGAGTGCGCTGAATCAAGTGCTGAATGGCGACCCGTTCTTTCCTGAAGGCCTTATCACCAACAATGCAGCCTGTAGCGACCTTGCGGAAAAGCTTTCCACACTGACGCCTCAGCAATACAAGGTGTTAGGGATGCTTTCAGACGGCCTGCTAAACAAGCAAATCGCCTATGAATTGAATGTTTCGGAAGCGACCATCAAGGCACATATGACAGCCATCTTCCGTAAACTGGATGTGAAAAACCGAACTCAAGCAGTTATCTTGCTACAAGAAGTCCACAACTAAGCTTCACTTATATCCTCTTCTAAAGTCGTCTTTGGTAAACATAAACCCAACCTGACGACTTTATGATCATCGATCTCTGCAACCACCCAAGTAATGTCATGCCACACAAAACTATCGCCTAATACAGGGTGGGCACCAAGCTCTCGCTCAGCCAATTGTTTTAGCGTCATTTCTCGCTCTTCTTCCGAGCCCAGTTCAATGCCATAACAATCACTGACCGCTGCAACCGATAGTTCGACATCCAAGAAGAAATCACCAAAGAATCGAGCGGCCTCTTCAGCTAGAGGAGCCTCACTAAATAGGGCACTTAAGCTGTCTAGGTCTTTATCTTGACCAAGCACACAGAGAATATCGTTCGCCTCTAACACGGTGCTACCCGATGGGTGAAGCAAAGCATCTTTTCTAAACAGTGCCGTAATTCGCGTCCCTTCTGGCATAGACAAACGCTTAAGCGGTTCACCAACACACCACTTTTCCTCTTTCAGCTTGTAGACAAACATCTCCCACTCACTGGTCGGATAAATCTCCATGCCGGTACGAGAAATCGGTGTTGGTGTCGGTGGTAAGGTCACCTGAGCCAACCTCGCCACTTTCATCAAGCTACCGCCCTGAACAATCAGCGAAACCATAACCACGAAGAAGGCGATGTTGAAGTAAAGTTGGGCATTAGGCAGGCCAGCCATCATCGGGAACACCGCCAAAATGATCGGTACAGCGCCACGTAAACCTACCCAAGAAACAAACCAACGTTCTTTGGTGGTAAAGCTTCTGAACGGCAGTAAACCCAACCAAACAGACAACGGGCGAGCAAACAAGATCATACCGAAAGCCAATGCTAACGCAGGAAGTGCAATGTCCATCAACGTTGATGGCGTCACCAATAAACCCAATACCAAGAACATCACGATCTGGCTTAGCCACGTCATGCCATCAAGAA
The DNA here is from genome assembly GCF_000272405.2 of Vibrio tasmaniensis 1F-187. Taxonomy (GTDB): domain Bacteria; phylum Pseudomonadota; class Gammaproteobacteria; order Enterobacterales; family Vibrionaceae; genus Vibrio; species Vibrio tasmaniensis_A. The sequence continues at coordinate 38,249 of NZ_AJZM02000293.1, forward strand.
CATTAAGGATAGAGTGTCGAGAGCGCGTCGGACGATTACCAATGAACAGACCGACTAGGTAAATCGATAAGATGCCACTACCACCAAGCATGTTAGAGAACGCAAACAGAGCCACGCCCCCGCTGAGCACCAGAATCGAGTAAAGGCCATCGGCCAGCTGCACTCGGTTAATTAGACTCCATAGAACCCAACCGCCACCAATACCAACAAGGGTGCCGATACCAAACTGCATCGCGAAGCTTTTGAGTAGGAAGTTCATTCCCATCTCGGCGTCTGGGGTGCCCAGTAGCGCAATTAAAGTCACTGTCAGGAAGACCGCCATTGGGTCATTGGTACCGGATTCGATCTCTAGGGTTGAGCCAACGCGTTCATTGAGGCTCTGCCCTTTCAACAAAAAAAATACCGCAGCGGCATCGGTCGAACCCACAATCGCACCAACTAAGATACCCTGCATCAATGACAAGTCGAACAGCCAAGCCGCCATTAAACCGGTTAGGGTTGCGGTACATGCGACACCTATCGTCGCCAGCGAGAGCGATGGCCAAAACGCGACCTTGAAGCTTGCGACCTTGGTTCGCATACCGCCATCAAGCAGGATCACAGCCAGCGCAAGATTACTCACCAAGTAGGTCAGCGAGTAATCATTGAAATTAATGCCGCCGGGGCCATCTTCGCCCGCCAACATACCAACGAACAAAAAGATTAAAAGAATCGGAACGCCCAATCGAGAGGACACTTGTGAGAAAAGTACACTGATGGCGATGAGTACGGCACCAGTCAAAAATAAGTGATTAATGGTTATTGCGTCCAATTCGTTCCCCCAAAGAATAAAACCCGAGCTTTAAGCCTGTTGATCTTTTGTCACTAGCTTGTTGATCTTCTGCCGTTAAGCAAGTCGCGGCCGGTGAAAGTACCGTAGTTACTATAACAAACTTATATTTCGCTTCGTGTCATAGGCAGGACTAAATACCGTTTCTCAGTCATTTAGTTGTTAAATTTTATGACTCGCACTCTAATTCATCCCTTTTTGTTAGACCTTTGGCTAATTTAACATCATTGCAACATCACGTTTTTCTATGGTTCTGTCTCCTAGCTCCCATATTTCAGTACATTAGCGCTAATAGCGTCCCGACTAAAGTTGCACAGATCCCTTGACTTATCCTTGCTACATTCTAAATCGTAACATTACGTTAACACAGCAATTTCTACAGAAACGGTTTCTACGAAAACGGAATTAAAGGAGAAGGCAATGGCGTTCGAATCTACGGAACATGCTCAAGCCTACTGGAAGGAAAACTTGGGAATAATGGGAACACTACTCGCAGTCTGGTTTGTGGTGTCTTATGGCGCTGGCATCTTATTTGTGGATGTCCTAAATACCATTCAATTTGGCGGATTTAAGCTAGGTTTTTGGTTCGCTCAACAAGGTTCAATTTATACCTTCGTGGCGTTGATATTTATTTACGTTGTTCGCATGAATAAGCTGGACAAAAAATACAACGTACAGGAAGACTAGAGGCTAGAACATGGATATTCAAACTTGGACGTTTATTCTCGTCGGTATTACTTTCGCAGTCTATATCGGCATCGCAATCTGGGCTCGCGCTGGAACAACGAGTGAATTCTACGTTGCTGGCGGCGGCGTACACCCAGTAGCAAACGGCATGGCAACAGCCGC
>NZ_AJZM02000294.1 GCF_000272405.2 Vibrio tasmaniensis 1F-187
ACAGCCCCCAAACTTACGCACTTCTGAAATGATGTTATCCAGCTCAGGCAGTTTATGCAGACTCGGCATCTCATCCATAATCACCCAGATACGGCGGTCTTCATCGTCTTTGAGACCCAAAATAGCGTTAGAGGCAATGGCAAGCCAAGTTGAAATCAAAGGACGCAGTGAAGCGTGTTGCTGCGCGTTACTGGATAAGAATAAAAAGCCTTTTTGTTTATCATCTTGTACCCAATCGGTGATGGAAAACGGTTTGCGTTTGGGGTGACCTTGACCGTCTTTTTCATCCAGTCCATCTAAAAAGCGCAGACTCTTAATGTAAGTGGCCAACACGGACTTAATCGAGATGGCGGCCTTTTTACGATATCTAGCTCTTTAGCTTAGCGACTTCAACGGCCAATTCTTGTTCTCGTTGGCTAATATTAGAATTCTGATCTGCTCCAGTTAGACTGGACACCGCATTAAGCGAC
>NZ_AJZM02000295.1 GCF_000272405.2 Vibrio tasmaniensis 1F-187
GGAATTAGCACTGCGACCCTGTATTATTGGCGCCCGCAACTCAGAAGTTCAGGAGCCACCGTGCCAAAGAGCAACACTTCATCAGAGCAGTGGTCTGCTCAAACTAAACTCGCCATTGTCGCTGAAACCTATTCAATGACCGAAAATTAACTGCTCAAGTTGGTGGACTTAAAGAGGCTATTAGTTCTTATTTTGAGCCGGAAACACAGAAACAAAGCTCGAGCGAGCATCCTGTCAGGACGATTGCTGTTAGTTCTGAAATTGATAATGATCTAGGTATTAGAGGTAGTTCAGCTAAGGATAATAGTAAGAAAACAGCACTGGATTCGGTGAGTTACTTGTCTACACGAGTAACAGCGAATTTAACACCATTATTATCTAGTGAAACAATAAATAAGCTACAAGATGCGCTAAGCGAAGGCAATATTTCATTTAAATTTATTCAGAATATCGCCTTGAATAAAGGGGGATCTGAGTCTAGTTCGTGAATTGGCGCTTTCTACTGTCCCTAAACAAGAGAAAAATTATTCAGGGCATCTAGGATTAATTGTGGACTCACTTTCACACAAACGTCCAAATGTAAGCGCCACTATGCAAGGTTTACAAGGTTTTATTGATACATCGGCCTTGCAATGGCATGAAAAAACGGCAAAAAAACTGAAGGCGCGCTTGATGCGAATGCTCATGCTCGTTTTGATGGGGATTTAATGAGTTCAGCTTTGGATCAAATGTCGAAAAGTGACCTGAAAGCGACATTAACGCAATTGGAAGGTGCTTTTGGTCAGCGTTTACGAGGCGTTTTTAGGTTGGTTGCTGAACAAGTTCCGTCGTCATATCTGGCGCAAGGTGACAATGTTTTAATCTCGACTGCCATGCGTTTCAGTGGCCTAGTAGAAGGCTTGATGACGGCATTGAGTGAAAAGTTGGGTGAAGCGACCGACGTTCGGTTCAAGGATTGTGATTTCGTTAGTGAGCTTTCAGAACTAACAGCGATTGAGAAGGCGGCATTAATCAAAGTAGGAATTAAAGAAGAAATGTTGCTCTAATTTTCCCTTCGAGCGGTAACGACTGTTTTTATAATTCACACATAATGGAGGTTTTCTGTGTCAAAATGGCCGATTAGTTTTTTATTTGAGAAGAATCAATCTCGCCTGGAAGTCGCTGTTATTGACTTGGATGTAAAGCAAAGGATAAGTGATTTTTATCAGCTTGCTCAAAAACGATACTTGTTAGAAGAATTTTTATTACTTCTAAATCGTAGTCAATACAATGTTTTTCAAAATGACGTACTCTCTTGCCTTTATCGCTTGGGTATAAAGAGAGTCGATTTAAAAGTGGGCAGTAAAACGTTGAATATTTTATAAAACTCTGACCAGAACGTTATATAAGGGCTTCAAGGAAGGTAATAACCGTAGTCTTTCGGTCTTTTTGTGACGTTGTCACAATGAAAGTTGGGTGAGGCGATCATTCCCCTCACTCAATTAGTACCTGAATATGATAACAATAAGGCCGATGGGTAGTCGTCGCTAAACCAAGACAACAACATATAACGCTCCTAACTGTTCATTAGATGAGTAGTACAAAGGTCTGTGAGATCCGATACAGTTAGGCTTGCGATGGATATTCTTTCTCTACATTACTCTTGTGGCCAATCACCAAATGCACTGTAGGGTTCTGTGGTTTAACTGAAATTGCGATTTTCATGTTCATGTTACGGTTGTTTTGCAAGTAACCGACCGCCGCATTTAGTTCTGGAACATACTGAGCCACACCCACCGACACTCCACCTTCCGTTGTTTGAGTGAAAAATAGGAAGTGTCATATCCGTCCTTTTCTCTTCTAGTAACCCATGTGTTTTTCTAGGCTAACAGCGTAAGA
>NZ_AJZM02000296.1 GCF_000272405.2 Vibrio tasmaniensis 1F-187
CGGATCACATCATTCTGTACACCAACTACGGGTCAGTATTTCCAGCATTGCGATTTGTGACAAAGGGGGAGGGGACGTTTAAGTGCTCAGGGTTTTGTTTTGATGTGCGTTTTGGCGCTTAGGGTGTCACATTAAAATACATTATATGCTGACAGATCCAGGCCGCGATTTGGGTTGTGTGTAGGAATGAGCCAGCGAAGAACCTGTTAGATCGAATCTGACAGAATCGAGCTAGCGCTTTTGCTAAATTAACAATTTATAAATGACCAAAAAAACCTAATGTTAGTATTGACAGGTTTCTCTTGGGATAATATTTTAAAAAAACGAACTGACAGATGAAGTTCTTAAGTTGCCCACTTCGCCTTCTTAGGGAAGCTAGGGCAATTGTAATCAAGGAACGTTGACGTTGTAGTATGCGACATTAGCGAGTTCCTTAAACCTGTTAACACCTGGAACATATGTCTTACGGCGCCTACGTGGTGCAATAGAGTCTGTCTCCGGTCTTGGTGTACTAAACACTAAGAACTATTGCTTATTTATGAGGATAGTATTATGCGTAATGTAGATTTTTCTCCGCTATACCGTCATGCCATTGGTTTTGAACGTCTATTTAACCTAGCGGAGAGTAGCACGAATAAGCCATCTTGTAATGGCTACCCTCCATACAACATCGAGCAGAAAGACGAAAACAACTATCGTATTACGATGGCTGTAGCTGGTTTTTCTGAAGATGCACTAACTCTTACCCAGAACGAAAATATGTTAATCGTTTCCGGTGAAGTTCAGCCTGTAGAAACTAAACCTAATTACCTTTATCAAGGGATCGCAGAGCGTAACTTTGAACGTAAATTCCAGATGGCTGACTACGTAACCGTTAAAGCAGCGAGTATGGGAAATGGTTTGCTGCACGTAGACCTCGTCCGTGAAGTCCCAGAAGCAATGCAACCCCGTCAGATCTCAATCCACAAATAATGACTGGGGAAACAGGATCGGATAAGGTGATTTTAGTATTCGATTTTACTAACCTTGTCTAAAAATATTGCTGTTTATCACCACTAGAGTGCAAGACTTAAACGCTTGTACTCATATAGAAGAATAGAATTACATATTTTGCATTAGAAAAAATAATTTTAATAAGAGAGGTCTTATTATGAGTAAAATTATCGGTATTGACTTAGGGACAACAAATTCATGTGTTGCCGTACTTGACGGCGACAAACCTCGCGTACTAGAAAATACTGAAGGCGAACGCACAACAGCCTCGGTAATCGCATACACTGAAGGTGAGACGCTAGTTGGTCAACCTGCGAAGCGTCAAGCGGTTACTAACCCTCAAAACACCCTATTCGCTATCAAGCGTCTAATCGGTCGTCGTTTTGAAGATGAAGAAGTTCAACGCGATATCGAAATCATGCCTTTCAACATTGTTAAGGCTGACAACGGTGATGCCTGGGTTGAAGCGCAAGGCCAAAAA
>NZ_AJZM02000297.1 GCF_000272405.2 Vibrio tasmaniensis 1F-187
GCGACTAAGCGACTAAGCGACTAACAGAGTAAAGATCAGTTAGCCAATCAGCTAATAGATATAAAAAGGGCATTGCGGAATATTCCATAATGCCCTTTTCTGTGAGTCTTCCTAGCACCCTTTCTTAGACGTTTTATTTCAAACAATCTAGCTCTAGTACACCAACTCGATTGCGAGTTCTACTACGTGGCATTGCGCAGCTTGGGATCATCACTCAGATATTCTACAAACTCGATTTCAAAGCCCGCAGGATCAACAAAGTAAACGTTTTTGCGATAAGGTTCGTCGGCGCCGGGTTTGGCTATTGGGAAACCCGCATCAATAAGGCGCTCAATCACGCTCTCGATATTGTTGGTTACATAAGCAAAATGCGCGAGACCGACAGAATGCCCAGCCAAATCTCTGTTTTCTCCTTCGCCGTGATCGCTCAACGCGATGTATTGATATTCATCACCAAAATGTAGCCAGTTACGTGGCTTGCCAGACCATTCGCCTTGTCCTTCATCACGCACATACCAGTGAGGGAAAGCTGCTTTATAGAAAGTCAGCATCTCTGGGATATCTTTAACCACTAAATTTACATGTTCAAGTTGGATCATTCTTCTCTCCTTAAAGTATTCTCTTAAGCAACGTTGCATATCCTAATACCTCAAGTTAAGTTGAGGTAAAGAACTAATTTACGTTTATTTTCGAGAACGTCTTTAGAGTCCAAATGGCTCTGCTTTGACTACATACTAACTGTAAGTTTAGACGACCTAATCCAATGTAACTCTCTTGCCTCGTATTATGTTCTTTGTACTTAATACCAGTCAAAGTAAGTAAGTGTTCTATCCAAACCACACCTTCCACAAAGCGAGCCGATGAAATGGATGTTGTATACAGGCCTCCCCTCAGTGATCGCAATGCAGAACCAAACCGTAGTTAATTGAAATACAAGCACTTGGTATTTTTTAGTCGACTGCGTAGCGGGAGTGATACATGGACAGCAGAATTACCATCAAAGAATTTCTCAGAGTGTTCGATTACCTTCGTTCAACGGGCGAACAGCTGGACAATAAATATCAATTAGGTGAGATATTTGCTTGGCACGATTACGACGGTTACACCTGTTGGCTAAGCTACAGAGACGTTACGGTAACCCTGATGTTCCACGGTTCATTAAAAATCGAATACGACAAAGCGTCGAACTATGAAGACTTCATCAACCATTGTCTGGCTATGCTTGCTACAGAGCCTTCTCCGTAAGTACGAAAGGTCAACACGCCCTAGCAACTAATGGATAAAATCATGCACGAAACTGACTTTAAAACGCACTTACTGCGTAAACGAATCGCTTCTTTGTGGCTAATACTCAGCCTTTCTTTTTTATGGTCTCAAGTATCTTTAGCAGGAATAGATATGATTGATTTTACACAAGCGAACGAACAGAAGAATTGGACAGCGACCAACGACAATGTAATGGGTGGCATCTCAACAGGCAGTCTTATTCATGATGGCGAGACGAGTCAATTTAAGGGCGAACTATCGTTAGAGAACAATGGTGGCTTCAGTTCAATCAATCGCTCTGTTAAAACACTAAGCTCTGAAACGGACAGCGTAGAGTTGACGTTTGTGGGTGATGGTCGTACTTACCAATTAAGGTTCACAACGTGGATCGATGGAAACAGGACCAACTATAAGCACAACTTTGAGACAATTAAAGGTGAACAACTCAAGAAAATCTTCCGACTAAACGACTTTCAAGCGGTGTTTAGAGGTCGGCTACTCAACGGAACTCCGGAGCTTAAAGCTCAAGACATTAAACAGATCGGCTTTTTGATTGCAGACAAACAGCCTCTGCCCTTCGAGCTTAACTTACTTCAGATTCAATTCAAAACCTCGCAAGAAACGGAGTAACGCTTTGTTGGAATAAGGTAAAGCCTGAATAAACCACAGACGAACAAAAGATCAATGCTTCAAACCGTCAAAGATCTAAATCATTAACTATTAATATTTAATGGCTGTTTTTCCAATCGACGTACTGCTTTCAATACGTTGGTGCGCATCTTTCAGAGTCTCAACACTAAAACCATCCAACGTCGTCGTTAGTGTCGATTTAATGCGGCCTGCATCAATCAAGTTCGCAGCTTGGAATAAGATGTCTTGTTGCTTCTGGATATCGTCTGTGTTGAACAGTGAACGTGTAAACATTAGCTCCCACACAAAACCGACAGACTTACCTTGAAGCGCCGACAGATCAATTCCACCATCGAACTCCACAATCGAACTGATCATGCCTTGTGGTGCAATCAGCTCCACCATCGATTCCCAGTGCCCTTTAGTATCCGCAACATTAAAAATGTAATCGACATGCTGGATGCCTTGCTCACGTACAGACTCAACCAAGTTACGGTGATTCACCACATGGTCTGCACCCATATCCCTTACCCACTGCTCGGTTTCAGGTCTTGAAGCCGTCGCAATGACAGTCAGGTTAGTCAGTTGGCTCGCCAATTGAATAGTGATTGAACCTACGCCACCAGCGCCACCAATAATCAGAATCGACTTTTGCTCTTCAGGACGAACACGCAAGCGGTCAAACAACGCTTCCCACGCAGTGAGTGTCGCTAGCGGCATCACAGCAGCAGCTTCATCAGAAAGGCTCTTTGGTGCTTTCGCCGCAATACGGTAATCAACGGCTTGGTATTCCGCGTTAGCTCCCATGCGAGTGACGTCACCAGCGTAGTAAACACGGTCACCTAATTCAAAACCTTCAACGTCTGTACCTTTACCGACAACTTCACCGACTGCGTCATAGCCCAGCACTTTAGGTTGTTCGAGTGTTTTATCCTTAGCACTACGAATACGAATTTTTGCGTCAGCAGGGTTGATAGCAGTCGCGCTCACTTTTACCAGCAAGTCATTATTTTTTAGTTCTGGCAGACTCGTTTCAAACTCAAATAAACTGTCTTGCTCTGTAATCGCAAATGACTGAGTAAATCCTATAGCTTTCATTTTTGATGGTACTGACATTATGCTTTCTCCTTGAATTAGACGAGTTAATCTTAGTCAATTCTCACTCTAGATAAACCGTCTAACATTTGAATGATTTTCAAATATATTTTGATAATTAAGCGTATAAAGTTAGCTTAGAAGAGGCAAATAAGGGTTAACCCGCTTTGTGATTAGCAAAGATTTCAATACAATGTTTAGAACATTATCAAACACAGGTAGATAAGATGCTTCTTGAAGACTTACAGGTCATTTTAAAAGTGGCGGAGTTTCGCAGCATCACCGCAGCAGCCACCAACCTAGACATGCGTACTGCTACCGCGAGTGCTGCCGTCAAACGAGTTGAAGCCGCACTAGGCGCTGAACTGTTTGTAAGAACCACTCGCCATTTAAGGCTCTCTTCAGCAGGCGAACGCTATTTACCTGAGTGTGAACAGGCCTTGAAAATATTAGAGCAAGCCAAGCTCAGCATGCGCGAAGAGCTTGGTATTCTCGATGGAGAAATCCGCATTGCGCTTTCATCGGATCTAGGCCGCAACCTCATCACACCTTGGTTAGACGTGTTCTTGCTTGAATACCCTAAAGCATCACTTAGAACGAGCATCAGTGACAGTAATATCGATTTTTACCGTGATTCTGTTGATATGGCGCTACGTTACGGCTCTCCGACTGACGCCAACATGTATGGTTTCAAGATCTGCGATGTGCCGAGAATATTGTGTGCGGCTCCTGAATATTTAGCTGAAATGGGAACACCAAAACACCCGAATGATTTAACTCAACATAATGGTTTGCTTTATCAGCTACATGATATGTTGCAAGACGAATGGGTGTTTAAGGATGGTAAGCAGGAGCACAAAGTGAAGCTGAAAGGGAATCGTGCATCGAACGATGCTGACCTTGTTAGACGTTGGTGTGTTGCCGGTAAAGGCGTGGCGATAAAGTCTTGTTTAGATATGTCGAAACATTTGCTTTCTGGCGAAGTGATTAAAGTTATGCCTGAATTTAAACCAACACCAACCGAGTTGTGGTTAGTCTGCCCAAGCCGTCAATCCATCACACCAACGGTTCGCTTATTAAGAGATTTATTCCGCGAGAAAACCGCAGAGATCCTCTCTCAATTGGGAGACCAAGGTATTCTAGAAAATAAAGCATCATAGGATCTAATGCTGCTTAGAGATAAGACGTAGAGATACAAAAAAGGCGCTAGCGAACTTCAATTCGCTAACGCCTTTCTTCATTTGAACATCACACTGTATTAATGGATGTATCTACATTAATACTAATACTTTAATACGAGTGCTTAGTTTGACTCTTCTTCAACATCGCAATCAGCACAGCACTGAAGAGCAATTTCATGTTCGAAGGTGATTGTATCTTGGCCTTCTTCTAGAAGTTCTGCAATTTCATCCGCGACTTCTTGCTCATCATCAGCTTCAATTCCGCTCGCTAACTCTTCTTCTGAATAACCGAAGAAATTCAGTAATAGATACTCGCGAGCTTCGTCTTTGGTACAAACCACATTTGCTGAAAGATCAGGCGTAACTTCACCTTCCGCAAGTGTCTTTGTCACTTGCTCTAGAGCAGTATCTTTCATCGCAGGCGTTAACCAACCAAGATCAGTACTTACTGTCGTTTTTTTACAGTCGAAGCAAGGCAGTTGGTGAAAGTAGTATTGAAAGGTCGTCATAGGTAATTTCTTCTTTAAGTGTTGTATAGCGAGATTATGCGCGTTTTATAGCAAAATACTATCTCAATCAACACCAAAAATTGATTCGCTCTGATTATTTTAACCAGACGCACAGCAAGCCATACTGACAACTTTAATCATCGGCTATTTGCTTAAATCGCCACACACATCGGCGTATTGGATATAGGGTCACGAAATACGCTCGCTTTGAGATCAAAAACATCATTCAGCAATGTCTCGGTCATCACCTCATCGGGGGGGCCTTCAGCCACTAAACCACCCCTTTCTAAAACGATCAAATGATCGCAGTAACGGCTCGCTTGGTTCAGATCATGGAGCACAACCACCACTGTTTTTCCCTTGTCATTCATCTGCTGCATCAAGTTCATTAATTCAACTTGGTGAGACATATCAAGATAAGTGGTCGGTTCATCCAACATCACGACATCAGTGTCTTGCGCTATTATCATCGCTATCCATGCTCTTTGACGCTGCCCACCCGACAGTGACTCAATCGGTTTATCAGCAAACTCAAGTACGCCGGTATCACGCATTGCTTGTTCGACAATCACTTGGTCTTCTTGCCCTAACCTTCCCCAATGAGACACATAAGGAGAACGGCCATATTCAACCAGTTTTCTGACCGAAATGCCTTCAGGGCTGACCAATATTTGCGGCAGAAGTGACAATGAACGCGCGAGCACTTTATCGCCATAGCTCGACAACGGTTTGTCTTCAAATAACACCTCTCCTGTCACCGGCTTATTGATCCTGACTAACGTCTTTAACAAGGTAGATTTACCACATCCATTGGGTCCAATTAAGGCAGTAATTTTTCCCTTTGGGATGGACACCGAAAGGTTCGGTATGATCGTTTGTTTGCCGTACGCGACGGAAAGATTCTGCGTTTTTAGCATGGTTACCAACCTCGATAGCGATAGAGAAGAAAGATGAAATAAGGCGCGCCAATGACAGAAGTAAGTACCCCTGCAGGCAATTCAATCGGTGGTTGTAGACCTCTTGCCAAGCCGTCGGCACAAGTAACCAAAATCGCGCCCACCAGAGCAGACGCCGGGATTAACAACTTATGATTATGCCCAAACAACAAGCGCGCTAAGTGAGGTGCTAATAAACCCACAAAACTGATCGTTCCAGCCACTGAAACGCTGATGCTGGCAAGCAACACAGCGGCCAATAGCGCAAGAGCTTGTATCTGTTTTGGCTTAGTACCCAATGTGGTGGCACTTTCCTCACCAAGCCCCATCACATCCAATCGCCAAGCAAGCCAAAATGCCATTGGCAACAACAAGAGCAATGCTCCCCAAATAAAGGGAACTTGCTGCCAGTTTCGCCCCCAAAGGCTGCCAGTTAGCCATACCATCGCAGTGTTGATCTCGATGGGGTTAGTGACAAGCAAGAAGTCGATACAACTCGCCAGAAACGCACTCACTGCAATACCAATCAAGGCCAACTTGGCGGGTGTTGGCCTTGACCACCATGCCACTACCGCAATCAACCCAGCAGCCAATACCCCACCGAACATCGCCACCACAGGCAGTACGCTAACTGCCGCATTAGGGAACCACACTAAACTCGCAGTCGCAGCAAGCCCTGCCCCGGCGCTAATGCCCATAAGATCAGGCGATGCTAACGGGTTACGTATCACACCTTGTACTAATACGCCGGATAGCCCCAACCCTGCGCCCACGCTTATCGCGAGTAACATACGTGGTAGCCGATACTGATGGATAACAAAGTCGTCACTGGAAAAGGCGACCAAATGTTTGATGACTTGAGGAATAGAAAGTGACGCTGCACCGACAAACAAGCCCGCAGATGCCACTAATATGAGAATCCCTGATAACAAAACTATCTTAGTGTGATGGTGCATTAAGATCTCCTCGTCGCAATCAAAATAAAACAAGGTGTCCCAAGTAGGGCTGTAATAACACCAACGGGCGTTTCAGTCGGGAAAGCAATCGATCGTGACAACGCATCTGACCAAGACACTAATGCTGCACCTGCCATTGCGGAGATAGGAATCAGTAGATGGTAATTGTGCCCAACCATGGGCCGAACCAAATGAGGAACCAACAATCCTACAAAGCCAATGGGACCAGCGATAGCGACACTGGCACCCGCAAGCAACACGATAGCCAATCCACTCATGAGGCGAGTAAGCCGGATATTACTGCCCAACCCCACAGCCACTTCTTCACCAAGCGCCAATAAGTTGAGGTTACGAGCAAGGCTAACAGCCAACACCAAACCAATCACTGCTGGCGGCCAAAGCTGTTGCCACTGTCCCTCATCCACGCTAGACAATGAACCGGTAAGCCAATGCAGCACGCTATAAGCCATATCATCAGCTAGAATCAACGCTGCTCGAGTTAACCCAATCAATAAAGCAGTAATGGCGATACCCGCTAAAACCAAACGTAACGGATGAGAACGTTCGGAGAAGAAGCCACCGAGGAGCATCACAGCACCACCGCCTAGCAATGCACCAAGAACGGCATTAAGGATCGGGTTTAAATCACTCACCACAGGTATGCCTATCGCAGCTAAAGCCATAAAACAGGCTGCGCCAGCGTTAATACCTAGAATTGATGGAGACGCAAGTGGGTTACGTGTTAATCCCTGCATCAACAGTCCGGCGACGGCTAAGCTTGCACCAATCAATAACCCAGCGTGAGCCCTTGGAGCTCTAAGTGTCGCCAATATTTGATGAGTCATATTGCTCTCATCAAACGCAAACCAATAGTGAACTAAGTCACTCAATATTAGGGAGAAATTCGACCAACCTAGCATAGAGGCCACGTAACCAGACATCGCCAAACACGACACTAAAGCCGTAAATAACGTGACTCGCCACGACACCAATACCGTAAGCCACGACACCAATACCGTAAGCCACGACACTATAAGCGAACGTCGCTTACCTCTAGAGAGCAACATCGAACTCATGAACGATCCAAGATCTGCTCTAGATTTTTCGCCATTTGTTCCGCGGCCAACATGCCTCGATTCAATGACCATAGTGCTGGTGACACTTCTACCACTTGTTGATTCTTCGCGGATATTAAGACATTAAACAGTGGGTTTTTCTGCCAATCATCAACGATATTTGGATCTGAGTAAGCACCAAGGAGCAACCAATCTGGATTCGTTTTCAACAACAACTCAAAGCTGGTTGGTAAGTACGCCTTGTCTGTCGGCTCCACTATTGGGCTAGCAATACCTAATGTGGTGAGTACACCTCCGGCATACGAAGCAGGGCTATGTAGCCACATTCCTTTTTCCGACACAACAGCAAATTGGACAGTTTGTTTAAGCGAGAAATGACTTTTAAATTCCACCATGGCTTGTTGATGTTGGTGAATTCTTTGTTCCATTGCCGATTGCTTGTCGAGGGCGATACCGACCTTAAGCGCAGATTCCAAGTTCTCTTGATAAGTCTCTCCACGGCTTTTGAGCAGCAGAGTTGGTGCGATTCGCTGTAGATCTTGATAAACCGTACGATGACGCTCTGCATCGGCAATGATCAGGTCGGGCTTTAATACCGCAATGGCTTCTAGACTAGGCTGCGAACGCATCCCAACCGATTCCCATGGTTGCACTAATTCACGCACCGCCGGAATCACTCGCGAAGTATCATTGTCATCGGCAACACCAACCGGAGACACGCCTACCGCAGCTAACGCATCGACAAATGAGAACTCCAACACCACAACGCGTTGCGGGGTAGTCGCTATCTCAAACTGACCTTGCTCATCTTGAATGATCCTCGTTTTTGCTGAACTGGAGAATGAGAACAAGCTTAAAGCCAACAAAGCTAAGGTTATCGCTATCCTGCTGAATAAAAAATGCCTTTTGAATGACAGCAGTCCGTTCGGCAGCAGCCATTGATTCGAAAATAAAAGTCGAGAACTGTTTTCCATATTTACTTTTCCTTAAACACTAGAACCGTGAAAGTCGCCAATAATATTGGCGACTTATATTCGTTATTATTTTTAATCAATTACCGATTAGAACTGATAGTTCAGATCCAAAGTGTATGAACGCCCTGGCGCTGGATAGCGGCCAACCGGACTGGTATCAATACCGCGGAAGTAGTAGTCCTCAGCAAACAAATTGTTCACTGCAACATTCATGCGTAACTTACTGTTTTCATCTTTATACAAGTCTGAGCCTAGGTTTAAGTTCCATACCATGTAAGCAGGTACTTTGCCTTTCGCACCCGTTGCATCTTCAGCACTGGTATTGGCATTGTCAGAATAAGACTCACTGAAATAGTAACCAGATAAGGTCGTATCTACCCTGCTAAAGGCGTAAGTCGCATCCCAGCTAAGTTGATGCTCAGATGTGTAAGGAAGTTGCTTACCTTTGTTTGCACCTTCTGCCTCTATCGTCGCATCCAAATAGTTATAACCCGCGCCTAAACTCAGAGCTTGCATAGCCTGCGGAACATAACGACCTGAGAGCTCAATACCTTGATGAAGCGTTTTACCAATATTATCAAAGGTCTGTGTTCCGCTTTGCCATTGGAGTTGGTCTTCAAAATCAATGCGGTAGAGCGCAACATTAAAGCTAGTTGAATCTTGATTGTAACGAGCACCCAACTCGTAGTTCCATGCTAGCTCACTGCCCTCTTCACCCTTGCCTCGGATGTAAGCGATTTGTGGTGCGCGCAAAGATTTCTGCGCATTGGTGTACCCAACCCATTGCTCAGTTAAATGGTATGCCACGGTTAAGCCCGGCAACCACTCGGTCACTTTGTTGTCTGTACTCTGTACTTTACCTAAATCATTAAAGGTCATATCAATCGATTCGTAACGAATACCCGGAGTAACCTTTAGCACGTCGTTAAACAGGCCAACTTCATTGCTGATGTAACCTGCGAAAGCATCGGTATTCAAGTTCCAATCACGTGGTACTTTTGTTACCCCACCAGCAATTGGCGTTTGCGTTAGCTTGTAATCGATATCTTCATTTACATAGCGAGCACCCACAATCAAGTTTTGCGTCACCGTATTACCGTCAAAGTACATCGCTAACTTAGGTTCCACACCATAAACCGCGAATTCACGTGGTGAGGTACGAATATCTGTTGATGGTAGTGCTGGATCCGCCCAATGACCACCTGCGCTATTAAAGCCCCATTGGAAGAAACGCTCAGAGTGGTGACCGAATGTCAGAACCTCTAACTCTGCGCCATCTGCAATATTCAAATCATGCAAATACTTCAGGCTCCAACGTGTTGATGTACCTTTGTATTCGTCATATGGTCGCTTCGATTGAGTACGATCTTGCTGGTAATCTTTTGGCGACAAAGCGCCCGGCATTTGGGTATCTGCATCGTAACGCTGAACGAATGCTTGTAGCTCCTGGGTATCGCTGAGTAACCATTGCAACTTCGCTTGGAAGTTTTTTACATCTGTATCTGAATGATCGCGGAAACTTTCACCTTTTAGGAAGTTACCTTCCACTTGAAGTGCCAGCGTATCGGTTAACCAACCACCCGTGCGTAGGTAAAAGTCATTAAGCGGTGTATTACCATCTTCAAATACCGTAAAGCGATTACTGATTTCAGTTTGCCATTGGTGTGGAATAGGCTTAGTCACCAAGTTGATCACACCACCCACGTTGTTTGGCCCGTACTGCACAGCAGCGCCACCACGTACGATATCAATTCGGTCAAGCATCGATAGCGTTGCTGGGAAAATAGATTGTCCGGTATGACCATAAGGCGCAAGAGTCAGTGGTACACCATCCATTAGAAATTGAGCATGACCACTGCGGCTCGCTTTCAAGCCGCGCACCGAGATGTTAGGCAATACACCCGTGCCCGTTTCGTCTTGAACCTTAATGCCCGGTACACTTTGAAATGCTGAATCAATAGAGAGTGCGCCACTCTTTTTAATTTGTTCGTTAGTTAGAACGGTACGCGCTCCCGGATACTCTTTCACATCATCTAATTCTGAATTACCGATCAAGCTGCCCGTCACGACAACCGTTTCCATGGTCGTCGTTTGCGGATCAGACGCAGCGAATGCACTCATGGAAGTCACTGAAGCGATGGCTGTTGCAAGTACGGTCAAGCGCAGTTTATGTTGCGCGTGGGGTTTACCATCCAAATTCTGGTAAGGCATGAAAATCTCCTAAGTAGGCAAATTAGGGTCAAAGGCTGTACTTTAAAGTTATGCCAACGCTTTGACCCATTGGGCTAAACGACCTCAAAATGAGACCAACTGTTCACTCACTCGTAGCGAACAAATCAATAGTTTTTCAGTTGAAATAGCTTTTAGAAATAAACTAAATCTTCGAGCAGAACTTGCTTTTAGAACTGATAGCCGTAGCTGAGCATGAATTCAGCTGGCGCTCCGTAACCAATCTGATTCGTGCCCGACTTACCACTGGTTGCCCCGAGAATGTATTTCTCACCAAGTACGTTATAAGCGTTCGCTTGAACTTTGTGACGACCCGTGGTGTACGCTGCCATCAAATCAACAGTGGTGTAATCACCTAATGCGACGGCTTCATTGTTACCCGCGTAGCGGTCCCCTACGTATTTCACACCACCGCCCAAACGCCAGTTTTCGTATAATTGGTAAGTACTCCAGAGTGAGAACAGATGATCAGACACATCATTCGGCTTTTTGCCTGTATCTTTATCTTCTGCATCTAGGTAGCTATAACCAACTGAAATATCCCACAACTCTGTAATCTGACCGCGAGCTTCCAGTTCAATACCTTGGTGACGTGCTTCAATCTTATTGATAACGTCGCCATTAATATTGGTTTGTGGTTGTTCTTGATCAATTTGGAAAATAGCGGCATTGAGCATCAAAGCGTTATCGAGTAAGTAAGCTTTCGCACCCACTTCTTTTAGATCGGTATGGAAGAATTCAGCCAGTTTAGGGTTGATATAAATACCGGAGTAAGGCAATTGCCACGAACGAGCTAAGCTTGCGTATACCGACATATCGTTGTTGATACGATAGACCAAGCCACCACGGTAGCTCACTTTGTTATCATCTAGCTTCTCTTGGGCTTTCCCGGCTTTTTGCTGCTCAAGTTCCATAGAGTCATAGCGCACGTTACCTATCACCGATAGATCACCAAAGGTGTAAACGTCTTGAATGTAGACACCTGTCGTCGTTGTCGTGTTATCACGGAAAGGTTTGAAACCCGGATCAGGCGTTGCTCCTACGACGGGATTATAGATGTGTTTCGGAGGTAAGGTTTTATCGCTTGCTAGCGTTAAATCGATATTGATCTGGTTATAATCCGCACCAATCATCATTTGGTTAGAATCGGTTTCCCACACTAACTCGGATTGCATCGTCGTTGTGGTTCGAGGGTCATAACCGAAATTGTTCACGGTTTGAGAGACTTTATCTCCCGTCACAGTACCTTGACGCGTGCCCTTTTGCTCAAGTTCGATATGATTGTATGCCGCTCGGTTTGTCCATACCCACTCGCTATTCAAGCGCCACTCATAATTAATGCCAACACGCAGGCTATCGGACTCTTGATAATCGTTAGTGCCACCGTAGAAAGAACTCTCAGAGACATCGACAGGTTTGCCATTTTTGGATGGAACACCACGATATGGCACCAGCTCTTGGTGTGCATATTCGACATCTAAGTCAACGGTATGCCCTTCAGCTGGCAGCACTCGAATAGTTGGTGCGATAAAGAAATCATTCGAATCGACATGGTTAACATACGAATCAGCCTGTCGGTGTTCCAGGTTAATACGTCCATTGACTTTATCTGAAAACGCCATTGAGCTATCCACCTGCCCTACAAATTGGCTGTTACTGCCAACACTG
>NZ_AJZM02000298.1 GCF_000272405.2 Vibrio tasmaniensis 1F-187
TCTACCAATTCCACCACCAGGGCAACGCAATCATGCGATGCTGATTACTGAAGAGTAAAACACCATCTCTCCGCGACCTAAGCCGTGAGAACGAGGTGTACTTTAACGGATGAAAAAAATTCGTCAACAATAAATTTTATCATTTAATTCAAGTGATTAATTATCGAACTCTACAGAATGAATTTAGTGCAGCTTGTACGGTTCTTATTCGTAGATTTTGAGTTTGAGTTGGAATTCAAAGGCCAAATTCCCATTTTCAGACTCACAAAACACTGTCAATTCCATTGAATTAAAGAAACACTCCTTCGTTTTCATGTGCTTTTCACATTCAAAGGCTAAAGTTTTACACAACTATAATTACGAAATGAAAACGTGAAGTCACTAAAACGATACCAATATGAACGCTACGCGGTTCTTTGTAACCTCGCCTACCCGAGAGTTTTTAAACAGACTCGTTACGGTTTTGATCCTAATGGACAGCGCATCATAAAGAACCAGTTTGGCAAAACCATGATTCGAGTTTTATGGAGTAGTGACAAAGATGAAGTGGTTGTGGTTATCAAGGGATCACACAGTGTTTCTGACTGGCTACTCACTTTTGCACTATGGACAAGAAGCTGTAAAAAGATTGGGCTGAACTATCGTGTACATGCCGGTTTCTATCATCTCATGTTTCAAGAAAGCCAGCCGAGTCGTAACGAAGACAAGCTTGGGCAAACCGTTATCGAACGCTTAGAAGCGACACTCTTGCCTTTGTTAGAACAAGGGAAAAGGATTTCTATAACCGGCCACTCTTCTGGTGGTGCAATTGGCTGCGTGTTCGCAGATTACCTAGATCAAAAGTATCCAGGCTGTGTTAAGCGAATCGTGACTTTTGGCCAACCTGCGATTGGTGATTGGAATTTTCGAAAGCACTACCGTTTGAGTAAGAAAACCTACCGTATCTGTTGCGACATAGATATTGTCACCTTCATGCCGCCCGTGCCTCTGTTGTATTGGCATGTAGGGAAAGTGCTTTGGCTCTATAACGGCAGGATCTACGAAAACACACCGACGTTTATACGTCTTGGGCGCTCTGTTCTAAGTTGGTTGATCAGACCTTTTTCTTACCACTTAATGAGCAAATATATTCGCAATAAGGATTTCTTTGATAAGCACTGAGACTCATTTGAAGCTATTAAAGAAAGAGCACAGGCCTATTACTGTCTGTGCTCTTTAGTTTCTAAACCTATGTTGTTTTCTGCAATATCGATTAAAGATTAAAGCTTGAAGCGTGACAACTCTCGTTTCAAGTCACTCGCTAAATGACTTAGCTGATCGGCTTGTGAAACCGCATCGGTCGCATCAACTGCCATCACATCACTCACTTCACGAACAGATTCGGTATTCGCATTGATTTCGGCAGTAACCAGTGACTGCTCTTCAGCGGCAGAAGCAATCTGAGTCGCCATATCACTGATCATCTGAATCGCTTCACGGATTTGAGCTAGGCTCTCTCCGGCCATATCCACATCGTGTACGCTTGTTTTCGCCATATCATGGCTTTGCGTCATCACTTTCACCGCACCATTGGTCGCTTGTTGTAAGCGTTTGATCTTGTCTTCGATCTCTTCTGTTGAAGCATGAGTACGTTGAGAAAGCACACGAACCTCATCAGCAACCACTGCAAAGCCTCGACCTTGTTCGCCTGCCCTAGCCGCTTCAATGGCCGCATTGAGCGCGAGTAAGTTCGTTTGCTCCGCTATTTCACGAATCGTCGCTAAGATAGACGCGATTTGCTGACCATGCTCTTCAAGCTCACTGATGATAGACACAGCGCTTGTTAGCTCAGTAGCGAGGTCATTGATCGATGATTGGCTTTTAGCCATCTGTTGGAAGCCTTGCTCGCTCAACTCCACCGAATGAGTCGCACTTTTTGCCGTACTCTCAGCATTCGTGGCGATTTCCGCTGTTGCTGTCGCCATTTCTGTCACAGCCGTTGCAACCATCGTGATCTCATCTTGTTGCCTGCTTACACTATCACTGCGCTTCATCGCACTGGTATTAGCATGCTCGGCACCGCTGTTCATCGCGGTAGAAACTTGAGTGACGTTTTGCATCATTTGATGGAGCCGATCAACGAAGACATTAAACTTATCGGCAAGTTGACCCACCTCATCTTGGCTCGACACTTGTAGTCTTTGTGTGAGGTCGCCTTCCCCTTCCGCAATATCAGCTAATGCTTCACTCACTCGCCCTAGTTCAACTAATTGACGAGCCACAAACCATGAGGTTGCTACAGCCATAACGATCAATACAATCAAACCTGTGGTGATTTGGCTAATCAACATATCGAACAGGGGCTGCTCTAGTACGTCTTTATCCATTTCAATCACAAGTAACCAGTCAGTGCCTTTAATCGGCTCAGCCATGATGACTCGCTCGGCACCATCCACTTGAGTAAAGATCGTCGTCAAGTTTTGCGCAGCACTGTTCAAGCCAGACACACTCAGCTCTGGCGCAATATCATTGACTTGTTTCAGAATGAAATCTTTATTTTGATGAGCAACGACCGTCCCTTGCTTATCAATCAGAATCGCACGCCCATTCCCCGGAACCTGAATGGCTAATACGTCTTCAATCAATTTGTCCAATGCCAAGTTTGATGCGACAACACCGATGATCGATCCATTCTCGGTCACAGGGTCTGTCAGTGTCACCACCAAGGTTTGCATCGTCACACTCACATACGGCTTTGTTGTCACCGCTCGATTCTCAGCTAAGGTTTGTTTATACCAACCTCGGACTCTTGGGTCATAGCCCGCTTTATTCAGTGAAGGATCATGACGGAACATCTCACCTTCTTTGTTACCGTAATAACTCAATCCAAACCCACCAGATACCAAGGTTTGACGTAAATGAGGTACGATATCTAAGGAAGGGTTAAGCTGCACTTGTTGCTGTAGACCGTGTACGGCTTGTTTCTTGTCATAAAACCAATCGCTGATCCCTTTTGCATGTGCATGTAACGTATTGCGACTCTCGCTCTCTATGGCTTGCCAGCTGTTATTTTGAAACGTCTTATAACCCATAAAAAGAAGAATTGCGGATGTAAAAGCAATCGCCA
>NZ_AJZM02000299.1 GCF_000272405.2 Vibrio tasmaniensis 1F-187
CACCTTGAACAGCAGCACCCATTGCAACAGCTTCGTCAGGGTTCACATCTTTACGTGGCTCTTTACCGAAGAATTCAGTTACTTTAGCTTGAACCATAGGCATACGAGTTTGACCACCCACTAAGATAACGTCAGTGATTTCGCCTACAGATAGGGCAGCATCTGCAAGAGCTACTTTTAGTGGCTCAAGAGAACGTTGAACTAGGTCTTCAACTAGAGACTCAAGCTTCGCTCGAGTCACTTTGATGTTCATGTGCTTAGG
>NZ_AJZM02000300.1 GCF_000272405.2 Vibrio tasmaniensis 1F-187
GGCCGTCCAACCACAGCCAATGACACGCTAATGTACTGTAAACAGCTTTTTAGGCACGGTATGAAGATCGGTGTAATAGAGTCGAATCCTGCGCTAGCATTTTCTAACTATGACGCTGGTGGTATTGAAGAGAGCCGAGATCGAATCTTAGAACTGGAGGAGATTAAACATATTTTCTCTGTATTCCATGAAAATATTTATAGTTTTAATAAAGACAACTACCTAGCCTGCGCTTTACTTCTTTGCCTTGGCATTCGTAAATCTGAACTAACCGAGGCGAAGTGGGCTGAGTTCGACCTTGATAACGCTTTATGGCATTTACCAGCGGAGAGAAGCAAGTCAGCTACAGGTTTTACAATTCCTCTACCGAAACTTTGCGTACTATGGTTTCAAGAGCTACTTGTACGTGCTTGTGGCTCAGATTATGTATTTCCCAATAGAAGGAAAAGTAAAGTTCCTCACATGGGTAAAGACACGCTTAACAGAGCTATTTCAAAGCTATTCGGACGCGAAGCAGGCCGCAAAATTCAACCACCAAACAGAATGGGTGACATTAAACATTTCGCTGTCCACGATTTGCGTCGAACTTGCCGTAGCCTACTCGCTTCAATGAAAGTCCCAAGCCATGTTGCCGAACGTTGTTTAAATCATAAACTTAAAGGTGTAGAAGGCATCTATGACCGATATGATTATCTTGAAGAACGTAAAGAAGCGCTAGAGAAAGTCACTACTCTGGTAAAAGACTATATCGCGACTGATCCGCACCAGTAGTTTTGGACACTGAGTTAAGTGA
>NZ_AJZM02000301.1 GCF_000272405.2 Vibrio tasmaniensis 1F-187
TCTCGTAGCGTTTATCCCAGTGTTTGCTCGCTTGCCAGTTTAAGTTGATGGTATATTTTAAATCGCCAAGCGTGTAGCCTTGGTTGGGAGAGACTATCTTTCCATCCCAAAAATACGTGGTTTCTGATCCCGAAAAACCTCTTCTAGTCCCTGATTGCCTCACGTAATTGTAATTATTGTATCGGCATTGTGGGAGGGGGCGTTGGCAATCCCTCCCTTGTTGTGTCCAACCGGATGGACAGCGGTAGATCACCTTGCTGGTGACCACGGAGGCGACAGGGACTTTGTCACACGGGACCGGGTTGTGAGTCGGTCGGTGACATTGTTTTGTGATGTTATCGATGACGCATTGGGAGCCGCTCTCACAATCCACATAGGCATTTGAGATACCATGAGTGATTTCAAAAGCATTCTCTTGGCCAAGTAAGGCAAAGCGCATCGCCGGGTCGTCTTTAACATCGGGTCGACCTTTATTGAAGTTCGCGTTGATGTCTTGAGCCAATCCATT
>NZ_AJZM02000302.1 GCF_000272405.2 Vibrio tasmaniensis 1F-187
TTTAATTACGCAACAAAGCCGGTCGATAATTAAAAATGGACAGCTTGACAATCCTGAAAGCTTATCTGTTTGGGAACAGCTTCACTCGAAATCAGCCTAATTTCATATAAAAATCAGTACGCTTGTGCTTCTTCATAACTTTGCGACAAACCGTCATGAACGACAGATAACACTCTCAAATAGAAAGTATTTAAAAATGGAGAAGAATGCTCAGTCATTGTTCATTCCTTAAGCAAAGTTTTAAAAGTAAATTTTCGGATTAATTCTTCTGCGGTGAGTGGTCTTGAGTAGTAGTAGCCCTGTACCATGTCGCACCCGACCTCTTCAAGATAACGCCTTTGCTCCTCAGTTTCGACGCCCTCAGCCACAACGGATAACCCCAGATTCTGAGCTAAGTCCACCACAGATTTCACTATCATTTTGTCGTGTATGCTGGTCGCCAAACTCTCAATGAACGATTTATCAATTTTCAAAACCTTTGCGTTAATTCTTTTGAGGTACGATAAAGACGAAAAGCCAGTACCAAAATCGTCGATAGCGATACTGAATCCTACATGTTCTAACTTTTGCAACACGCGCATTGTTTTTTCTGGGTTACTCATCAATACCGACTCTGTCACTTCTAATTCAAATATGGAAGGAGAGAGTCCCTCTTCTGAAATCATACTTATAATGCTCTCAAAGAACTCAGGTTGCTCTAATTGTTGAACGGAGATATTCACAGCCATTCTACCTGGCAACACTCTGCCCTCTGATTGCCACTGACGAAATTGCTTACTGGCGGCTTTGATGACCCACTTACCGAGAGGACACATTATCCTATACTTCTCGGCAAGAGGAATAAACTCCCCAGGGTTAATGATACCAAGCTCAGGCTCGTCCCAGCGAAGCAGAACTTCAACCCCTGCAACTTCCGTACTGGCTGTATAAAATTTTGGCTGATAGACTAGATGAAACTGATCTTTATCGTGTATAGCCTGATTTAACCTGCGCGATAACTCCAATTCACGATGATAGTGTGTGCCAATCTGTTCCGTGTAGAAGACAAAGTCCCGATCAGTCGACTTAGCTTCGTACATAGCTAAGTCTGCATGTGAGAGCACATCATGCAATGTTTCACCGTCCAAAGGCCATGTGGCTGCTCCGATACTAACACCCAGAAAAGCTTTTTGTCCTATATTTATCGGGATAGGTCGACTCAGTGCCGCTACCAATTGGGCAGCTAAATGCGCAGTGCTTTCTTGTGTCGCTTTTCGATGAATCACAACAAACTCATCCCCTCCAACTCTAGCTGCTAAATCACCAGACGGAAGTGCGTTTTCAATCCGTCTAGCTACCTCTTTTAGCGCCATATCACCAGCAAGGTGGCCTCTGCTATCATTAAGCTCTTTAAATCGGTTTAAGTCGGCAAACAATATCGTAAAGCAGTTATCTTTAGCTAGTTGTAAGTCCATTATCCTCTTGGCTTCTTCGATAAAGTAGGCCCGATTAGGCAGTTCCGTTAGACTATCAAAATGAGTCAATTTCCGTACGCTGTCTTCCATAGCCCTTTGAACTGTAATGTCTTTTTTTTCTGCAAGATAACAAATAACTTCTCCTATATCGCACATTATCGGAGAAATAACAGCTTCTTCAATATACTCGGGGCCATCTTTATATTTATTGAAAAATACACCCTTCCAAGAACTTCCCGACTGTAATGTGCGATACATATCGCGGTAGCTGTCGACTGGGGTATTGTTTGATTTCAATATTCTTGGGTTCTTGCCAAGAACTTCACATAGGGCATAGCCACTCAGTTCTTCAAATTTTTTATTGGCGTAGATAATGTCCCTGTCAACGTTTGTAATAACAACGGCGTTTGCACTTTGGTTTACGATAGAGAAAAAAAATGACAGTTTTTCTTGTTGAGTCATCACCGAGACACAGTTATTTGGAGTTAGTAGTGACTTGGTACAGTCTTTCTTGAATACATCTAAAAGACTGTAATCTACTGATAGTTTTATGTTTTTATTGATTTTAATCTTTACATCTCCAATATAGTAGAGTGAATAACACACTTTTTTGCTCTTTGAGGTCAGTCAAAAACACTTAATCAACCTAGACCTTTGACTCAGCAACAACAGACTTAAGTCTTTAGCACAGCTTGGTTATTAGTCTAAGTATTTAAGTAAACTTAGTTAATCGATCGTAGGTTGATGACTTTGTCTTTTGGTTTTGAAAAAAACCTTCTGTTAGTAATATTAACGAGCAAATAGATTGGTCTATATCCGGGGGAGAGGTGTCGATATAGACCAAGGTGCGTCGGATTATTCCAGCTTAAAGTATGTCAATAGTTGTTTAAGCTCTTCGGCAGCACTTGCCATCTCTTGAGTTTGAGATGCCATATGTACACTAGCTTGATTAATTTCTCTTGCTGATAAATTAATCACACTAACATTTTCACTCATTTCATTTGAAACGATGCCTTGCTGTTCAGCGGAAGCGGCAATTTGAGCGACCATATCATTAGCTTCGTTGAGGCTTCCTACCATAGATACTAGTGTGTCTTTTGTATGTTGAGCTGTTTCTACACAGGTGCTAATACTTGCATTATTACTTTCCATGACAGTAAGCACTTCAGAAGTACTAGCGAGTAACTCGTTAATCGTTGATTGAACTTGACTGGTAGAATCTTGAGTTCGGCTTGCAAGATTGCGAACCTCATCGGCAACCACAGCAAAACCACGACCTTGTTCTCCTGCTCGCGCCGCTTCAATCGCGGCATTCAGTGCAAGTAAATTTGTTTGTTCAGACACTTCTTGGATAACTTGCACAACTTGGCCTATATTATCTACACCGCGTTTCAAGGTCGCCATTAACTGTGTTGTTTCATCGATAGAGAGGGAGATTGCCGAAACATCTTCAAGTGTTGTGACCATACTTTGGCTGCTGGCTTGTGCTTGATGCGAGGATTCACTGGTTTTTTCTGAGCTATATTCGGCGTTGATAGCTACATTCTTAATAGTTGCTGACATTTCACTCATTGCCGTTGACATCTGCTCAAGTTGTGAGTTCTGAGATGCTAAACTTTGAGCAGTTTCTTCACTTGAAGAGGCTATGCTTTCCGATAAAAGACTTGCCTTATCGGCTGTACTTTGCGCAGCAATTAAGGTACCTCTAATGGTAGTCTGCATTTGACAAAGGCCTCGGTTTAGCTCTCCAATCTCATCTTCTCGGTTCTGTTGGAAGTTTGTTGTTAAATTGCCACTCGCGATGATCTTGAGGTTTTCAACTAATTGTTCGATTGGTTTTACAATACTATCGCTGATAAAGAAGCTAATAGAAAACAAGATCCCCATAATAATTACTAATAAAACGCTTTGCTGCATGATATTTTTGTGAAAATCTTCTTGGATGTCAGAAATGAATAATCCCGATCCTACAATCCAATCCCATTCTGGAATGTAATACACATATGAAATCTTATCTTTATCTTTTCCTTGCTGATCTCGCCATGTGTAACTCAAAAAACCTGAAGAATTGTTTTTGGCAATACGAGACATTTCGCGCCAATGATAATTACCTTTACTATCTCGAACGTTAGTCATATCTTGGCCAATAGAAGTCAGCCTTTTCGGGTGGATAATTAGTTTGTTTTTTGTATTGGTTACCCAAAAATAGTGGTCATCATCATATCTGAGGTCTGATAATATTTTTTTTGCTGCTGTTTGAGCGTCTTCTATATTTAGAGACTCATTGGTTCTGAAGTGTTGGACTAAGGATACCGCAGTCTCTACTTGCGCTTGCAGTTTATCATGCCTTTCTTCAAGTCTCTGCTCTTGTTGAATGTAGAGTTCGAATCCTCCCAACAATAACATAAGCATAGCCGCTAGACCGATTGTCATTTGAATTTTGTTTTTTATAGATACATTATTTAACATGTTTAATTATCAAGTATTATTAATAATACTTAATGCCCACTTATAAATAAAGGTTAATTTTGTTAAGTGCGCCTAAGTATTGTCATCTGAGGTGGCTTTGTTGCGTAATTAAATTTAGAGATAGAGCTCCCCGTTTCGCATGCTTTTTAGTCAATACGACGGCGTTGTTGATCAAATCGGTTTAAAGACCAACGACGCCATATGTGACTCGCCGTTAGTTTCGAACAGGCATACCTAGTCCTATGACTTTGTTTATAGCTTTGACATTCGCCATGATTTCTCCCACTTGAGCGTTGTAACATCTCAAGCTCAATTTACCGCTGGTTAGTCCTTTATATCGAGACATTGCGGTCTCAGATATTGAGCGATAGTGATAACCAGATTCGGATTTCCACTCCGCTATTGTTCCGTTTTTCAGAGCCTCTACAGCTTCATTTCTGGGATACCCATCTTCCCAAAACGCTACATTCTTTCGAGGTGGTATCAACGGAGTACAACCTTTATTCTTCAGAGTATTGTGGCAACTTTTTGTGTCATATGCTCCATCGGCAGAGACAGCATCGATCTTTCTACGTAAAGGGTTGAGTAACGTTGGCAGCACTTCGCTATCACCAACATTTACCAGACAGACCTCGGCACTAATGGCTTCATGGGTATCTACATCAACGGCTAAGTGCAGCTTGCGCCATGTTCTACGTTTTTCGGCACCGTGCTTCTTGACCTTCCACTCACCCTCGCCAAAGACTTTGAGACCAGTCGAGTCAATGGCTATATGACGAATAGCCCCTTTAGATTTATTACGGTATTTCACCTGGACTGTCTTCGACCGTTTACTGATACAGATGTAGTCTGGGGACGTCAGTGGAACATCCAAT
>NZ_AJZM02000303.1 GCF_000272405.2 Vibrio tasmaniensis 1F-187
ACTGAATTACGCAACAAAGCCCTTAGCCCGAACCAATCTCAGACCTTTACTTGGCAATGCCAAGCCAGCTATCAACCACAGTGATGCAACCAAAATAAAGCGACACTAAAGAGAAACCAAAAAGCAATAAAGGGCGCATAAAGCGCCCTTCTCTTTGTTAACCTAAAATCACCTCGATGGTGTGCTCACCAGAGGTAAATACTGGCGCTTTATTACCTGAAATCAGGTCACCATTTACCTTCATCTCTACCACACCTTTACACACGTTATTCGGGTTAGTGACATGAATATGGTATGTCGCACCACGGAACTGACGACGGACTTTGAACTCTGGCCACTCAGCAGGAATACATGGGTCCACCAGCAAGCCATCCACTTCAGGGCGAACACCCAGAATCCATTGCGTACCCGCAACGTATGTCCAAGATGAAGTACCCGACAGCCACGCATTTCGGCCTAAACCAAACTGCTTATGTTCGTCACCCAAAATGTTTTGTGGGTAGCAGTAAGGCTCAGATTCGAAGGTATCGATGTCATCGTTCTTAGAAGCTGGGTTGATTTGACGGTAGTACTCATAAGCACGCTCACCGTTGCCCATTTTCGCTTCTGCAATCATCACCCATGGGTTAGAGTGCAGGAAGATACCGCCATTCTCTTTTGCACCTGGTGGGTAAGTTGAAACACCACCTAGTTGCGGATCAAAGCCGTTGTAACCAGGAGTTGAAAGCTTAATGCCATTCGCTGTATTCAGCTTGTTGTAAACCGAATCTAGAGCTTGAGTTGCGCGTTCTTGAGTCGCGAAACCAGAGATCACAGGCCAGCTTTGACCGTTGGTGTAAATCTGCCCTTGCTCGTTTTTATGAGAACCAATCGGTAAACCTTGCTCATCAAAGTAACGAACAAACCATTCGCCATCCCAACCGCACTCATTCACCGTACTCTGCATCTGTTGGTACTGATCTTTAAACTTAGCCGTCAGTTGCGCTTCGCCACGCAGCTCACACAAGTCCAACATGTCGAGCAATGCTTTGCCGTACATGTTCGCCACCATCATCGACTCAGCACCCGTTGGCAGGTTCACCGTGTCGTTCCAGTCAGCAAAACCTAACAGCGGTAGGCCGTGCTCGCCAGTATTGGTGTAGGTAAATTCAATCGCGCGGCGCACAGGTGGTTCCAAACCGTTCCCGTTTCAACTGGGTTGCCCGCTTTGTCTTTTTGATAAAACGGGATCTCTTTATTCAAGAAGTCTGCATTGCCCGTTTCTTTCACATATTGCGTCACCGCGTAGATGATCCACAGGTGATCATCACCGTAGTAATCAGGGCGATCTTCCTCTTCACGTGAGTCACCCGCGTTCGCTTCCATCGTTGATGGGAAGAACTGATGCATCGCAGAACCGTTAGTGTTCTGAACAGACAACAGACGCTCAATGAACTCGCGCGCTTCTTCTGGCATGTGAGTAATCACGCCTAAAGTATCTTGCGAAGAGTCACGGAAACCGATGCCACGAGCGCCATAGCCAAGCTGATACAGAGACAAGTAACGAGACCAGTTTTTGGTTGTGTGACACTGACGTGGGTTATGTACGTTAAGCATCGAGTTCATTGCTGGATCTGGCGTGTCAACCTGAACCGCTTGTAGGTAACCATCCCAATGTTCAGCCAGTTCAGCGAAAGCCGAATCGACCACTTGATGGTCACGGTATTTAGCCAATAGAGGCAATGCTGCTTCTAGACTTTGTTCTTGTGCGATTTGCACAATCGTACGTTCTGTCTGCTCTGGAGATAACCAACCTAGGCGTAGGTTAAGCGCACCAATATTGTCGCCACGCAAACACTCGGTGTTGCCTAGCTCATCATTATTTAGTGCTTCTGGCGCTGCCCATGTACCGTAGCCCAAATTACCTAAGAACGATTGGCGGTCACCATCAAAAGACGTCGCAGGGCGATCCGCTGTCATCAAGTTCACCGCATAATCGCGCTTCATAAAGGCGTACTGCTCAAGCACGGTATGACCCGACTCTTGCTGATGCGCTTTCAGCGTCATGGTTTGTGGAACCCAGTCCGCATTGAGTAGCTGTTTAAGCGCATCGAAGTGTGTGAATTCATACACAGGTACCACATCAACGTGCAGTGCTTTGTCTGAAATGTTGGTGACTTTGATGTCTTGTAGCAGTACTTGGTCAGCTTTTGGTACAAAGAAAGTCGCTTCACAACGCACACCAAACGCTTCTGCAATGATGGTGGTGTAAGACAAGCCCGTGTGGTTTTCAAACTTCTCGAGCGGCTTCAAGGTTGGCGTGTAGAAAGGTGAGAACACCTCTACGTTGCCCGCTTCATCACGCACCTTGAGGTACATGGTCGAGCCTTTAAAATCTGAGTTTGGCAGTTGAGCAATGTACTTAGTGATACGGTTAAGTGCAGGATCGCCCTTACACAACAGGACGCCGCCGTTGCTATCGACAATGCCACCGAAATCTAATGTGCCGACATAGTTACACCATTTGATCGGTGTACACGGTGTGGTTGCTACGTATTCTTTGTTTTTATCGTCAAAATATCCGAATTTCATCATCACTATCCCTAGCCCCTCCCAAATCAGGAGGAGCCAAAACAATTTGTCGTAAGTTGGTTGGTGTCAGCTCATGGCTGATTTAAATTGACTGGCTAGCTCGCTAGCGAGTTCTCACTCAGAGCATCAAACAAGTGGAAAGCATCCAAATCCAAGTAAAGCGTCAAATCTTTTACATCCACTTCAGCCGCTTGGGTTTCAACCATCAGCGGTTGACCGCCAATTTCTGTTTTCAGAAGAATGCTCGCGCCCAGTAATTCCTTGTCTTTGATTTTCACAGGGAATGGCAGCACGCGGTCGTGGTCAACTTGCTCGGCACGTAGGTGAATGTCTGTTGGACGAACACCAAAATGCAGCGCTAGGTTCTTAGACGCCAGAGACTTAAAGCGCTCAGGCAGTGGGATCTGAACATCGCCGATTTCAACGAAGTACTCGCCTTCTTTTTCAATCAGTTTTGCTTCCAACATGTTCATTGACGGGTTACCAATGAATTGCGCAACAAACTTGTTTGCAGGACGCTGGAACACCTCGGTTGGTGTACCAACTTGAGCAACATAGCCGTCTTTCAGGATCACGATGCGATCCGCCAATGTCATCGCTTCGATCTGATCGTGGGTTACGTAGATCGTGGTGGTTTTTAGTTCACGGTGTAGATGTTTGATCTCTTCACGCATCACGCCACGAAGTTTTGCATCTAGGTTAGATAACGGCTCATCAAACAAGAAAACCTTAGGAGTACGAACCATTGCACGGCCCATTGCCACACGTTGACGTTGACCACCAGAAAGCTCTTTTGGCTTACGGTTGAGTAGCGGATCAAGCTCTAGCATTTTCGCCGCTTTTAGCACTTCTACGTCGATTTCTGCTTTTGGCATACCCTTCAGTTTTAGCGCAAATGCGATGTTCTCGTATACCGTCATGTGCGGGTACAGTGCGTAGCTTTGGAATACCATCGCCAAGTCACGGTCTTTCGCGTCGACTTTATTCATCAACTTGCCGCCAACCACGATGTCACCCGAGCTGATGCTTTCAAGGCCAGCCAGCATGCGTAGCGTTGTCGATTTACCACAGCCAGATGGGCCAAGGAAAACCACGAACTCACCGTCTTCAACCGTAAAATCAAACTCTTTGACGACTTCAACATCACCGAATGATTTTTTGATGTTCTTAAATTCTACTTTAGCCATTATCTGTTCTCCTCAGCGCGCTCTTGAAGCATGTTTCGGTACGCAATTGCGCTCTGTTTCAATGTTCTTTCTTGGGTGGTGTAGTCGACATGGACAATACCAAAACGCTGGCAGTAGCCGAATGCCCACTCAAAGTTATCCATCAGGCTCCAAGCGAAGTAACCGTCAACTTTCACACCCGCTTCAACCGCGTTGTGAACCGCTTCGATATGACCTTGGAAGTAGCGAACACGTTGATCATCCATCACTTGTCCGTTTACACGCTCGTCGTTGCCTGCAGCACCGTTCTCTGTGATGTAGATAGGTGGCATATTTTCGTAGCGAGCATCCAGTCTTACCAATAAGTCGGTTAGACCTTGTGGGTTGATTTCCCAGCCAATGTAAGTGTGTTCAGCGTCAGTTTGTTTCACCGATTCGATGTCGCCATTCTCGTTGAAGCGAGCGACATTGCGTGTGTAGTAGTTGATGCCGATATAATCGACCGGTGCGCTGATGATGTCTAAATCACCTTCAAGGATCATCGGTATGTTCATCGCTTGGCGCTCAACCACTAACTGCGGGTACTCGCCTTTCAATACTGGGTCGATGAACCAGTGGTAGTTCTCGGCTTCGCAATAATCTGCTGCCGCTTGATCTTGTGGCGTCAGCGGGTAAGCAGGAGTCGCGTTGAATACCACACCATGCTTAGCATGAGGGGCATTGTTACGAAGGATCGGCATAGCCAAACCGTGTGCCAGCATTAGGTGGTGAGATGCTAGGTAGCCCTCTTTTTCACCTTTGATTCCTGGCGCGTGTTCGCCCCAGCGGTAGCCTAGGAATGCAGACACAAACGGTTCATTAAGCGTGGTGTACACATCGATGTTGTCACCAAAGTATTTGCTCACCACTTCTGCGTATTCTGCGAATTTGTAAGACGTTTCACGGTTTAACCAGCCGCCTTTATCTTCAAGGTATTGCGGAAGATCCCAGTGATACAGCGTCACATATACCTTCATGCCACGAGCATGACACTCATCGATGATCTGACCGTAAAACTCTAGGCCTTGCTGGTTCACGACACCGTCTTGTGGCAGGATGCGCGGCCATGCAATAGAGAGACGGTAAGCATCAACGCCTAAGCCTTGAATCATCTCGATATCTTGTTGCCATAAGTGGTAGTGGTCACACGCCACATCACCACTGTCGCCGTTATCGACCTTGCCCGGCATCTTACAGAAAGTGTCCCAGATAGACGGTGTACGACCGCCCTCTTCAACGCCGCCTTCAATTTGGTATGAAGATGTCGCGACACCGAATACAAATTCCTTACTGCGTAACTTTGAATCACTTGGAAGTTGATATTTATTCATTGTTATAACCCTTAAACCTAACCTTTGACTGCGCCGGACGTTAAACCACTGATCATCTGTTTCGATGCGAACAAGTAAGTAATCACGAGCGGTAAAATAGAAATTGTGGTACCTAGCATTACCGCGCCCCATGGCGTATTCGGAATACCTTGAACACTTCGAAGTGCTTGCGTAATGACATAGTTATCTGGGTTGTTTAGCACCACGAGAGGCTGCATAAACATGTTCCAGAAGAAAACGAACTGAACGATAGCCAATGTTGCGAGTGCAGGCTTCATTAGTGGCAGTACCACGCTCCAGTACGTTCTGAACTCACCAGCGCCATCCAGTTTCGCCGCTTCAAGTAGCTCTTTTGGAATCGATGCAATCACGTGCTGACGCATCAAAAAGATACCAAATGGTGTGGTGGTGAACGGTAGCCATACCGCCATGTGGTTATCCAACAAGCCTAAGAATTTCACGATCATGAAGTAAGGGATCAAGCTAAGCACAGGCGGAATCGCCATTGAGCCAACCAGCATGCCGAACAACACGTTCTTACCGCGGAACTTAAACACAGCAAACGCGTAGCCACCCATGCTACAAAACAGCAGCGAGATGGTGGTACCTAAGAAAGCCACGTAAATCGAGTTAAACATCGCTTTCCAAAACGGCATGATTTCAAGCAATTTGGCGTAGTTAATCGCCAGGCTATCGCCAATCGCAAAGCTAATGCCCGTACCGAAAATTTCAGAACGGTCACGCGTTGATAGCAGTGCCGACCATACAAATGGAAAGACTGTAATTAGCGCTGAAACAACCAGTAAGATACCTAGCATGACCATCAAGATCTTAGTCAGAATGAACATGCTGCGTTCGCTTGGCATCAGTCCACTTAGTGGTGAGGTATTTGTCTTAATTGATGTCGACATCTTAATGTTCCCCTAAGCCTTTCTTACCGAAGAGTAAAAATTGAACCAATGTACAAGTCGCGATGAGTGCAAACAGTAACCATGAGATAGCGGATGCTGTGCCCATTTCTAGCCATTCCCAACCCACTTTGTAGAGATACATCGAGATAGTTAAACCAGATTGGCCAGTACCACCTGTACCACGCGTTAGGACGAACGGTTCTTCAAACATTTGCAGGTTACCGATGATGGTCATCGTGATAGCAAAGAAGATGAATGGACGAATCATTGGTAGTGAAATGTTCCAGAAGCGGCGGAAGGCATTGGCACCATCCATACGCGCAGCTTCTAAGATGTCTTTAGGAATCGTCATTAAACCCGTGGTGTAAAGGACGATGTTAAAACCGGTGTATTTCCAGAAAACCATGATTGCGATAGACGGCTTCACCATAGTGGCATCGTCTAACCAACGGATGGGTTGAAAATCATTAACCCAAGCAAATGCCCAACCAAACAGCGTGCTATCGGCTAGTGCCATTAGCGTTTGGTTAATAATTCCTGAGTTAGGAGAGTACATATTGAAGAAAATCAGTGACGCTGCGACCGTTGATGTAATGAACGGTAGAAAGTACGCCGATGTTAGCCAGTGACGCATACGGTCACCCATTGAAACCAACATGTAAGCCACTGGAATAGCGACTAAGTGCTGAGCCACGCCTGAAGTGATCGCTAGCCAAAGCGTGTTCTTCAATGAACGCCATAGCCATGGGTCTGTTAAAGCAATGTGATAGTTCTCAAAACCAACGAACTCCATCGCATCCATGCCTCTTACCGGGTTCCACTCGTGGAACGACAGGTAAACAGAGAACAACAGCGGGAAGATCCCAAATACAGAAAAAATGATCAGAAACGGCAGAAGAAATCCATACGGTGTAAGCGCTTTCAAATTTAGACGAGAAAAAAGGCTTTTGTCCGCAGGTTCTATCGTTGTGCTCGCTGTATGATTCATAGTAACGACCTCTTAAAAAGGAAGCGCGTTATCCACGCTTCCTCACTTACTTAAAGTAAAAACAAATTAAAGATTGCGCGTGCGACGCTTGATTAGACGCTCTGCCTCTTTAAGCGCAGTCTTGATGTCTTTACCTTCATCAAGTACTTCCATCAATGCGTTCTCTAAGATAATAGAACGTGCAACGTGGTCGCCTTGTGCTGGAGAGACCGGTTTGATGTTTTGCGCCACTTCAGCAAAAAGAAGACGGGCTTTTTGTCCGCCTAGGAATTCCATCTCTTCTTGGAAAAGCTCATCGTCATACGTGGTGATGTTCGCTGGGAAAGCAGCAATCGTTTCGAAGTGTTTAAGCTGTACTTCACGATCCGTCGTCATGTATTCAATAAGCGCCCAAGCTTCATCTGGGTTGTCTGATTGAGTTGGAATTGAAAGGAATGAACCGCCCCAGCTGCCGTAGATACCATCAGGTAGGTTTTCGACTGCCCACTTACCTTTAGTTTCAGGAGCAATCCAGTTATTTAGGTGACCAAGAAGCCAAGCGCCAGAAAGTTGAGTTGCAAATGTGCCGTTGCGGAAGCCTTCGTACCATTCGTTAGACCAAGCCAGGATGCGGCCGTCTAAGCCTTTGTCGCGAATCTCTTTTGCTACTTCAAAAGCGTGAACAAAACGCTCTGATGTCACGACTGGGTTGCCATCTTTATCAAAGTACAGACCTTCACCTTCAGGAACCGTCGTGAAGATAATCGCTTGTGCCACGTCGGCTGCCGAAGCGATAAGTTGTACGTTTTGCTCTTTCAGTTTTTCACCAGCAGCGATGTATGAGTCCCAATCTTTGATTGCGTCTTCTACATTAATGCCTGCTTTTTCGAACACGTCAGTGCGGTAGTACATAACGCCAGGACCAAGGTCGACAGGGATGCCGTACATGTCGCCATCAGCGCCTTTGCCCTGTGCCCATGCGTAAGGTGCGAATCGTTCTTCGTACTTATCTGCACCGTAGTTTTCAGACAGGTTAACTAGGCCACCAGAACCCACGAATGGACCAATTTTCTCAACGTCCACAACAATCACATCACCCGCACCAGAACCCGTTGCAAGGTTCGTTGTCAGTTTCGTGTGGTGGTCACCGTGGTTGTTCATAAGGTAATCAACTTTGATACCCGTTTCCTTTTCGAAATCAGGCAGTAATACCTTCAGGCTGCTATCGAAATCAGGGAAACCGTCGAAACGAATTTCTTTGTCTGCTGCATTTGCAGCTGTTGTACCTAATCCTAAAGCAACCGCGCATGAAAGCGCTAAGGTCTTAAATTTCATGTTCTATCCTTAATATTTTTATAGGGTAACTGGTAAATCCGATACCGAGTTTCTAGTGACCAACGTCGGCAGCAATTTAAAGTTCACGTCATGTTTTATTTTTTTTAGCTTCTGTAGAGTGAGCTGTACTGCTTCAACGCTCATCTCTTCAATAGGGAAATTAATGGTGGTCAAACTAGGGGTCAGATAGCGCGCGAAGATGGTGTTATCGAAGCCCACCAGTGATACATCTTTAGGAACAGACAGTCCCTCTTGATGCAGCACCTCAAAGGCGCCGAATGCCATGTGATCATTCGAAGCAAATACTGCTGTGAAATGACACTTACGATTCATCAGCTTTTTCATAGCGCTGATGCCCGTCTCTTCAGTAAAACCCGCTTCCGAGACTAAGGCTTCATCGTATGGCACACCCGCTTCTTCCAAGGCCTTTCGATACCCTTGCAAACGCCCCCTAGCATCTGCTTTATCTAAAGGCCCGGTAATACACGCGATATCTGTATGTCCCTTTTGCAAAAGATATTGAGTAGCGAGTAGCCCCCCGACTTCGTTATCAATATCTATACAACTCATCGCCATTTCTGGGATGAAGCGGTTGATTAAAACCACAGGGGTCCCCTGTTCTTCCAATTCAATTAAATAGTCATCACTGAGCAGTTGAGTGTGAAGAATCAAAGCATCAACACGACGCCCCAACAGAAACTCCACAGACTCTCGCTGCCCTTGTTCGGTGTTCGAACCCGCTGTAACCACAGCGTGGTAACCAAAGCGGCGTAGGTTCTCTTCTATGCAATGCAAAATGCCTGAATAGAAAGAACCGCCAAGTTCTGGAACAACAACACCCACACTACCAGTACGACTTGAAGCCAAGGCTTGAGCGATAGAGTTCGGGCGATAACCCAATTCTTTGATCGCTTTTTCAACCTTTAACTTCTTGTCATGACTGACTCTGCTAGTGCCATTAATAACCCTAGACACTGTCGCCTGAGACACACCTGCATGTTCTGATACGTGTTTAATTGTTGCCACTCGAACCTCGATACTTCATTAGCTTGTAACCGCTTACAAAACGATTATTAAAGAAAGGCGTCTTGGTTGAAGTGAGTGTCATCACACTAAAGTTGGAGGTAAAAAGGCCAGTTGTGGAAATCATGAAAGCGCTTACAGATTCGCTTCACGCCATGAAACTATTTCATGAAATCATGAATCCATAGTTAGTCAGTTTTGTTAAAAGTTATAGTTCAGTGAAGGGGTTTCAACATAACTATCGGCGTATCCAATACAATTGATGTCTAGTATTCCTCCTATCTAGCCTATTGATATGCAAGGGCTACGATGCGACTTAGCCATTACAATTAACAAGGGGAAATCAACGTGTGTGAAATAAATTAATATGAAACGGGGTATTGAAGACGATATGGAGAATAAGTGAAGAGGCAATACCAAATGATAGAACAGGTATTCAAGACGAAAAAAAGGGCACATAAAATGTGCCCAAGAATGGAGTTAATTGAAACGTGCCCTAATTAATCTGCCTTTAGGGCTAAATGGACAGTATTTACTACTTTTAAACACAGGCTCTTTGAAAATATGCCTAATTCAAAGAGCTGCTGTCGCTAGCTTGTGATTACCACCAAGCTTCAAACATCGCACCGAATGACAATGTATCTACATTACCATTGTCTTTTGGAGCGCCTTTTGTCTCTACATCACCCACAGTTGTGTAGAAGCGAAGCATTGGACGACTCCAAGGTAAGCCACCTAGAGAAACGTTCTGAGAAAGCGTTACTTTCCAAGCGTTCTCTTCACCGTCGTCATCGTAATCAACCATACCGTAGCCAGCCTCTAGCCATGTAGAGTGAACATCATCCCATTGGTATTGTGGACGAACGATACCCGCGTATTCCGTGTTCTCGCGATCTAAGTCTGAGCCAGAGTTGTCTTTGTACGACACTAAGTAATCAATGATGAAGTTGTCAGTTGCTGCGTAGCTACCTTCAACACTTGCGTACAAAGTTTGGTAGTCACCTTTAAGTTCAAATACCGATGAATCCGCACCGTCACCGTATTTCACTATTAATCGGTTAGAATCGCCTAAGCCTAACGTCGCACCTACCAAGTAAGCCGTTTCATCACTGACTTTAGTACCTGCAGTCACCACTTTTTCCGTTAAACCTGTATCTTGATCGATTACGTACTCAGTAGAGCTTGCTGTATCCGCTTCGCTCGACGCAAAACCGTAGTTCGCGTAGAAATCTAGGTTACCAATACCAGCGTCAATGCTGTGTAGTTTCGCGGTCACAGCGTATCGACCGTTGTCATTCACTAGGCCGCCTTTCACTTGACCGACAAAGCCCATATCTAGCTTAGCGCCACCGAAATCTAGGTTGTTAAAACCTGCACCTTGACCATCGTGCGTCATCCAGAAGTAATCATTCAAACCTTGTTGCGGGCGTTGATGGAAGTCGCGACCAGCCCACATATAAAGTTCTGGTTGGCTTTCAAATACGTTAGTTACACCTGCGTACATTTTTTTCATACTCAGGCCGCCGTCGTCAGCCCAAGCGTCTGCTTCCCAGTGGTCAGCCATGAATACGATGTCCCAAATCGCACCATTGTCAGCTTCGAATAGCTTAGCTAGCTGAACCTCACCACCATTGGCTTCGTTACCTAAACGACCGACAGAACGACCTGTTGTACCGATGTCTACGTAACGTTCATCACCGCTCTTGTAGTGAGCGCCGTAACGAGCATAACCAGAGAAGACGATGCCATCTGGCACCTTAGTTTCAGCCGTTAAAACCGCGGGTTGTTGATCGTTAATATAATCAATATCAACAACCTTAGATTCTAACTCTTGAATTCGTTTTTCTAGTGCTTCGATATTAGTATCAGCAGCAAAAGAAGAGAGTGAAGCAAGCGAAGCCGCCACTGCGACCGTTATTGGCAAAAGCTTAAATTTTTGCATTGTAATTCCCTATTATTTTTTTGAGTTTTCATCGAACAGGGAAATATTAAGCAATGAAAGCGTTGAAAAGTTGGTTGCTGTTCACACTGATAAACCAGCCTAAATACCATGAAACTTTTAGAGTTATCACCAGAAATGGTTATTTATTTACAATCAGATAGATAGACGTAAAAATCCGTAACAATACAGCTTGAAATCGCTTTCATTTCATCAGTAATGGCGGGGTCTATCACGGAAAAGAGTGTGGTGGAGCGAGGAAAATATGGTGAAATTTTGATTGGTTTTCGTAAATATGAAAAGCCTCAAGATCTAAGGCAGATTTTGAGGCTTTTTGGATTGAGTCAAATACCCAGTTATCTAAAATTAAGTATTTTCTAGATTGAATCTAGGGACTCTATTCCCATATTGAACAGGGTAAATGCGTAGATATCAGCAGTGAGATCGATAGCTTTACTCAGCGGCATACCTGCCCCATGCCCTGCATTGACGTCAATACGGATCATCACTGGCACGCCACCTTCATGCTTATCTTGCAGCTCTGCAATGAATTTATAAGAGTGAGCAGGTACCACGCGGTCATCATGATCAGCTGTAGTAACCAATGTCGCAGGATAGTCCGTGCCGCGCACCACATTATGAACCGGAGAATAACCAAGCAGATATTCGAACATCTCTTTGTTTTGCGCGGATGTGCCATAGTCGTACGCCCAACCTTCGCCAGACGTGAATGTGTGGTAACGCAACATGTCCAACACCCCAACCGCAGGCAGAGCCACTTGGAACAGCTCTGGCCTTTGTGTCATACAAGCACCCACAAGCAAACCACCGTTAGAACCGCCGCGGATCGCTAACTTATCACTGCTGGTGTAGTTTTTTTCGATTAAGAACTCCGCAGCAGCAATGAAGTCATCAAATACATTCTGTTTTTGTTGTTGTGTACCGGCTTTGTGCCACGCCTTACCGTATTCGCCACCACCACGTAAGTTTGGCACCGCATATACGCCACCCAGTTCTAGCCAACTGCCCACAGTGCCCGAGAAAGAAGGCGTTAGGCTAACGTTAAAGCCACCATAGGCGTACAACATGGTTGGATTATTGCCGTCTAACACTAATCCCTTCTTGTAAGAGATAAGCATCGGAACCTTGGTGCCATCCTTTGAGGTATAGAAGACTTGTTTAGACTCAAATTGATCCGACTCAAACGGAGACTCAGAGCGTTGGTAGATTTTAGAGCTTCCAGATTCAACATCAAAAGAGAAAATTGTTGGCGGCGTAACATAGTTGGTAAAGGTGTAATAAAGCTGAGATTGCTCGTTTTTTCCACCTAAGCCACTGGCCGTTCCCAGCCCAGGCAAATGAATGTCACGAACTAGGTTACCTTGGTAATCCAACTGCTCAACCTTAGACACCACATCCACCATGTAGTGAGCAAACAAGTAGCCACCACCCGTGCTGATATCCAATGGCTGTGGCTTTTCAGGGATGATTTCGAGCCATTTCCCATCGTGAGTATCAAAGCTCACCACCTTGCCATTAGGCGCATCAAGATTTGTGTATAGAATGAAGGTCTCATCTTGGTTATCAATGAGATAAGTGTCGCTATCCACATGATCAATCAACGTATTCAGCTTTTGTTCTGGTGAATTTAAATCGATATAGAACAGTCTGTTACCCGATGTCGACTCTCGCCCTAGAATGATCAAGTAACGGTCGTCTTCGGTGGTGTAACCCGACACATAGCGGTGCTGCTCGGCGTTATTCTCACCAAAAACCACTTTGTCGTTGGCTTGCTCTGTACCCAACTCATGGAAGTAAAGTTTGTGCTGTTCGGTACGTGCAGAAAGCTGGCTGCCGTCTGGCTTGTCGTAACTAGAGTAATAAAAGCCGCGATTACCTAACCAAGAAATACCGGTAAATTTCGCGTCAGTGATTTCGGCTTCGAGCTGTTGTTTGGTCTCGGTATCGATAACAAAAATCTTGCGCCAGTCGCTACCACCCACTGAAATACTGTACGCCACTAGGCTGTAATCTTTAGAAAACGACACCGAACCCAGTGATGTGGTGCCATCTTCCGAGAAAGTGTTCGGATCTAGGAAAATTTCTTCTTGTTGCCCTTCTTTGTGACGATAGAGAATGCTGTGATTCTGCAGGCCATCGTTCTTATAGAAATAAGTGTAATCTCCTCGTACAAACGGCTGCGAGCTCTTTTTATAGTCTTGTGCTTTCGCTAATCGCTCTCGCAGGTCATCGCGATACGGAATTTGAGCAAGGTAATCGAACGTGACTTCATTTTGGCTCGCCACCCACTGCGCAGTTTCGTCACTTCTGTCGTCTTCTAACCAGCGATAAGGGTCTTCAACTATTTGATCAAAATAGTCATCGCTGACGATCTGTTTGTTGGTGACTGGATATTGATACTCTTTTAAATAGCTCATCGTGATCCTTATTAAAAATAATGTGAAATCGTCAGGTAACGCGTTCTGATGTGTTCAATCAATAACTTAATCTTGTTCGGTGGCTGACGAGTGAACGGGTACACTGCATAGATGCCCAGTTTTTTGCCTACTAAATCAGGGAAGATGTCCACCAGCTGACCATTGCGAATATCGTGATACACCAGACAACGTGGCACGTACGCAACACCATGACCGCCCAAAGCGGCTTTTCTTAATGCCGTCGCATTATCGGTAGAGAAAGAGCCAGAGACGCGCACTATGTATTTATCGTTATCGGTAAAGCCATCTTTGCTATGCAGAAATTGCCATTCACTGGCACCCGTTGTTTGATAAGCGTATTGCAGACAATTGTGCTCAACCAAATCCTTGGGCTGCATCGGCTTACCATTCTTGGCGATATAAGACGGAGAAGCACATACCACCCATTGAGAGTCCAAGATATGACGGGCAATTAAGCTGGAGTCTTCCAAGTAGCCAGTTCTAATCACTAAGTCGAGGCCATCATCAACCAGATCCACAAAGCGATTGTTAAGAGACATATCGACCGTTAAACCTGGGTGCATATTACAAAACTCGGCAACAGCGTCTGCCAGAATCAAATCTCCGGAGATAGTAGGCACTGACATTTTGATATGACCACTAACATTTTCACCAAAGCCTGAAACTGCGTCCATAGCCTCTTGAGCCGCCTGCTTCACATTTTTGGCTCCGTGTAACATTGCCTTACCCGCCTCGGTAAGCGTCAATTTACGCGTGGTTCGATATAATAGCTGCACGCCAATCTCTTCTTCCAAACGCGCAATTCTCTTACTAACTACCGAATTTGTAAGGTTATTTTGTTCTGCCACCTTACTAAAACTGCCCAGCTCTACTACCTGTGAAAACAGGATCAAATCGTCTGCTCGCATTTGATTATGCCAATTTTGGAATTAATTATTTTCATTATTTCCCTATATCAATAAAAAATAAAGGGGTAAATTCACGCCAAATTAACAAAACAATTACAAAAACAGCTTTTGCAATCACATCGGTTACAAATAAAGCGACTCTAATTACAACAATTGAATCCATGAGATTCAGATTACACCTACAAACTAATGACGTGTTATTCACTTCAAACATGAACGTTTGAAAACAAGTACGAGGAAGTACCCATGAGTGAAACTCTACTAGCTTTATTGGCCTTTTCGCCAATAGTTGTTGCAGCGATTCTGCTGGTTGGCCTTAACTGGCCTGCAAAAAAAGCGATGCCCGTGGCATTTGCATTAACCGTTGCTATCGCCCTATTCGCATGGGATATGTCTAGCACTCGCGTGCTGGCTTCAGTATTCCAAGGCTTCGGCATTACCGTGTCGGTTCTCTGGATTGTGTTTGGCGCCATCTTCTTATTAAACACTTTGAAACACACCGGAGCTATCACCACCATCCGCAACGGATTTACTGACATATCAGCAGACCGTCGTGTACAAGCGATCATCATTGCTTGGTGTTTTGGTTCATTCATTGAAGGGGCATCTGGCTTCGGCACACCCGCTGCAATCGCCGCTCCATTGTTGGTTGCCATTGGCTTCCCAGCGTTAGCTGCGGTACTGATGGGCATGATGATTCAATCTACGCCGGTATCGTTCGGCGCGGTGGGTACGCCTATCATTGTTGGCGTAAACAAAGGTTTGGATACGCACAACATCGGTGAAAGCCTGATTGCCAATGGTTCAACATGGGATGCTTACCTACAACAGATCACATCAAGTGTTGCAATCATCCACGCCTGCGTTGGTGTGATGATTCCTGTATTGATGGCGATGATGCTGACTCGCTTCTTCGGTAAGAACAAAAGCTGGACTGAAGGTCTTGATATCCTGCCATTCGCACTGTTCGCAGGTGCCGCTTTCACCATTCCTTACGCACTAACGGGTGTTTTCCTCGGTGCTGAGTTCCCATCGCTGATTGGTGGTTTGGTTGGCCTTGCTATTGTTGTAACAGCAGCAAAACGTGGCTTCCTAGTCCCTAAATCAAAATGGGATTTTGAGAGTGAAGACAAGTGGCCAGCAGAATGGCTAGGTTCTTTGAAAATCGATCTAGATGACACTCATTCAAACAGTAAGCAAGGTCATAAGAAAATGAGTATGGCGATGGCATGGGCACCTTACGTGCTGCTCGCTGTCACTCTCGTTGCTAGCCGTGTGAGCCCTGAGTTCAAAGGCCTACTTAAGAGCGTTAGCCTTTCTTTCAGCAACATCCTTGGCGAGACAGGCGTAAGCACAGCGATTCAACCTCTGTATCTACCTGGCGGTATCTTGGTCTTCGTCGCACTGGTTGCTGTTCTCATGCAATCACGCAGCGCAACACCACTGGCTAAAGCTTTTGGTGAGTCGAGCAAGACTCTAATAGGCGCTGGCTTTGTGTTGGTGTTCACCATCCCAATGGTTCGTATCTTCATTAACTCTGGCGTGAACGGCGCTGATTTAGCAAGTATGCCAGTAACAACGGCCAACTTTGCAGCTGACCTAGTCGGCGGCGCATTCCCAGCGTTAAGTGCAACGGTTGGTGCGTTAGGTGCCTTCATTGCAGGTTCGAACACCGTTTCAAACATGATGTTCAGCCAGTTCCAATTCGAAGTAGCACAAACTCTGTCTATCTCTAGTGCTGTGGTTGTTGCT
The DNA here is from genome assembly GCF_000272405.2 of Vibrio tasmaniensis 1F-187. Classification (GTDB taxonomy): domain Bacteria; phylum Pseudomonadota; class Gammaproteobacteria; order Enterobacterales; family Vibrionaceae; genus Vibrio; species Vibrio tasmaniensis_A. Next base: position 16,402 of record NZ_AJZM02000303.1, read on the forward strand.
CTGCAAGCCGTTGGTGCTGCAGCAGGTAACATGATTGCGATTCACAACGTGGTAGCCGCATCGGCGACCGTAGGCTTGTTAGGACGCGAAGGCGCAACACTACGTAAGACTATCATCCCAACGTTCTACTACTTGGTGATGACCGGAATCATCGGCCTCGTGGTTATCTACGGCTTCAAAATGACAGACGCACTTATGTAAACCATAAGTCGTTACAAAAGCACTTGGCGTTAATACTCAATTCCCCGACTGCAACACCGTCTAATAAGACAGTTGATGAGTTTCGGAATGGATACTAAAACACATCAACACCCTCGGGTATTAACGCCATTTTATTGCTTCTCTGTTTCACCGTTAGAGAACAAACGAACACTGACTTTCAAGAATTAAAGCAGCCCAAGCCAAGCTCTCATAGAAGGGCAACATCCCAAGAATTTAGGACTGAAATTATGATCATATCCGCATCGACTGATTACCGCGCCGCAGCAAAAGCGAAATTACCACCGTTTCTTTTCCACTATATTGACGGCGGTTCTTACGGTGAACATACCCTACGCCGCAACACGGCCGATCTTGCAGAGATCGCGCTCAAACAGCGTGTCCTCAATGACATGTCGGACCTAAATTTAGAAACCGAGTTGTTTGGTGAAAAGCTCGCGATGCCGATTGCCTTAGCACCCGTTGGTCTAACAGGCATGTACGCACGACGTGGCGAAGTACAAGCTGCAAAAGCCGCAGACAATAAAGGCATCCCTTTTACGATGTCGACCGTATCTGTATGCCCGATTGAAGAAGTCGCACCTAAGATTGAGCGCCCAATGTGGTTCCAACTTTACGTGCTAAAAGATCGCGGCTTCATGAAGAACGTATTGGAACGTGCCAAAGCGGCAGGCGTGACAACACTGGTCTTCACGGTGGATATGCCTGTACCTGGCGCTCGCTACCGTGACATGCACTCAGGAATGAGCGGCCCAAATGCAGCAATTCGTCGTGTATTCCAATCGATGCGTCATCCTAGTTGGGCGGTTGATGTTGGTCTGTTGGGTAAACCACACGATCTTGGCAATATCTCTACTTACCGAGGTTCTCCAACCAAACTGGAAGACTACATCGGTTGGTTGGGTGACAACTTCGACCCGTCGATTTCATGGAAAGACCTAGAGTGGATCCGTGATTTCTGGGACGGCCCGATGGTCATCAAAGGCATTCTTGATGAAGAAGATGCAAAAGACGCCGTAAGATTTGGTGCAGACGGTATCGTAGTTTCAAACCACGGCGGTCGTCAGCTTGATGGCGTTCTATCAAGTGCTAAAGCACTGCCTGCAATTGCAGACGCAGTAAAAGGCGACACTAAGATTCTGGTCGACTCTGGTATTCGTACTGGCTTAGATGTAGTTCGCATGATGGCGATGGGCGCAGACTGTACCTTGCTTGGTCGCTCTTTCGTCTACGCGTTAGCAGCGCAAGGACAAGCAGGTGTTGAGAACCTACTCGACCTTTACGACAAAGAGATGCGCGTTGCGATGACTCTAACTGGCGCCAAGACAATCAAAGACTTAACTCGTGATTCTCTGGTGGGGCTAGATTAAACCTCAACGACTTAGGTTCGGATTCGGACTAATGCTTTGGTCTACTTAGACTGAAGTTCAATCGGTGTCACAGCAATTCCACTGCCGTTGTGACACCGTTTAAGCACTGGAAAATAAAATAAAAAGCTAGGGCGTGTTGATCTTTCGAGC
>NZ_AJZM02000304.1 GCF_000272405.2 Vibrio tasmaniensis 1F-187
CTTCGCTTTAGCACGAGCGATAGCTGCAGCAACAGCGTCTTTTTTGCCATCACCAGAGCTTTCTGCAGGAGCATCAGTTGCTGCTTGTTGTGCCTTGCGCTCTCGAGCTTGTCGTTTACGTTCTTCACGCAGTTTCGACATTTCAGAATTGTCTGGTTCAGCGCTGTCCGCTTTCTGAGCCGCAGCTTGTTTTGCTTTTGCCTTGGCAATCGCAGCCGCAACCGCAGGTTTCACCGCTGGTTCCGCATTAGGAGCTTGGTCTGCCGCGGCTTTTTGCGCTTTAACGCGAGCAATCGCAGCTGCAATCGCATCATCACCGTCGGCTGATTTCATGTCTTTACGACGGTTATCAGCGGCTTTTTTGAAGCGGTTTTCACGTTCTGCTTTGTCACGCTCCATACGAGCGTTTTTCTCTTCGAAACGAATCTTGGCGCGCTCTGCTGCAGCGGCTTCATCTTTTCGAGTTTTGATCTCAGCTTTTGCTTGGCGGTAGTACTGAACAAGAGGAATTTCACTTGGGCAGACAAATGCACAAGCACCGCATTCAATACAGTCTTTAATATTCAGTTCTTCACACTTATCCAACTCGTTGGCTTTCGCATGCCATTGCAGTTGTTGAGGAAGAAGTGATGCGGGGCAAGCCTCGGCACACGCGCTACAACGAATACATTCCATCTCGTAAGTGCTTGGAGAGATCTCACGACGCGTTGGCGCTAAAATACAGTTCGACGTTTTAGTGATTGGCACATTGGCATGTGGCAAGGTGAAGCCCATCATAGGGCCACCCAAAATCAAACGCGGCAGTTTTTTATCGGCTTTGTAGCCAAACTCTTCAAGTAACTCGTGTACTGGTGTACCTAATAGCGCCCAAACATTACGAGGTTGCTTAAAGGTTTTACCGGTTAATGTCACAACGCGGTTAACCACAGGTTCGCCGTCAATTACCGCTCGCTTAATCGAGTAAAGAGAGCCGACGTTCTGAACCAAAACACCAATGTCTGCAGGGATGCCGCCAGCCGGAACCTCTTTATTAGTAAGGATCTTTATCAGCTGTTTCTCACCACCTGAAGGGTATTTAGTTGGGATAACACGAATGACGATATCTTTGTCTTTCGCTGCAATCTCAAGTGCTTTTATCGCGTCTGGTTTGTTGTCTTCAATGCCGATAACCGTCAGCTTTGGTTGAAGAATGTGTTCAACCACTTCGATGCCTTTTAATACTTCGTCGGCATGCTCTTGCAGCAACTTGTCATCAGAGGTGATGTAAGGTTCACATTCCGCAGCATTGACGATCAAAATGTCGGTACGACCTAAGCCTGATTGAAGTTTCTTAGCCGTAGGGAAGCCTGCGCCGCCCATGCCTGAAATACCAGCTTGGCGAATCACATCAAGCAGTTCGTCAGAAGTCTTTGTCGAGAAATCTTCAACTGGATTTTTTTCAATCCAAGCGTCTAAGCCATCAGGTTTAATAACCACGCACACGTCGCTCAAGCCAGAAGGGTGAGCGGTGGTTCGTGGTTCGATAGCGGTAATCACACCCGATGTTGGTGCATGTACTGGCAAAGTAAAACCAGTCTCTAAGGCCGTCAGTTGTTGACCTTTGAGTACGGCATCACCGACAGCAACCAATAAGTTACCAGGCTTACCGATGTGCTGTTTCACTGGAAGAACGATTTCTTCTGGGAGCCTTGCATGCACGATATCAGTAGTATTCGACTGTTTCTTGTTTTCAGCAGGGTGCACACCGCCCGGGAAGTTCCAAATAGAGCCCGTGCGAATTTGTTCAATTAAAGAGATCATACTAACCCTATGCCTTAGGCTCTGACGCGGTCGCATCAGTTGCTTGGTTAGTGATATCAGTAACAGGAATGATGTTCATCTGCCATTTCCAATTTTCAGTCGTTGTTGCCACTGGAATCATTTCGATACAGTCAGTAGGGCACGGTGCGACACATAGATCACAACCTGTACATTCATCTTTGATTACTGTGTGAAGTGCCTTGGTGCCACCAACAATGGCATCAACAGGGCAGGCTTGAATACATTTAGTACAGCCGATACACATATCTTCGTGAATGAAGGCAACGGTTTTTACTTTGTTATCTAAGTCATGAGCGGAGTCTTCAACTTCTACGCCCATTAAATCTGCAAGCTTCTCAATGGTTGCTTGGCCGCCGGGAGGACATTTGTTGATCTTATCTCCGTTAGCGATCGCCTCTGCGTATGGGCGACAACCTGGGTAGCCACACTGGCCACACTGAGTTTGCGGCAATATAGTGTCGATTTGATCAACGATCGGATCGGCTTCTACTTTAAAGCGGATAGAAGCAAAGCCTAAGATAGCGCCAAAAACGGCGGCTAAAACGGCGAGTGCAATGATTGCAATTAAGATGGTGCTCATGCTTATTTCACCAACCCAGTAAAGCCCATAAATGCCAGAGACATTAGGCCTGCTGTGATCATCGCAATCGATGCACCTTTGAATGGCATAGGAACATCAGCAACCGCAATACGCTCACGCATCGCAGCAAATAGGATCAGAACAAGAGAGAAACCAACAGCCGCGCCGAAACCATAGATGATCGACTGAATGAAGTTGTGGTTTTCATTGATGTTCAAAAGTGCCACACCTAACACCGCGCAGTTGGTGGTGATAAGAGGCAGGAAGATACCCAACAGGCGATATAGAGTCGGGCTGGTTTTGTGAACGACCATTTCCGTAAATTGAACAACCACCGCGATAACCAAGATGAAACTCATGGTACGCAGGTATTCAATACCCAGAGGGGTAAGGATGTAGGTTTCTACTAGGTATGCAGATACCGACGCTAACGTTAGAACGAAAGTCGTCGCGAGGCCCATGCCAATAGCAGTCTCCAACTTCTTGGAGACGCCCATAAATGGACATAGCCCTAAAAACTTCACTAGCACAAAGTTATTGACTAGCACTGTGCCAACCAACAACAAAAGGTATTCGGTCATAATGGATTAATTCTTGAGATTCCGATCCCGATATTATCCTGTTTTGCTCACCTAATAACAACCAAGGATCACTAGGGATTTAGACACTTGGTGAAAAAAACATCAGGTAATCGATTGATTACCAAAGCTGCAGTAAGTATAGACATAGATTTTGATGGTGTGAGCGTGCAGCGGTATATCACAATGATCTTTGTCTGATCATTTGAGTACTCAGTGATTTCACTTTTGTTTTCGGCCAAAAGGTCGAAATTGGTTGAAGTAAATAGCGAACTTTTGAGTCAATTGATTGTTGCTAACTCAGGGCTGTTGCTCGGAGGGCTTTTAGGAAAGTGAGTACGTTAAAACGCAAAAAGCCGCATCGAGTGATGCGGCTTCTTTAAATTTGGCCCCCTTGTCGAGACTTAAACGCGGGCGGGTAGCACGGTCCGACGATTCGGGTGTGATATTAACTTGGAACAAGTTAGTCGCAGTTATATACGAAAAAAGCCCAATCTTTCGATTGAGCTTTTTTCTGAATTTGGCTCCCCTTGCAAGACTTGAA
>NZ_AJZM02000305.1 GCF_000272405.2 Vibrio tasmaniensis 1F-187
GCTCCCGATTGGGAGCCGTTCTTGGATCGTGAATTTTCACATGCGTAGGGGTAAATCCATAAAATACCTCTATTGGAAGTTTTTAATTTGATAGCAGTTCCATGATGATACCCATTGTGTGTCCTCGATATTGAAGATAACGGATCTGCTTAGCTTTCTCTTTGGGGTCTGTTGGAAGGTCCATCACCAAATTTCTTTATTCTCAGTTCTTTTGCTAGTTCAAACCAATCCACATCCAGATCTTCTAAGGCCTGTTCTATAGCAAGTAACTCTAGCCCTTTTTGTCTTAGCTCTTGTTTAATTCGGCTTGGTCCATGACGTTTGGCGAGTTGTTTCTTTATCTCCTTTTCGATGAGCCTTGAGTCATCGAGGTAATGATGCGAGATAAGGCGATCCATTACTGAGTTTATTGAATCTTCATCTGATGAGTAACGCTTTAAGCATCGTTTTATTTCACCAGAGGCATAATCACGTTTAGCCAGTAGCGTGACGGCTTGATCATATAGGTCTTGTTCATTCATTATAAATTATCACTGTATCGTCTGAGTACGTATTTATTTTTGATTTAAACAAGTTAACAAAAAAAGAGCTACTAGAGCTTAACCATAGAGTTGTTGAACGGCTAAAAGAGATCGATGTCCAAAATACATCCGGTCTTATTAAATGACCTTTCCCATTGGGGATAAGGTTCGCTTTGAACCTCCTGGTGAAGATGGTGTGAGTGGAGTCGTGATTCGAAAAAATAAAAAGACAATTTCTGGTTTTAGATGATTCGGGACATCGATGGAATGTTCACCCATCATTCTTAATGCATCAAGGAAGAGGAAATATTCTTGATGCAGATTGGGAAGAAGTTGTTTGATTTACCATAACGGCACTTAATCTGTACCGAGATTTAGATAAAAAAACACCTCCTGAACGGAGGTGGTTTTTGCAAGGATGTCATATGAAAAGCTCATGTTGATCTGCCTTATGAGTGTAGAACAGGTTTTAGATATGTGTAGTTTTTGCTTGAATTTAACGTAACGGCACTTTCTACGAACTCAGATTTAAGCACAAGACCGGCTCCCTATTGGGAGCCGGTCTTCGTTACGAAGTCACTCGATTGAACATAACAGGAATAGTGAACATCTGATTCCGTTGTTTTCACAAGCAAAGAGTTCATCGTCAGTTGTAAATTAGAAGTGTTCAGCATTGACAGCACTCCTAAAATGAGTATTATATGAGTATAACCGAGACGGTTGTTAATATTTAAGGATTTAACTATGTGCTCTATGAATGAGACGGGTTGTCCTGAGGGCGCTAGCGACCACTTTTTTGACTTTACTGAGGGGAAGCCTCGAGAGTTAGAGCTTAAAGAGTGGCTGTCTGGTGTTGACTCTTGTGAACCCTAGGGTTTTAGCCAGGCGCAATGTTGTGACCTGGCTAAAACTCATTTAGTTAGAGTGTGTAGTTTCAATAATTAATATCTTGATTATATACACAAAAGTAAAAATCGATATTTGGCGAAAGCCTGTTGTTATTCTCTATTATTAAAAATGGATATCAAACACTGCCGTTTATTTAATGGGAGCGCTTATGAAAAATGTACGTATGCAATTTGACTTTACCGAGGATAGGGTAAAAGAATTGGAGGCAATGATGGCTAAGTGCGATATCAGCACTCGAAAAGAGCTTTTCAATAATGCCCTAACGGTCCGAGTGGGCTCTTGAAGAGAGTGAGCATGGTCATGAAATCGCTGCCATTGATAGAAAGGAAAAGCAGTTCTTTGCATTGCGCATGCCTATTTTGATGAAAGCCAGAAAAATTCAGGCTTCGTAATGTAAAAGGTTAAAAAGTCGAAAAGGTCAGGTTAATTTAAATTAACCTTGGCCTTTTTTTGTTTTAGAGGTTTGGGAAATGAATAAAAATAATAAAGGTGAGTCTTTGAATGATTTCAATGAGCCTCGGGTGAATTCAGTTTTGACGACACCTAAAGACTTTGTTGAAGGCATCCAACACGAGAAAGATCGAACTCATGATCGCTGGAGAAAAACACTCGGTTACGTTGGCGTTAGTTGTATTAGTGGCAGCAATGAACTGGTTTGTTATCGATATAGTTCAGAATATATTGCAGTCAGATTCTGATTTACTAGCTAAAAAGTTAATAAACGCTGAGGGAAGGATTGTTACTACAGAAGTTCTTCTTGCGTTGATCGGTGGTACGGTAGCTCAGGTTTCAGCGCTACTTGTTATTGCAGTGAAATCTATTTTTTCTAAAAACTAGGCCGCTATTGCATTGTTCGTGATTATTAGGGCTAACGTCCATTCATTTTCCATAATTCACTTAGTGCGAAGTGAGATTTAG
>NZ_AJZM02000306.1 GCF_000272405.2 Vibrio tasmaniensis 1F-187
ATAATATCAACTTAGTTACAACTGCCTCTCTCCAATAGTACACCGATGCAATCCCATAGATTAGTCAAGTAGAGTCGATATCATTATACATACGAACTCACAAGAGGAAGGCATCAACGCATCTCAATGAAACCAGACACATAAATGGAAGTAACTGTGCTGATTTAAGTATACCTTTCAAAGTTCTCGTTAAAAAACAAAGCAAAATTGCCCTCAACGCCTATAATCAATTCTTATTATAAACTCGAGTTCATACTATTTTACTAGTTGTTGTCTATTGAATAATTTGGTAAGTTTGTAATATTTCATTTAAAAACAACACCAAGTATAGGTATGCAGCTATCTATGTGGGATTTTAGACCTCATGAACACTCTCAACTTCGAAATAAAATATCAGGTGAAGAAAAGAGACTAACAAAAACAGAAAGCCAGTTATTATTGCTCTTACTGTCGAATAACCATCGAGTCGTAACTAAATCTGAAATTCACAAAAAAATTTGGCCGGGGAAATTTGTTTCAGATGCCAGTATCACACACGCCATTGCATCATTACGTTTAGCTTTGAATGATACAGTGGAAGCACAATGTATCATTCGAACCGTACCTAAAGCCGGTTACTTTGTCGCTTATAATAAAATAGCTCTAGTTTTAACTAACCAAGCCCAACCCGAGACTAGGCGACCTGATAAGGTAGTGGCTTTTAAGCTTAAATGTTCTTGGCAAGCTGGCGTAATAGTTTTATTAGTCAGCATGAACTGTTTACTGTTTTGGTTTTTGTTCATACCTTCACAAAGCGAACCTAAACTGAACATGTCAAGGTTGAACTCTCAAACTAACACCTTTACGATCAAGAACAACGATTTTCATAGTCAACAACTCTTAGAACAGCTGATTAGGCACCCTACTTTAAACAATGTGAATTTTTATATTGCTTCAAATAAAACTAGGATTTATGTAAGTTGCATTCACCAGAATGCATCATCACCTTACGGCCAAAGCATCAACTTTTCCATTGATGTTAAGCGCGCTATAGAGGGGATTAGCAATGATATTGTACAAAAATGCCAATAAACACTATTTGCTTAGCGTTGTCTTTTTACTTGCCTTGTTGCCTATTCAAATTTTTCTCAATGCATCGTTTATTCCTAGTTTTGCTCAAAACGTTAATACCCAAATAAGTAAAACAGTTCTGACTTACGGTGAGCAAATGGGAGATAAGAAATACAGAAAAATCGACTATCACTTAAAACCTTATCTATGGAACCGATTTCTATTAATGGCTTCTATCCATTTCGACAATGGAAAAAAACTGGACACACAATTTCTTATTACCTTTTGGCCGAAATCCATTTATTCCATAAAATATATAAATCAACTGGTTAACACTCCAGAAACAGAATATTTTGATTTACCAGAGCAACATGCGCTCTTTGATGGCGGCGAAGAAAATTTTCAAACTTTGTTAGAAACCTCCCACCAATATTGTTACATCCAACTGTCGAACAACTCAGTTCAATGTGTCAATATATCTGAAAATAAAGAAAAAATTGACGTCAATGACAAGAAAACAACATAGCATGTGGATATTTAATCCAACCCTTAGGCGCCAGCTAACTAACCAAAGTAATGGGGAGAGCAAAAAATTGCACTCTACAGATTGCAAAATTTTAGAGCTTTTATGTCAAAATCAAGGCGAAACCGTTTTAAAAAGTACCCTAATCGACGTGGCTTGGCCAGGGCGAGTCGTCTCGCAAGCTAGTTTAACTCAGTCTATAGCCCACCTACGTATAGCTTTAGGTGACAATGGCCGACAACAAAATATTATAAAAACAGTCCCAAAGCATGGTTATTTACTGGTAAGCAACATAATAAGCCTTGAGGTGCCAATAGTTCTTGAACAAAACAACTCATCAACACCTAGTTCAGAAATAATCCCAGACACTCTCCAACCTCAAGACCATGAGAAGACCAGTCTATCGGCCCATCTACAATACCTTCAAAGATTCATTCTATTGACTCTCTCACTGTTATTTTTAGTTAGTCTCACTTGGTTAACGCGGATCATATATTACAATAGCACCACAGATCGTATTCAATGGAACCAGCGTGAACATTTGGGCGTAACGTACTATTTTACTGATACTAAAAATGGAGATAAACGTTTCAATGACCTCAAAGGGAGATACTCAAGTGACTTACGTATGCTCTATATTTCTGAAAACCCTGAGCAACTCTATGTATCGTGTGTTTATCAACCTAATAATTTACATGAACACAACACAATGAATTTTAGTTTTTCCCGAGACTATTCAATCGAGCAAGTAAGAGAGGAAATTAATGAACAATGTCGGTAAAGCCATTATTTTTCTGGTCTTGGCAAATATACTCGTCATTACGTTTATCTCATGGATAAATACCCTTAATCATCCTCTATTCTTAGATGGTCGAAACAACATCATGTTATTTTCTCATGGTCGTACATATAAAAAATTTGAAGTCGACTCCTTCAAAGAAGTAATTACCGTAGATCATCTGTGGGGAGGAGTTCACGATGCGCATTGTAGCTTATTATCCGAAGGCGAAAACAAAGCCCTCAACATCTATTACTCCGTTTATTTCTGGGGTGCAGACCTCTTTTCGACAACCAACGCGCTACGTAGCGCAAACTACACTCCCTCAACAGAACTTGATTTCACTGAAGCACACTTGATTGAGAATTCATCGGAACAATTTTTCCAGACCTTATACCAAGATAAGTATATTTTCTGTTATTCCAGTTTATTGACCGGCAGTGTCCAGTGTATCACGGCCGATTAATTAGAGTAATCAATCTAAATCATCAACAGATTTAGTTATAACTAAACATGTTGATTATAAACATTTAAATATCAATGACTTAATTTATTCATTTAAAATCAATCTAATGACGAGTAATTTAAATTTCGGATTTGTTTATTAGTGTTCTTAAGGGTTTATGGACATAGTACTAGCAAATAGGACATATTTGAGAAACGTAATACTCATGATCAGAAAAAGAGAACCTTTAAAGATTACTGCACTCTTGTTAGAAGGAAGCCCAATCACAGCAATTTCGGGACCAATCGAAATGCTGACAATTGCTTCAATGCAAGCAGGATTACCAGCGCCACAGGTCAGTTATGTATCAGTCACAGGGGGGCCGACTCAATTCTTAGGGGGGCTAACAATTAACAGTAGTACGCATTGGGAATCCGTCGAACATACCGACATTTTAATAATAGGTGCTTGTGGTGACATAAATAAGGGGTCTTATGTCTTACCCAAAGAGGTTAAATATTGGCTAAAAAAACAAATTACGCAGTGTGAATTTGTTCTCTCTTTATGTACGGGGACATTTCTTCTGGCTGAGCTTGGGGTTTTAAACAAACGAAGCGCAACTACACATTGGGTATATGCTGAAGATTTTCGAAATCAATTCCCCCAAGTAAAATTCAAACCACACTTGAAAATAACTCATGAAGACCGATATATTTGCACCTCCAGCATTAAAGAATACTTTGCTGCAACAATTTTGTTAATTGATGCTTTGTTAGGCACGGCCCAAAGAATTAAATGTGAACAGTACTTAGGAGGTGATGTTTCAAAAATTAAGCGAATTTGTTTAACGAGCTTTGCTCAATACCATCAACATAGCGACAGTTTGATTGATCGGTTACAAGAGTGGATGCACAATGAAGACCCAAGCAGGCTATCTGTCGCTATGTGTGCAGAGAAAAGTTTTTTGAGTGAAAGGCAAATGAAACGTCGCTTCAAAGCAGCAACTGGCGAATCTCCAATGAACTACATACAACGTATTAGAGTGGTATTAGCGAGAGACAAGCTGGACACTACCAGCTTAAACATAGAACAAATATCCCAGCAAGTTGGTTACAGTGACACAAACCATTTTAGGTCGCTGTTTAAAAAATTTTACGACATGACGCCCACAGAATATCGCAAAACGACACAGGCTTGTGAGATTTAAGCACCTTAATTCTAACTGGACCTAAGCCCTTAGCTAAAAAGGGAGTTATTCACTTGGATTGAAATGATTAACCCAATAATAAAGCTGGTATCTCTCCGGCTTTGAGCTCCACAGCCTTCATCAATTCAACTTTAAGAAAGTTGATGTCTCTCCGCCTACGCTTGTATCTGCAAGCGTTCAACGACAAACCACAAGGGAAAGAAAAGCGAAACAAAAACAAAGTCGACTAATTTACCTGCAAGAAATAAACGATGACGATCTTGGTGAGTCAAATGCGTATTGATTATAAAATTCAGGGCGAGTAATCATGTGGATAAAAAGTGGCAACTAACATTCACTAGATACACTGTTAGCTCGTAAACCGTAAAAAGTTCAGCCTTAGGTTCAATCTGACAAACATCGCTTAAAAAATAATGACTGCCAGATTAGGCCCAAGCAACTACTTTTGATGTGACATTTTTGCCACTCAGACAAATACTATTGAGAGAGTTTTTCTAAGACAGGGGTTATGGACCGATGAAGCTCACTGGACTCATATGCACCAGCTAATAATTTACTCGGATAAGCAATTGAATGGCTTAATACCTCACCAATATTGTTAATATGAATACGCTTATCAGCCACACAAGCACTCAAACATGTTCTAATAAATTGTTGGGATGTATCAAGCTCAAGCAAGCGTGCGCATCGCAGCGCTTCTTTGGTTCTTTCATAAAGCATTTCTTCAGATAACACGATTTACCCCTTCTCCATTCAATAGCATAACAATATGAAACTCTTCGCTTTTCCTCATCGCAGCAAGGAAAAGGCTCTCTCTCATTTCTCTTTGAATTATATTGTCGCTAATTACATACTTCGTCAAAACGTCAATCGCTTGTTGCTCGTTAATGTCTTCCTGACTAACTATCGCTGACAAGACACTTTTCGATAGATTTGACGAAATATCAAAATTTAGTTCTTTTGCCTTTACAATCATCGCTTTTATAACTTTGTTTTTTTGAGCTCTGATAGTACATATCTTCAGCTCATGCTTATCAAATGCATATCCAATGTCATCTAACAGTTGGCTCAATTCTTGATACACTTTACATTCCTCTAGTTCATTGTTCTTGTTCCTCATATGTTAACGTTATATGTTTAAAATAAAACAGTGAAACCAATTGCACCAACAAAACAAACCAACCAAATATCATGTAGTTATAAAAATAACACCATTATTACGTCCATAAGATCAGATATATATGTCCTATTTGGTTACTATATTGGTAATGATAGCGATCTATTTACATTGATAGAACTAGCATATTAAAATGAAATTCATTAGAAAAAGACATATACCCTAAGCATTCAAGACTTTTAGTTTCACGGTTAACATATAAACCATTGATTTAG
>NZ_AJZM02000307.1:0-71820 GCF_000272405.2 Vibrio tasmaniensis 1F-187
CTCTAAGTTACTTTTAATAACGGCGTGAATGCTGAAACCTTTAGAAAAAAAGCAACAAAATTAAAGAAATAGCGAGAAAGGATAAGAAAGCGTGACTGGCAGTGAAATTATCAAAAAAAGATGAGAAAAAGGCTAAAGTTGTCGAAAAGTCAGCCGGGGGAAATATTGTATTTTAATTAACCAAAGGACTTTAGTTAACCGAGAATACCTTTATAAGAATTGACCTAATTTATTAGCCTAGCAGCGTTAAAGCTAAGTTCGGCGCTTGCTTAGCTTGAGCTAAAATAGTGGTACTGACTTGCTGCAGTATTTGTTGTTTGAGCATTTGAGTGGTTTCTTTGGCGTAGTCTGTATCTTTGATTCGACTGTTTGATGCCCCCAAGTTCTCATGAACATTTTCAAGGTTATTAATCGCATGATCAAAGCGGTTTTGCATCGCCCCGAGTTCAGAACGGTGACTATCAACATACTTCATCGCTGTATCCAAAATAGACACGGCGCGCTGTGCTCCACCAACATCAGTGACATTAATATCATCGACTGACTCGTAATAACCCGCCGACATCGAAAGCTCACTGGCTAACGAGCCTGAGAAAGAGATCGTGCCTGCCGTGTCTTCGCCTGACATGTAGATCTGAAGCTGCCCTTCATCATTGACGGAAGCCGAAACCAGATCCGTTTGACCATTGATATAAGTCGCTAGCTCTTCAATGTCATCGCCCGCCTTGGCATTAATGTTGATCTCTTGAGGCTGACCAAAACGATCGGTAAACGCCATCGTCATATCTGTCTGGTTGGATTTAACTTCCCACGAGTCACTTGCCATGCCATTGGCAACATAGCTAAAGCCGCCCATGTTGATATCATCGGTGCGCATGTTTTTCAAACCTATCTGCACCGCCTCACCAGAGCTACCACCGATTTGAAATGACGAGCTACCAAAACTGCCGTTAAGGAGCTTTTTCCCACCAAATGAAGTGGTTTCCGCAATTCGGTTCAACTCATCATTTAAGGCGGTTACTTCTTCTTGAATAGCCGTCCTTTCCGATTGGCTATTCGAACCATTAGTCGCTTGCAGTGACAGGTCTCGCATGCGTTGCATGATATTGGTGGTTTCATTCATCGCCCCTTCTGCTGTCTGCATAATGGAGATACCGTCGTTAGCATTTCGAACCGCAACATCGATGCCGCTCATCTGTGCTTCTAATCGATTGGAGATTTGTAAGCCAGCAGCATCGTCTTTTGCACTATTAATACGACTCCCTGAAGCCAAGCGCTCCAAAGATTGGTTCAGCATGTTATTGGCATTAGAGAGATTCCTCTGAGCCACTAATGCTGAAACATTCGTATTAACAGTTATAGCCATAGACCTTCACTTACAAAAAGATGAATAAAACTTACGATTGCTCTTGTATCGACCTATTTATATAAAACTTTAAAAAAAAGGAGCCATGAGGCTCCCTTTGTTTATTCTATTTGAGACGACTTACTTAATCGTTAGTACACTCAACATCTCAGCTGAAGGAGCAAAGTAGTAAGCGCCAGTAACGGCTTTAGTAAAGCGAAGCAGTTGGTCTGTTTTGCCATCTGTTTCGCCGTACATACTCTCTAACATCGCATCAAAATTATGACGAACGTTACAGTAAGCAATGAACAGTAAGCCGTGATCGCCCGTTGCTGTGCCGTAAGGCAGGCTATGACGAACGATTTTAAGACCCTTGCCTTCTTCTTTGATATCCACACGGCCAACGTGAGACGCCGCTGGAACATCGTCTAGCTCGATCGAATCTGGCTTGGTACGGCCAACCACTTTCTCTTGTGCCGATACGTTTAATCTATTCCAAGCTGGCAGGTTATGCACAAAACGCTGCACCATTACGTAGCTACCACCTGCGAATTCACCTTCAGGCACAATCGCCACTTCAGCACGCTGCGCGTCTTTCGGGTTTTCAGTGCCATCAACGAAATCAGTCATGTCACGTGAGTCTAGGAAACGGTAACCGTAAGTTTCATCTACCACTTCCACGTCCGCAGCTACTTCAGATAGCAATTTACGTAGGATGAAGAAGTGTAGGTCATGTCGGTTTGAATGACAGTGAATCAGAACATCAGACAGTGTGCTCGGTGCTGTGATATCACCTTCACCAAGCGCAGGAAAATCAATTAGATCAGAGGGAGCAGCTTGCTCGAACTTATCCCAAAAAGTTTTTGAGAACGCTATCGACGCCGTTAGGTTCGCATCAGGTTGAGTTTGGTTTAGCTCGTCGATTAGAGTCGGAAGCTTTTGAATTTCTGCTAGTACATTAGCAGTATTAGCGTTCACTTTAAGTTGAACGTAAAGAGCGAAAGGCCCAGCTTCAGGCAAAATAGCACTTTGAACGTTAGGCTGCTCATTTAAAACATTAAGCATAGATTATTCCTTCCAGTTTTAGCTTCTAAGTATAATTGTGAATGGTACAAATGTTTTGATGAGAATCAGTCTTCGTGCTCAACCACTTTAAAGCAATCCCTAGCGGCATGGCTATTGGTTAAATAAAGCGCTAACCAGAGGAGCAATAATAGGGTGATAGCATTTGACCAACGGAACCATCCGTTATCCAAATAGATTAAATAAATTGTATGGGAGCCCTGTGCCAAGATAGCCATCATGGTAACCCAACGCCCCCATGACACGACTTTGTTAAGGCGCTTTCTATCTGGAGATCTTAGTCCAAACAACCACATCAATAACAAACTAGGGACACTCAACGCAATCCCGACATAAAACATCTGGTGGTCTGGATAGATGGTCTCAAGAATATCCGTTCCCGACTCTCGGCTTGCGCCCGCAACAATGAAAACGACCAAAGCTTTCGCAAGAAACAGCCAACCTAACCATAATAAGATTGGGGCTTTCAAAAAGCCGTGTTTATCGTATTGTTCTATGGAGTACCGCACAACTCTCACTTTCACTTGTTTTCAAACCAACACTTTAACGCAAATCATTCATACTTAACTAGGTTTGCGTTATCTTATTGGTTAATCCGTTTTAATTGTCGAACTCAGTATGAAAAAGAAAACTAATACACCGTCTGTTGAATCTCAACAAGAAGCACTGAAGATAGCCAAAGCGACGCAAAAGCCAGCTCAAACCAAAGAACAAACAAAATTAATTGCTCAAGGTATCGAAAAAGGCATCGCACTTTATAAGAAACAGCAAAAAGAACGCAGCCGCCAAGCCGATAAAGCAAGAAAACGCGTACAGAAAGAGAAGCAAACTCAACAAACTAATCTAGACGAAGAGAACAATGTAGACACAATTGTTGAAACAACATCAAATCACGCCAACAAATTGTCGTGGTTACTATTGATCGCAAGCTGGGTAGGTTTCGCGATTTATTTGATGAAATAGCAGGATAAATGTATGAAAAAAGAATTAGTCGCTTTAGCTATGACAGGCATATTAGTTGGGTGCACGACACCGACAACAGTCCCACATAGCGAATCTGACCAAGTACAAATGGATTACCACGGACTGATTGATATCAACGAGTGCGAATATAAAGGCGAAGTGACCGGCAGCGAAGGTCACTGGTATAGTTACCTGTTTTACCCGAACGACACTCTAATTCAAGGCGCAATGAATGAGCTAAAGTCCAATGCTATTGGATTAGGTGCGGACACCGTAATTTTCACACTTCCCCAAGATTTTGCGACTTCCGTAACCATGTTGGGCACCGCTTATCGGTGTCGCTAATTCGACTTATCGCTAATCGGTAAGGAGAAGAAAGAAGAAAGCCAGCTTTCGCTGGCTTATGCACTAAATCCAAGGCTTGTTGCTATATCGCCTTTACGCTGGATAACCCATTGACTGTCAAATGGCCCCCAGTCGGATAATTGGTAATAGCCATCATTATGACGTCGCCCATCTTGAACAAACATAAGTTCAATACCGATCCCCGGTAACGCCTTGAGTACATCTTGAATAGTACGACGAGGCCACCCCGTTTTTTCGATGAGTTTAGGCACATTTGGCCTATCAAGGCTTTCCACTAACAATGCTAAATATAGCCGCCTTGCAAAAACAGGACTCAACTCCATTGACACCTCCTATATATGTGCAACTCAATTATTTCTTTTTTTGCTGACAACATGTTGAGGCTGATCAATAAGTCTCCAATAGTGACATTTTCTTACTGTTTTTTTTCACTCTATGAAATATTCCTCACTCTATTTTGTCTGAATTGCCGCTTCCTGATAGGATTCAACTCATAACAACGAAATAAAATCACCCAAAGGAAGAATAATGACTATCACTATGTTTGGCATTCCGAATTGCGACACCATCAAAAAAGCAAAAAAATGGCTAGAAGCTGAAGGTATTGAGTTCGAATTTCACGATTATCGTAAACAAGGCATCACCGAAGAGTTGGTAACAAGCTTCTGTTCAGAGCTTGGTTGGGAGCTTGTGCTAAACAAACGTGGGACGACTTACCGCCAACTTTCTCAAGAGCAAAAAGACACGCTAACGGAAGAAAAAGCCGTTGCTCTGCTTGTTGAACAACCAGCAATGATCAAGCGCCCTATCTTGAAAGTCGATGGCAAGCTTCATATTGGCTTCAAAGCTGATCAATACGCTGCTATTTTTGCGTAATCAGCTGTATTAGAACAGATAACAAAGCGTTGAACTTCCCCTGTTCAACGCCTGAAATTAATGACTAGACGTTTAATTTAAACAAGGAACTCAAGGATGACAGACAGCCCAACTTTGGCTCTGGCAAAAGACCTAATCAGCCGTCAATCGGTAACACCAGAAGATGCAGGCTGCCAAGACCTGATGATTGAACGCTTAAAAGCGCTAGGTTTCGAAATCGAAGTGATGGTATTTGAAGATACGACGAACTTCTGGGCTCGCCGTGGTACCGAAGCCCCCCTATTTGCTTTTGCTGGTCACACTGATGTTGTACCTGCAGGCCCAATTGAGCAGTGGAACACTAAGCCATTTGAACCGACTATCGTAGATGGTTTCCTACACGGTCGCGGCGCGGCAGATATGAAAGGTTCTCTGGCTTCAATGGTTGTGGCTGTAGAACAGTTCATTGCTAAGCACCCTGATCACACAGGCTCAATCGGTTTCCTTATCACGTCAGATGAAGAAGGCCCGTTCATCAACGGGACAGTGCGCGTTGTCGAAGCATTGATGGCTCGTGGTGAGAACATCGACATGTGTATTGTTGGCGAACCATCAAGTACTGAGTACGTAGGTGATGTCGTAAAGAACGGCCGTCGTGGTTCTATCACTGGCGATCTAACGATTAAAGGCACACAAGGTCACGTTGCCTACCCTCACCTTGCGAACAACCCGGTACACAGCTCCCTGCTTGCGATCAATGAATTGGCGACGACCGAGTGGGACAAAGGTAATGATTATTTCCCACCAACCAGCTTCCAGATCCCAAATGTAAGTGCGGGCACTGGCGCATCAAACGTGATTCCTGGTGAATTTAATGTTCAGTTTAACCTTCGCTTTAGCACAGAGTTAAACAACGACATCATCGTTGAAAGAATCACAAATACACTCGACAAGTACGATTTCGAATACGATTTAAAATGGACATTCAATGGCGACCCGTTCTTAACCGACGCAGGCTCGTTGCTTGATGCTATTGTCGATGCAGTAGGTCACGTGAATGATGTCAAGCCAGCACTGCTTACCACAGGTGGTACTTCTGACGGACGCTTTATTGCGCGCATGAAAGGACAAGTGGTAGAACTAGGCCCTGTGAATGCAACCATTCACAAGGTTAACGAGTGCGTGAAAGTGGCTGATTTAGAGAAACTAACCGACATGTACGAAAGAACACTAGTGAACCTGTTCGCTAAATAGTTCTTTCATCAGCGATTAATAGCATCTAATTATTGAGAGACACGTTATGACACCAGAGCAGCTTACCGGACAATCAGATTCTCATCTGGAACCTAGCCTGATTGGCAGCAAAACCTTCTTGGTCCACAGTGATGTCAAAGATGACCTAAACAATTTGATTGAAGCTGCTCAAGTCGCTGGTTTTAAAATGGAGATTGCCAGTGGCTTTCGCGACTATGAAAGGCAATCTCTGATTTGGAACCGCAAGTTTTCTGGTGAAGCACCGATATTAGACTCAGAAAGCCAACCACTGGATGCTTCAACACTCAGTGAACATCAAAAGTTGTCGGCGATTCTTAGGTGGTCTGCGCTTCCCGGAGCGAGTCGTCACCATTGGGGTTGTGACTTTGATGTCTTTGCTCGTAATCACTTACCTGAGGGGACTCAGCTACAACTGGAACCATGGGAATACCTCACTGGCCACCAGCAAGTGTTTTACCAATGGCTGTCTGCCAACGCATCTCAGTTTGGATTCTTCTTTCCTTACAGCCAAGACCTTGGTGGTGTGGCGATAGAACCTTGGCATATAAGCCACCGTAAAGTTTCACAGTTGTGTTTATCACAGTTATCTCCCACTTTACTTGGCAAGCAACTCCAATCTAAGCCAATATTAGGGTATGAAATTATTGCGGAGCAGCTAGACGAGATCTATGCGCGCTTCGTGGCGAATATCAGTCATTAGGAGCGCTTATGTTAGAGTGGCTTACAAACCCTTGGGTTATCATCATCATCGTGGTTAGCGTTGTGGTGGGTAATATTGCTGCGCTCAAACAGACCGCTAATATGGATCTGACAGGTCGTAACAAAACAGAAAAAGACTTAGACAAGCTCAATCAATTGGATAAACAGAACCAAGAGAAAGCTCAAAAAGATGAGTCGACTGACAGCAAAAACATTTAGCTTAACGCCCTTGATGCGCTAGCCCCAACAAGTCAGGTGCGTGTGACTCCTTGTTAGCGAAATAACAACATAAATTGACAACACGCACATAAAACACTGACTAACAAACATAAAAAAGAGGACATTGTATGTCCTCTTTTTTTTCTTCTAAATTTGCTCAGTGCTTATTCAGATTTTGCTTCTTTCTTGTCTTTGGTTTGGTCTGCAACGTGTGCTAATACCGGTACCATTGACTTAAGTAGCTCTTCTTCTACAGGCTTACCTGTTGCATCCGTTACGTTGATCGATGTACGGTTGCCAAGATCACCAAACAAGAAGGTGTAAGTACCTGGCGCTAAGTCAATAGGCTGTAGGCCAATCTCTTCCCAGAATTCATCATCTGGCGCGGCATACTTAGCTTTCACTGTACCTTGAGACTGGTTACGCTCTTCAAGTTCGAAGCCCATCGTCGGTAGCAAGGTAGGTAGACGTTGCCACAATACATTGTATGGTGTACGAGCAATGATCACAGGGAAACCACTGCGGTCCGACCCCATTGAAATAGGAATACGTTTCACCAACTCTTGTGCTTTCAGTGCCGCTTCAGCACGAAGATCTGCATCGTATCTCGCCATCACTAGGTTCGTTAGGAACGCGTTGTAGCGTTCTTTATTGGTTGCCGATACTGGCTTCTCTTCAGAACCTTCACGCCAATCAATCAGGTTAATCTTGAAACCATGGCGATTGTTCGCCTGAAAACGTGAGATAGAGTAGCGGCTACCAATCTCAACTTCTTCATCTTCAGAAACCCACGTAACCCAATCAGTCTCAATGTCATTTTCTGACTGTTCACGAATGCCGATATTACGCTGGGTCAGCATATCTACAGCCGTTTGCCATACTCGGTCAGCCTCTTCAGCACGAAGGAGCCATAACGTCACTTCACCATTTTGACGCTCAGTACGAGCACCTGGGATCAGTTCAAGAACCTGTTGAGGAGGACGAATATCCACTTGACGACCGGTACCACCACTGAATTCACCGCTTGGGATATCAAAGTTTGGGTAAAACTGAGGCTGAGCATCTTCAGGCAATTGCCATTGTGAAAACTCAGGTGTTTCTAAGTATTCAAAATCATCTTTGGCTTGGCGACGTTGAGTCGGGCTGCCAGAACATGCTGTAAGAACGAAAACAGCCAGTGAACCGATCACTAGCTGGTGAGAATACTTCATTTATACTCCTAAATGCCGAAGGTTCGCTTCGGCATTGCTTTATACGTTTTTAGTAAATGCACGCTTCAGTCATTGCTTGAGCAACAACAGGTTGAGCTGGTTTTGACAGTTCAGTCAGTGGTAGACGTAAGCCACCTTCAGCAATCAGACCCATTTTGTGAACCGCCCATTTTACGGGAATAGGGTTAGACTCAACGAACAAATTCTTATGTAGAGGCATCAAACGCTCATTGATCGCTTCTGCTTCCTCAAACTTGCCCTCCTTCGCTAGCTTGAACATAGTCGCCATATCAGCAGCTGCAACATTGTTCGTTACAGAGATCACGCCATCGCCACCACGCTTAACAAATTCAAGACCAGTTAAGTCATCACCACTTAGTAAGATAAAGTCTTCGCCACAAAGTTCACGGTGAATTGCAATTCTTTCGAGATCACCCGTCGCATCTTTAAGTGCAACGATGTTTTCGATCTCTGCAAGGCGAGCAACCGTTTCTGGCAACAAGTCTACCGCAGTGCGACCAGGTACATTGTAAAGGATCTGTGGAACGTCACTGACTTCAGCAATTGCTTTGTAATGTTGGTACAAACCTTCTTGAGTCGGTTTGTTGTAGTACGGCGTTACGCTCAGGCAACCAGCAATACCAGAACCATTGAGCAAACGGCTGAAAAGTACAGATTCGTGAGTTGCGTTTGCACCCGTACCAGCTATAACAGGAATACGGCCATCAGCAAATTCAACGACCTTATTGACGACTTTGACATGCTCTTCAATAGTGAGTGTTGAAGACTCACCAGTTGTGCCAACCGCAACCAGACCATCACTACCTGCTGCAACATGGTGATCAACTAACTTTTTAAGGCTGTCGAAATCCACTTCACCATCTGTATTAAATGGTGTAACTAGCGCAACGATACTTCCTGAAAACATGTCTATCTCCCTTAATTTATTCTTTTTGCATGTTACTGTAAGCCAATCAATAAACACAAGACATTAAAGTGGCTTACCAGCAACATCTGCAGTAAATATTGTCGTATGTTTGAGGTAAAACGACTTATAACCGCGTTCGACCTATAATTTGGGTAACCTACACTCAATCTAGCGAATAGCTCAGCACTCGATGTCAGTAACAAGTAAGCAATACTCTCACACCACTCTTTGAATTTTGAACACTCTAAATATTCCTATTACTTGTTACATATTTGAAGCAAAGTACCTCATAAAAGCCCCAAGCACACACTTATTCCTCTAGCTAACTGTGCTAACATGCATGAATCAATGGAATATAAGAGACGTGATTTTATGACTCAACATCTAGTAATCACAGCTGTGGGCACAGATCGCCCAGGTGTATGCAACCAAGTGGTTCATTTAGTCACCCAATCAGGCTGTAACATTATTGATAGCCGTATCGCTCAATTTGGCGAAGAATTTACGCTTATCATGCTACTGTCTGGAAAGGCAAACAACATCACCCGCGTTGAAACCACCCTGCCCTTGCTTGGACAAGAGCACGACTTGATTACGATTATGAAGCGAACCTCAACTCATGATGTTATTGAGAACTCTTACACAGTAGAGGTGTTCGTTGAGTCAGACGATAAAATCGGCCTTACCGAGCAGTTTACCCAGTTCTTCGCAGACCGAAACATCGGCCTCGATTCGTTAAGTGCGCGAACCATCAATAAATCTAAAGTTCAGCTCGACAACGACCAATTCCATATCTCTATTACCGCTTCTGTGCAATCAGAATGTAATTTGATGCAGCTACAAGAAGAATTCGACGCGCTGTGTCAGAGCCTATCCGTACAAGGCTCGCTCAACTTTATCAAAAACAGTTTTTAAAAAGGAAATATCATGAATACGCTAACGGCTGGTGTTCCAGCACCTGCTTTTTCTCTTCCAGATCAAGATGGCAATATCGTATCTCTTGGTGACTTCAAAGGTAAAAAAGTCCTTTTCTATTTTTACCCAAAAGCAATGACTCCAGGTTGTATTGTGCAAGCGGAAGGCCTGCGTGATATCAAAGCACAGCTTGATGATCTGAATGTGGTTGTTCTAGGTGTGAGTGTTGACCCAGTTAAACGCTTACCAAATTTCGTTGCGAAGAAATCTCTGAACTTCACACTTCTATCTGATGAAGACCACAGTGTTGCTGAACAGTTTGGTGTTTGGGGCGAGAAGAAATTTATGGGCAAAGTGTACGACGGTCTTCACCGTATTAGCTTCCTAATTGATGAAGAAGGTCAGATTGAACATGTCTTCAACAAGTTCAAAACAAAGACTCACCACGAAGTGGTTCTAGACTACTTCAATCCAGAAGCTTAATGTTGATTTTAGTGAGTTGATTCTCTAAATTCGCACCTAGCGAATCTAAATACACTACTCACTACTAAGCCAAATGCCAAAAGGCCGAATATCATGGATATTCGGCCTTTTTGTACTTATTAAAATTGATAGCGCATTCAAATTGATAGCGCGTTCAATTACGATTGGTGTTCAGGGTCATCATCGAGAGCGTGACTCGGTAAGGCATTCCAAACCGCTTTCACTAGCGTGGCTAGAGGGATCGCAAAGAACACTCCCCAGAACCCCCACAGTCCGCCAAACACCAACACCGCTACAATAATCGCTACTGGGTGTAGGTTCACTGCTTCAGAGAACAGAACAGGAACGAGCACGTTACCATCTAACGCTTGGATAATACCGTAAGCGAGAAGCAACCAATAAAACTGAGGTTCTAAGCCCCACTGGAACAGGCCAACAATCGCGACTGGAACGGTCACAGCCGCCGCACCGATGTAAGGAATCAATACCGAGAAACCAACCGCAACAGCCAGCAGTGCTGAATAACGTAAATCCAGAATCGCAAAGGTTACGTAGCTGACACCACCGACGATCAAAATCTCAAGCACCTTACCGCGAATGTAATTTGAGATTTGTTGATTCATCTCTACCCAAACCTTGGTCGCTAGACGACGGTTCTTAGGCAGAACACCACTTGCCATACTGATCATCTCTTCTTTGTCTTTCAAAAGGAAGAAAATCAGCAGCGGTACAAGAATCAGGTAAACCGCAAGCGTCGCCAAACTAACAAGAGAAGCTAAAGAGCCCTTCACAACGCTTTCGCCAAAGCCTAATGCTTTGTTTTTCGCATTGGACACAATCGATTCTACGATCTGCAGGTTTGCTAGTTCAGGGTAACGCTCAGGAATGGTTGCGATGAACTTCTGTAAGCCACCATACATGCTTGGAATATCATTGATAAGGTTACCTACCTGTTCCCAAATCGTTGGTACTAGACCAAACAGCGCAAGTAACATCACGCTAAAGAACATTAAAATCACCAACATCACTGATGGGGTTCTTGGAACACCGAGTCTTTGAAGTTGAGTAACCGGCCACTCAAGCAGATAAGCCAAAACAATAGCCACCAAAAGTGGGGCAATGAGGTGACCAAAGAAGTAGATCGTAATAAAGCCGAAGAGAATGATGGCAACCAAGCTGACAGCATGGGGATCAGAGAAACGTCGTTTATACCAACGATTGACCATTTCAAGCATTTGACTGCAATTCCTTTTTAGTGACGAGGAGATGATGGTAATTAGAGCAAACCTCTACGATGACGTCATAGGCTTGCTTAGACAAAAAAGTAACAATATCTTTCATCGAGCTGTTATCAGAGACATAAATTGACAATGATTGCCCTACTTCTAACTTTACACTGTGACGCTTGGCTAATAATAGTGCCATTGGACAGCGCTCTTGGCGTAAATCTAGAATATTAGGTGTCATTCTTTAGCTCGATGCTTATTATAAGGGTCGTATTGTAATCTGTTTTTGAAAACGCGCCATCATTCATTCATCTTCCTTCATGATAGCGCACGCACTTGATAAAGGTTACATCAGATAGAGAACCAATTTGCATTGCACTTGTCTTACTGTCAGAAGAAACGGAGTATTACTGACTAATATGTTTAAACGCGCTCGCTCAATTGCTTGCTTATGCATCGCAGCTACATTAAGCACTCCAACGTTGGCAAATACCAATGGTTTGGAGCTTCCCGATATCGGCACCGCGGCTGGCGGCACACTCACTATCGACCAAGAACTTATCTATGGTGATGCCTACATGCGCATCATCAGAAGCAGCCAGCCTATCGTAAACGACCCGGTTCTAAACCAATACATTGACACGCTTGGCCATCGCCTTGTTGCGAACGCAAATGATGTAAAGACACCTTTCCAGTTCTTTATGATCCGTGACCGAAACATCAACGCTTTTGCTTTTTTTGGTGGTTATGTTGCTTTGCACTCAGGTTTGTTCTTGCATGCACAGTCTGAAAGTGAACTCGCTTCCGTATTGGCGCACGAAATCGCGCACGTTACCCAGCGTCACTTAGCACGTAGTATGGAAGATCAAGCTCGCCGCTCTCCTGCAACCATCGCAGCACTGGCCGCTTCTGTATTATTAGCGATTGCAGCACCAGAAGCCGGTATCGCAGCGATCACTGCAACAACTGCTGGTAACATGCAAAGCCAAATAAACTACACCCGAAGTAATGAAAAAGAAGCCGACCGCTTTGGCATCAACACGCTGGCAAAAGCAGGGTTCGATGTAAACGCGATGCCACGTTTCTTTGGTCGCTTAGCTGATGAATACCGCTATGCAAGCACACCGCCACCAATGCTATTAACTCACCCGTTGCCTGAAGACCGAATCACAGATTCACGCGCTCGTGCTCGTAGCTATACCCCACTAAAACTGGCTCCGTCATTGGATTACCATTTAACAAGAGCCCGTATTGTTGCGCGCTATGCTGGTATCAATAATGATGCAGCTCTTGATTGGTTTGAGCGAAAGCTGAAGAAAGCCCCCAAAGCCTTGGTTCCATCATTAGAGTATGGACAAGCACTGGTTTACCTAGATTCAAAAAAACTAGATAAAGCAGAACCGATTCTGACCAAGCTGATGAATAGCGACCCAACCAACTTGTTCTATCTGGATGCTATTTCAGATCTGCACATTGAACAGAAAAAGCCTGAGATTGCGATTAAAGAACTTAAGTCAGCACTTGAGCGTCAACCAAACAACTCAGTTCTAACCATAAACTACGCCAATGCACTGATCGAAAATGAAGACCTACAGGAAGCCGTTCGCGTGTTGCAACGTTACACGCACGATAACCCGAACGACACCAATGGGTGGTACCTGCTTTCAAAGGCAAATACAAACCTTGGTAACAGCGATGAAGAACTGTCTGCTAGGGCAGAGATCTTGGCACTGCAAGCCAACTGGAACAAAGCGATTCAGTACTACACGCAGGCGAGCCAAATCGCGGAACTAGGCAGCCTAAAACAAGCACGTTATGACGCTCGAATTGATCAACTAATGATACAGCGCGAACGCTTCTTATCGTTGCAATAAGTATAATGACTGGTAGCGAAGCTCGTTGCCAAAATACAAAGAAAGCTCGACGTTACACAATAAGAAGCCACTCAGTTGGCTTCGACTGAACGATTAAATCAAAAACAATAATGAGGAAGAACCATGTCTGTCGTGATTTATCATAACCCACGCTGCTCAAAGAGCCGTCAAACTCTCGAACTGCTTGAAGCAAACGGCGTACAGCCAGAGGTGATCAAATACCTAGATACGCCTTTGACTGTTGAACAGCTGAAAGTGCTTTTCACTCAGCTTGGTTTTGAGAGTGTTCGCGACATGATGCGTACCAAAGAAGCGGATTACAAAGAAGCGAACCTTGGTGACGCATCAGTGACTGATGAAGATCTTTTCGCTGCGATGGCAACGAATCCAAAACTGTTTGAACGTCCAGTAGTTGTCGCGAACAACAAAGCAAAAATTGGTCGTCCACCAGAACAAGTACTAGAGATTCTGTAATCCAATATGAGCATCAACATTCTTGTTCTCTACTATAGTCGACACGGCAACACCCAAGCGCTAGCAAGGCAAATCGCTCGAGGGGTGGAATCCATCCCGAACTGCGAAGCCATGCTAAGAACGGTGAACAACGTGTATACGGTAGAAGAGCAGCCGGATTCGCGCTATCAACCAACAGATCCTATTGCGACCTTACAAGATCTCCGTTCTTGCGATGGTTTAGCACTCGGCAGCCCAGTATGGTTTGGCAATATGGCAGGGCCAATGAAGCACTTTTGGGATAGCACAACATCGTTATGGATTAATGGCGATCTCATCGATAAACCAGCTTGTGTATTTACTTCCTCTTCATCACTACATGGTGGTCAAGAGACGACACAGCAAAGCATGATGCAGCCTCTACTTCATCATGGCATGTTAGTCGTGGGCATCCCCTATTCAGAACCTGCGCTGCACACCACTCAAACCGGTGGCACACCTTACGGTGCAAGCAGCACTGGAGAGAGCGCTTCATTAAGCAAAGAAGAAATTGAGTTGGCGAAAAACCTAGGCAAACGCGTAGCGCGCATCGCTATTAACCAGAAGGGAATGCCTCAATGATGTATATGTCAGAGAGACCGATGTCTCCCAAAACCAAGCTATTTCGCTACCTTGCTTTAACGGGCAATTTGTCGCTTTTATTCTGGGTGGTTGCTTGGCAGATGACACTTTCACCGCACCCTCACCTCAGTAATGTAACACTGGCGATGGCTTGGGCTATACCGCTGTTACTACCATTACCGGGAATATTATCGGGCAAACCTTATACGCATGCTTGGGCGAATTTCGTCTTAATGCTCTACTTCCTACACGCGTTAACTATTATGTATGTAGACGGTGGAGAGCGCTTGTTAGCCGCTGTAGAACTGCTTTTGACGACTCTAGGCTTCGCAGGCAATATATTATTTACCCGTTTTAGAGCCAAAGAGTTAGGCATCAAGTTGAAGCGCCTTTCCGAAGTAGAAAAGAAAGAGAAAGCTAAATTCGAGCAATAATATTGATTCGATGCTCTAGATCTGACATGACAACAGATAAACAAAAAGCCCTGCGAGATTTCTCTTGCAGGGCTTTTTTCATGATTTCATATCAATCTGTCATGTCGGTAGACGATTACGAGCGAACCCATTCGTATACCAAGCTTGGCTTAGCATGTACTGGCGCTGTAACTGGTAGCGCTTCCTCGTCAGATTCACCTAGCGTCACCTCAGTTGTATTTGTTAGCTCAGCACCTGTAGATAACTCACTGCCTTTCATCACTTGAACGCTTGGCGTAGTTTCATTGCCCATCGCATCAGTAACAACAGCAGAGTTATCGCCTACAGACATAATGTTATCTTGCGCTTCAAATTCTGGGCTCACTTCAGGTTCGATATAAGACTCTTCAACCTTCGCGACTTGGCGAATGCTTTCAACTTCTTGTTCAAACTCTTGTTGGGTCGATAACAAATGAATTCGGAACGTCACTTCATTGTTTTGAATTTGTAGAATATCTAAGCTTGCCACCGAGTTTAGACGCTTCAGTGCATTCTCCAATTGGAAGAAGTCTTGCGCGTTATTCAGGCTGATAAACTGCGTTAAGATTGATTCCGAAGATTCACTCGCAACCGTTACTGCACTCTTACTCGCGTAGTAGTTACTGATTTGGTCAACAAGCTTCTTAGAAGTCGTCGCGCTGTTGCCCGATACCGAACCACTCACAGGCGATTTTGGCGCGCTCGTCAGTTGGTTTGGTTTTTGATCATACAAAGTCCAGCGTAATCCAGAAGACTGTGCCTTAATCACCAAAACAGCATCAACAGGGTAACGTTGACTCGCGTTGCTAATCGGTGTGACAAAGCTGCCCCACAAATCCGAGGTGGCCACTCCCGTAACATCATCAAAATCACCAACAGGAAACATCAAAGGCAAACCGCGCTCTTTTGCATTGGCTTGTAAGCCTACAGCTAACAGTGAGTTGGAGTGTTCCCAGACAATGTTCTTGTCGTAGTTACTCTCTTCTACCAGCCAAACAAGAATATTTGAGCGAGTATCAGGCCAATACGGTAATTGCGCTTGAGTCAGTAGTGAACGAATTTGAGCACCGTTAAAACGCATACGCAATGTTGATTGGTCATTGCTTTCGCCAAAACTCATTTGAGACATGTACTGCGCACTCTTACGCATCGCCTTTTGAATCGTCTCATTCGACGCGACATCAGTTTGGCCAGTCGCACGTATCAATACCTGCTCCATGCCAGTATTTCTTGCCACTTGTTCTGGTTGTTTGTCTTCAGCGTTAATCGCAACTTCAGCACTAAAGATATCTACTTGAGTTAAGGCATAACTCGGAGAGGCTAATAGTCCCATCAACAACAATGCTATGTAGCGCATATTGATCCTAATATTCAAAGCTTGTGCCTTGATGATAAGCAACTATGGATTGAGGGGCAAGGTCGTTAGCACCCACTGTGTTTAATAACCACAAAATATCACCTGACCATGATAAATCGTTCACTTGTAAACTGAATTTTTCTTATTTTGATAGAGATAAACATAACTAATATAAATAAATTTGATCTATCTGACATAGCAACCGATTGCCAAGTGATAGAATCCCGCGAATTTTATTTTTCGCTTTTCATATAACGACCATTTTTAAGGACATAACATGAAAAATGCTCTGCAAGGTGCGCAAATGCTATTTGTCGCTTTTGGTGCACTTGTACTGGTGCCCCTGCTGACAGGCCTTGATCCCAACGTAGCGCTCTTTGGGGCAGGTATCGGTACCCTTTTATTCCAACTTATTACACGCCGTTCAGTACCTATTTTCCTTGCGTCTTCTTTTGCATTCATCGCACCTATCATGTTTGGCATTCAAACTTGGGGTGTAGGTGCAACCATGGGCGGCCTTATGGCAGCAGGTGTTGTGTATGTATTAATGGGTGCCTTAATTAAGGTACGTGGTGTAGCCTTTATCCACAAACTGCTTCCACCAGTCGTAGTTGGCCCTGTAATCATGGTGATCGGCTTAGGCCTTGCGCCTGTTGCGGTTAACATGGCGCTAGGTAAGACAGGCGATGGCGCGGTTCAGCTTGTTGATGCAGACGCTGCACTGTGGATCTCTTCTATTTCACTGTTAGTGACCATTGTCATCAGTGTGTTCTCGAAAGGCTTCCTTAAGCTACTGCCAATCTTCGGTGGTATTGTCGCAGGTTACATCACAAGCTTGGTTTATGGCGCAGTCGACTTCACACCAGTAGCGCAAGCATCTTGGCTAGCACTGCCAAACTTCACAGCGCCAGAGTTCAACATCAACGCTATCTTCTTTATGGTATTTGTTGCGATTGCACCTGCTGTTGAACACGTAGGTGACATGCTTGCTATTTCTAACGTGACCGGTAAAGACTACCTTAAAAAACCTGGCCTACACCGCACAATTACTGGCGACGGTGTGGCAACAATTGCTGCTTCTATGCTGGGCGCGCCACCAAACACGACGTACAGTGAAGTAACGGGTGCGGTAATGCTGACCAAAGCATTCAATCCAGTGATCATGACTTGGGCAGCAGTAACAGCGATTGTTCTAGCATTAGTAGGTAAGCTAGGCGCACTACTTCAAACGATTCCAGTTCCTGTTATGGGCGGCATCATGATTCTTCTGTTTGGTTCTATCGCAACGGTAGGCTTGAATACTCTAATTCAGAACAAAGTTGACCTACACAAATCACGCAACCTTGTGATTGTCGGCATTACTTTGGTCTTCGGCATTGGCGGCATGGCATTTGGCATCGGCGACTTTAGCCTGCAAGGCGTAAGCTTATGCGGTATCGTGGCAATTCTGCTTAACCTAGTGCTTCCAGAAGAGTTAGGCGATAACACCGTAGTAGACAAAGCCCAAATCGACTAACTGCAAGTCAACAAACTGTTGAGGCTTGTGATCCTCAATTAAGAGCATCACAAGCTAGCAAGATCAAAAAAGGGAGAGCATCGAATGCTCTCCCTTTTTATTAATACGGCTAATTCAGCGAGTTAAGAAACGGTTTAGCGTAACTTAAGCTGAAACCGAATTACTTAGTACCGAAGATCTTATCACCAGCATCACCAAGACCAGGAACAATGTAGCCCTTGTCGTTTAGCTTCTCATCGATTGCAGCAGTGTAAAGCTCAACATCTGGGTGCGCTTTTTCTAGTGCAGCGATACCTTCAGGGGCAGCAACAAGTACCAGTACTTTAAATACTTTACAGCCTTGCTCTTTTAGAAGGTCAAGAGTTGCAATCATAGAACCGCCAGTTGCTAACATTGGATCAACCACTAGAGCAATACGCTCATCAATGTTAGATGCTAGCTTGTTGAAGTATGGTACAGGCTCTAATGTTTCTTCGTCACGGTAGATACCCACGACACTGATTCGAGCACTTGGCATATGCTCTAAAACACCATCCATCATGCCTAGACCTGCACGTAGGATTGGCACTACTGTTACCTTTTTACCTTTAATTTGGTCAACTTCTACTGGGCCGTTCCAACCATCAATAGTTACACGTTCAGTTTCAAAGTCTGATGTCGCTTCGTATGTTAGAAGGCTACCCACTTCTGTCGCTAGCTCACGAAAACGCTTAGTACTAATGTCACCTTCACGCATCAGGCCAATTTTATGTTTTACTAGCGGGTGTTTCACTTCAACAACTTTCATTTCCAACTCCGGCAATATTTAAACAAACCTGTAGATTATACACGAACTGTGGGGTTATTTCAGAATCTTTATTCTAATAAAAAAACCGCGCAAACGTTTGCTCTTCGTAATCAAGCCCTGTTAGAATAGCGCCGTTTTCACATCCAACTTAAGTTCGAGGACTATCCCGTGAGTGGTAATACTTCTTCTCTAAGCTACAAAGACGCTGGTGTTGATATCGATGCAGGTAATGCACTAGTAGACCGTATTAAAGGTGCTGTTAAACGCACTCGTCGCCCTGAAGTAATGGGCGGTATTGGTGGCTTTGGCGCCCTATGTGAACTTCCAACGAAATACAAAGAGCCGGTACTTGTTTCAGGTACTGATGGTGTTGGTACTAAACTTCGCCTTGCTTTGGATCTGAAAAAACACGACACCATTGGTATCGACCTAGTGGCAATGTGTGTGAACGACTTAATCGTTCAAGGTGGTGAGCCGCTATTCTTCCTAGACTACTACGCAACAGGTAAGCTAGATGTAGATACAGCAGCAGATGTTGTTTCTGGTATTGCTGAAGGCTGTGTTCAAGCAGGTTGTGCACTGATCGGCGGTGAAACGGCTGAAATGCCAGGTATGTACGAAGGCGACGACTACGATGTAGCCGGCTTCTGTGTTGGTGTTGTAGAAAAAGCTGACATCATCGACGGCACTAAAGTAGCTGCAGGCGACGCACTTATCGCTGTTGGCTCAAGTGGTCCACACTCAAATGGTTACTCTTTGATTCGTAAAGTTCTAGAAGTTTCTGGAGCTGATAAGAGTGAAGAGCTAGAAGGTCGCACTATCGGTGAACACCTACTAGAACCGACTAAGATTTACATCAAATCGGCACTTAAGATGATTGCAGAGCATGACATTCATGCTATCTCGCACATCACAGGTGGTGGTTTCTGGGAAAACATCCCACGCGTACTTCCTGAAGGTACTAAAGCAGTGATTGATGGCAAGAGCTGGGAATGGCCTGCTATCTTCAACTGGCTACAAGAGAAAGGTAACGTGGAGACATTTGAAATGTACCGCACTTTCAACTGTGGTGTAGGCCTAGTTGTTGCTCTACCTAAAGATCAAGCAGACGCTGCGGTTGAACTGCTGAAAGCCGAAGGCGAAAACGCTTGGGTTATCGGTGAGATCGCAAACGCTGAAGCTGGCGAAGAGCAAGTTGAAATCAAATAAGTGACACGTTCGCTTACTTAGTTAATCAATGAGGACCTTATGGTCCTCATTTTGCTATTAAGCCCACAGAAAACCTTAGTTTATGTAGGTACATTGTAAACAGTTCAGTTAATCAATCGCATGACCCACTCTATGAAAAACAGCCATTCTATGAATAACAGTCACTCTAAGAAAAACATCGTCGTTTTAGTCTCAGGAAGCGGAAGTAACTTGCAAGCAATTTTGGACGCCTGCGAGAGCAATATGATTGATGCTTCAGTTAAAGCTGTCTTCTCAAATAAAGCAGAAGCTTTTGGTTTAGAGCGAGCGAAAACCGCGGGTGTTGACGCACATTCTGTGAACCCAAAAAACTATGGTTCACGTGAAGAGTTCGATCATGAATTGATGATTCAGATCGATGCTTACCAACCCGATTTAATCGTACTTGCGGGATACATGCGTATCTTGAGTTCAGAATTTGTTCGTCACTATGCCGGTAAAATGGTCAACATCCACCCTTCCCTGTTACCTAAATACCCAGGCCTACACACCCACCAGCGTGCCATTGATGCACAAGACAAAGAGCACGGTACAAGCGTCCACTTTGTTACCGAAGAACTTGATGGTGGCCCTGTAATCTTGCAAGCCAAGGTGCCGGTATTTGAAGATGATGATGCTGACATGTTAGCAAGCCGAGTACTGACTCAAGAGCACTGTATTTACCCGATGGTTTGTAAATGGTTTGCTGAAGATCGTTTATCGATGGTAAACGGGAAGGCTGTCTTAGACGGTGAAACATTAGGTACACACGGTTACGCAGAAGAGTAATTAATAAGGTTGTTCTCCCAGAGTAAATCACGGAAGAATAAGCCTTAAAAAACAGAAAACAAAAAGGCCGCTCACTGACTTATTAGTACAGTAAGCGGCCTTTTTTAATCAGGACAAATAATAGTATCGACTAGATTAGCTCAATGGTTCAGTAGGCGCTTGGCTTGCCACCTTCTTCGGAGCATAAGCGACATCTTCCAACGCTTGGTGGTTGTTGCCAATTAACTCTCCAAAATGAAACAGTGCGTACTCACCCGGCTTCATTCTAAACCACTCTTCATTATCTGTTAGAGGTTGAGTTGCAACGACGGTTACCACATCATTGGGCGTAGTTTCTTCTTGGAAGTTAATCTCAACATCTTCATCAATCAGGCTCGCGTTACCAAAAGGAGCGCGTCTTGTTATCCAGTATAAATGGTTCGTACAATAGTTCATCACGTACTCACCGTCACTGAGCAACATATTGAAAACACCTTTCTCTCGTAACTGGTCACAGCACTCAGCGACAAAGCGAAACATACCTTCCATATCTTGAGGAGGTTCAGGAAAACGGTCTTCAAGTTGTTTCAACAACCAGCAGAAAGAGAGTTCGCTGTCCGTCTCACCAACAGGTCTGAATCGACCACTAATCAGATCATCATAATCCGTTAGTTGACCATTGTGAGCAAAGGTCCAGTATCGTCCCCAAAGCTCACGAGTGAAAGGGTGAGTATTTTCTAGATTAACGCCACCGCGGTTAGCTTGACGGATATGACTGACAACAGCTTGGCTCTTAATTGGGTAGTTTTGAACCAGCTCAGCGATCTTTGATTCACAACTAGGATTAGGGTCTTTAAATGTACGAAAACCCTTCCCCTCATAGAAAGTAATACCCCAGCCATCACGATGTGGACCAGTGTTGCCTCCACGCTGCATAAGGCCAGTAAAGCTAAAACAAATATCAGTTGGCACATTCGCGCTCATACCGAGCAATTCACACATGGTTTAATCTACTCCCTATTTAAACCAATGGAGCCACAAACCTAGGCTCCAAATATCTGTAAAACTATTATTCCATTTCTTTTTCAACAAGCTGAATCACAATGTGGATGATCTTAATGTGAATCTCTTGGATGCGATCAGCGTAGCCAAAGTGTGGGACTCGGATTTCGATATCAGCACAACCTGCCATTTTACCGCCATCTTTACCGGTCAGCGCAATGGTTTTCATCCCTTTAGCTTGAGCAGCTTCAATCGCTTTTAGGATGTTGCCAGAGTTACCTGAAGTCGACAAACCAAACAACACATCGCCTTTACGACCGACGGCTTCTACATAACGAGAAAATACGTGGTCGTAGCCAAAGTCGTTACTCACGCAAGACAGGTGACTCGGATCTGAAATCGCAATACCAGCAAAGCCTGGGCGATTTTCGCGGTATCGGCCTGTTAGCTCTTCCGCGAAATGCATTGCATCACAGTGTGAACCACCGTTACCACAAGAAAGCACTTTGCCTTCTTGCTTGAATGAATCTGCAATCATTTTTGCAGCAGCTTCAATTTGAGCAATGTTATGGTCATCACTCAAGAACTTGTTCAGAACGTCAGCAGCTTCGTTCAATTCACTTTTGATTAGGTCTTGGTACATTTGGCTTATCTCTTATGTTTTTTGACGCAACTTAAAGTGCGTGAAATGAGAATTGAGGGTTTTCCCCTCTTTATCACTGAGTTTACCCACAAACATGAAATAGTGTCGACACTTAAGCCCAAAGATTGCCATCTTAATTAACCTCTCACTGTCGATCCGTCCAAATATTCACCACCAACCTCTCACAATTAGAACTTTAACTCTATTGAGATCACTTTTTATTCACTTTGGAGTTTTACAAATATTTAATATTTTGTTTACACTTGACTGGTTAGACCTCTTACCTAAACTTAATAACAATAAGTGATCTCTGAAAAGGAAATCGATCATGAACATATTGCTCTCCCTACTCGGCATGACAGCCATCTTAGGCGTCTGTCTTTACCATAGAGTTAGTCTGGTCCGTGCGTTAATTGTGTTAACTGGCGCAATGGTCGCATTAACCCTGTTTGGCAGCGTGGCAGTCACTGGCTGGCTTTGTTATCTATTGGCCATTGCAATCTTTGCTGTACCAGCAATTCGCCAGACCCTCATTAGCCAAAAAGCACTTTCTTTGTTTAAGAAGGTTCTACCAGCAATGTCTCAGACGGAAAAAGAGGCATTGGAAGCAGGCACAGTATGGTGGGAAGCAGAGCTGTTCAAAGGCAAGCCTGAGTGGAAGAAGCTTCAAAACATTGCGGATCCGAAACTTTCTGAGGCGGAACAAGCGTTTTTAGATGGCCCAGTCAATACAGTGTGTGAAATGGTCAATGACTACCAAGTAACACATGAGCTTGCTGATTTACCACCAGAAGTTTGGCAGTACCTAAAAGACCATAAATTCTTCGCCATGATCATCAAGAAAAAATACGGCGGTTTAGAATTCTCAGCTTACGCTCAGTCGTTAGTTCTACAGAAGCTAACGGGTGTTTCTAGCGTATTATCCTCAACCGTTGGCGTCCCTAATTCGTTAGGTCCCGGTGAGCTATTGCAACACTATGGTACAGAAGATCAAAGAAACCACTACCTACCTCGCCTAGCCGAAGGTAAAGAAATCCCTTGTTTTGCCTTAACTAGCCCAGAAGCCGGCTCAGATGCTGGCTCAATTCCAGATTACGGCGTGGTGTGTAAGGGTGAATGGCAAGGCGAAGAAGTATTGGGCATGCGCCTAACTTGGAACAAACGTTACATCACTCTAGCGCCTGTTGCGACCGTTTTAGGCTTAGCCTTTAAACTGAGAGACCCAGAAGGTCTGCTTGGTGACAAGCAAGACCTTGGCATCACCTGTGCCCTTATCCCTACCGATTTAAAAGGCGTAGAGATTGGTAACCGTCACTTCCCACTCAACGTGCCTTTCCAAAATGGTCCGACTCAAGGTGATGACATCTTCGTGCCTATCGATTTCATCATCGGCGGCCAGAAAATGGCAGGACAAGGCTGGCGTATGTTGGTTGAATGTCTGTCGGTTGGTCGTGGTATCACACTGCCTTCAAACTCAACCGGTGGTATTAAGTCTGCAGCATTAGCAACCGGTGCTTACGCTCGTATTCGTCGTCAATTCAAACAACCCATTGGTCGTATGGAAGGGGTTGAAGAGCCACTGGCACGTCTAGCAGGTAACGCCTATGTAATGGACGCAGCAAGTAACCTAACGGTTGCGGGTATCGATCTTGGTGAAAAGCCTTCGGTTATCTCAGCAATCGTGAAGTACCACTGTACTCACCGTGGCCAACGCAGCATCATCGATGCGATGGATATCGTCGGCGGTAAAGGCATTTGCTTAGGCCCATCGAACTTCCTCGCTCGTGGTTATCAAGGCTCACCAATTGCAATTACGGTTGAAGGCGCAAACATCCTGACTCGTTCAATGATCATCTATGGTCAAGGCGCGATTCGCTGCCACCCTTATGTTCTGAACGAAATGGAAGCGGCTTATTCGGAAAGCAGCGATGCACTTGATAAGTTTGATTCAGCATTAGCAGGACACGTTAGCTTTACTATGAGTAACCTAGTCCGCAGCTTGTGGTTTGGTTTAACCGACGGCCGTGGTTCAGACGCTCCAACACCATCCAATAAAACGGATAAGCAGACACAGCGTTACTACCAACAGCTGAACCGCTACAGTGCTAACCTAGCGCTACTGTCTGATATTTCAATGGCTGTATTAGGCGGTTCACTGAAACGCAGAGAGCGCCTATCAGCAAGACTGGGGGATATCCTGAGTCAACTCTACCTAGGTTCAGCAACACTTAAGCGCTTTGAAAGCGAAGGTAGCCATGCTGAAGATCTCCCATTAGTCCATTGGGGTATGCAAGACAGCTTGCGTCAAACTGAAGTCGCGATTGATGAGTTCTTGGCGAACTTCCCTAACCCTGTGATTGGTCGACTACTTCGCGTTGTGTTAATGCCATTTGGCCGTATCCGTCGTGCACCAAACGACAAGTTGGATAGCCAAGTCGCGCAAATCCTACAAACACCTAGTGAAACACGCTCTCGTATCGGCCGTGGCCAATACTTGGAAGCAACGGAATACAACCCTGTAGGCAAGATTGAAAAAGCGCTAGAAGTGATTCTTCAAGCTGAACCTCTGTTCGATAAGGTTTGTAAAGAAACACATCAAAAACGTGCTTTCTTACGACTCGACCTTGTCGCTCAGTTGGGACTTGAGAAAGGTATCTTAACGCAAGAAGAAGCAAATCTTCTGATTAGCGCTGAGGAACACAGACTGTACACGATTAACGTGGATGATTTCTCGCCTGAGGAGCTTGCAGCAAAGACTCAGTACCCAGACCAATCGATTGATAACGTCGCTTAAGGTCAGAGAAACAAACAAAAACGGGACTCCTATGAGTCCCGTTTTTTTATTCATCACTTCATTGTCACAAATTTTAATGCTTGCTCTATCGAGGCTTGTTCTATCTAAGTTTAGTCTCTC
This sequence comes from Vibrio tasmaniensis 1F-187, assembly GCF_000272405.2. Classification (GTDB taxonomy): domain Bacteria; phylum Pseudomonadota; class Gammaproteobacteria; order Enterobacterales; family Vibrionaceae; genus Vibrio; species Vibrio tasmaniensis_A. Next base: position 25,183 of record NZ_AJZM02000307.1, read on the forward strand.
GAGGTTTGTTGTCCCGACGTTTACTCACTCAAGACAACAATCTCAAGACAACTCTAGGGATGCAGACGAGTTACTTAGGCGCCTTGAGCTGCATCTCAGGTAGCGCTCTCTTCTTCGCTGTGATTTTACGTATTGCAAACCAAATCAGTAAGCCCAATAAAATCGCAGCCACATTCCCTACCGCTATAATCATTATGCTGCGCTGCCTGTCATCTTCTCTTTTTTGAAGAATCATTAATTTTTCAGCAATACGCTTCTGCTCAGCAAGAGCTTCCTCTTGAAGACGTCGAGATTCTGCTAGGTCTATCTCTTGAACAACGCTGTACGACTGCTCGGTAATCGGGAAGATCAGTGGACGCTGGCTTGACGCATCGGTGGCATAAACCATCCCCGACCAAGTGTAAATTCCCAAATCATCATTATAAGGCAACGATAAAGATACTTTCATCGCATCCGCTTCGGCTTGGCCTTGCTTATACATCACATACCCATCAGGGGCTTTATACTCAACGTGAGCTGCTAACGAGCTCGGCGCAATCATACCTGGCTCGCCAGATGCCACGACGGTATGAGATAAGCCTTCTTTGCGAGACTGAATGAAGGTGGTGGTGATTGGCGTTGGGTAAACCAAGACCTCTTGCTCTTGCGCTCGCAGGAACACACCATTACCAGAAGTAATTCGAGCTCGATATTTACCAGGCTCAATGTCCATTGGTAACGACACGGTGAACACACCATCTCCAGCTTTTTCGTCAAGATCAACGCCATCATCGGCAAATTCACCCATGACAACCGGAATTGGCCGCGCTTCTCTCACTAAGGACTCTTCGTTTTCGACGAACTTAGTGAATGTTACTTTAAGCTTCACACGGTCAAGAAAATCCCGCAGCACAAGCGGCTTGCCATCGGATGTCAAACGAGCGGTAAATTTAATGTGTTCAGTTTGGTACAACTTGTCTGGAAATTCATTGGCGTCTAAAACCAGATGAGATAAAAGTTTGATATTATTTTTAGGTGAGACTTTACCTACCGCTTGCCAAGGACCCGGCATCGGATTGTCGATAGAGATAATATCCATTGACGATTCTTGGTACCAACGGACATTATCAGCATGACGCAAAGCGTGGTACTTCTTGCCATCAGGACGAACCAAGACGACGGGTTTAGAATTATCGGCTCGATAGATCACAAAAGTAACTTGCTCGATACTGGGATCAACTCGAAAGCGATTATCCAATAAACTCATTACAGATTCTGTTGCTGCGTGTAAGCCAAAGCTCAACAGCAATAAACAACCGGTAGCCAATACCCTTAACATACTTTCTCCCTACTGACGCCAGAGGCAGCTTCCGCTTTTCTCGACGAGGTCTAAACGACTTTGATGCGCTTCTACTTCATCGGCCGTAGCTCGCAAAACCTTTAGGGATTTTCGACCACTTTCTGCTCTTCGTATGCTTTCGCCTTCGCCTTCTTGTTGGCCAGCGTTAAATTGCAGCGAAGTTTGCCCACCTGTCATCAATAAGTAGACGTCCGCTAGAATCTCCGCATCGAGCAATGCGCCGTGAAGAGTACGGTGTGAGTTATCAATACCATAACGGTCACATAAGATATCTAGATTGTTTCTTTTCCCTGGGAATATCTTCTTCGCCATCGCCAAGGTGTCGGTAACTTTACAGTAGTCATCCGTTTTACCTATCGCAGGATTAAGTTTCTCAAACTCATAGTCCATAAAGCCCGTATCGAAGGGCGCGTTATGAGCCACCAGCTCCGCACCTTTAATAAAGTCGAGAAACTCTTTATGTATGTCTTGGTATTCTGGTTTATCAATCAAGAATTCATCGGTAATACCGTGAACGCCAATCGCCTCTTCTTGAATCGCACGATCGGGCTTGATATAGACGTGAAAGTGACGCCCAGTCAGCCTACGGTTGATGATCTCTACTGCACCAATTTCAACGATGCGATGTCCCATATAGTGGGGGCCACCCTCTGTATTCATACCGGTGGTTTCGGTATCAAGTACAACGATGCGTTTGTTTTCATTCGAACTGTTTTTTTCGTTCGTGCTTTGTTCTGGAGTGCTACTGGTATTCATAAGGATAACTGTGTCAGACTATGCCGATAATGTGCTTGAGGTAATAGTATCAAATCATGACGAAACAAGTTGAAATTTTCACTGATGGTTCTTGTTTAGGCAACCCAGGTCCTGGCGGCTACGGCATCGTACTTCGCTACAAAAAAGTAGAGAAGACGTTAGCCGAAGGTTTCACCTTAACCACCAATAACCGCATGGAAATGCTCGCCGCTGTTGTGGCTCTCCAAGCCCTCAAAGAGCCTTGCTCTGTCATTCTGACCACAGATAGCCAATACGTACGTCAAGGTATCACCCAGTGGATTCACAACTGGAAAAAGCGTGATTGGAAAACAGCCGATAAAAAGCCCGTTAAAAACGCAGACCTGTGGCAAAGACTCGACAAAGAGACGGCGCGCCATAGCGTTGATTGGCGCTGGGTTAAGGGGCACGCGGGGCACCGAGAAAATGAAATGTGTGATGATTTAGCTCGAAGTGCAGCTGAAAACCCGACCCAAGAAGATACGGGCTATCAGCCAAGCTGATCATTTTCTTAAAGGAAATGTCAGTATCTAAAACAGATATAGCAATGGAAAGCCGACTATGAGTCGGCTTTTTCTGCTTTTAACGGATACGAATTTTTAGCGGAGTCCAAGGTGCGACGCGTATTGGTTCTAAAACTGGCTCCTACAGGAGAGAAGCGTCGCTTAAGGTGCCAATGTGGCTTGATAGGCTTAAGTGGATAAGTACGTTTACGAGCAACAATAAAGTATTGGCTACCAGCGAACGATGCACAGCTGCCTAAGCTGTTCTCCAACCACGTCCACATCGCTTGGTATTTACTCATAGGGAACAACGCGTAGGTGTCACAATGAATCACTTCATAATTAAGTACGCCTAGCCAATCTTTAATTCGGTTTGGCATGTACATACGTCCACTCCATGGCAAGCTGTTCTTTCGCCAAGGCATCAAACTGGCAAGCCCAGTCACACTAAAAGGGTTAAAGCCGGTGATAATAATATAGCCATCGTCCATCATTACTCGGTCGACTTCCCTCAATAGCCGGTGTGGGTCGTTGCTATAATCTAACTGATGACTCAGCACCACAACATCAAAGCTTTTCTCTAAAAAGGGTAAATTATAACCATCTGCTATCACATTATGTAATGGGTTCTGGATATCTAGGTTTACTTGATGTTGAATGTTGCATGTGCAGCTAGAAATCTCACTGCTGAGGCCACCAAGTTTGAGCATATGGTAACCAAATAGTTTTGGGCACCACTCATCAAGTCGAGTTTGAATAGATTCTCTCAACCAGTCCCCATTGTGCAATTGTGCCCAAGTATAAGGACGCTCAAACTTCTTTCTGCTACGTGCTGGCTTCATCAATAATCTGTCTCACTTATTCTGTCTCACTAAAAGTGACTGGAGAACCAATAATGTTACATATCAAAAGCATACCTGCATTTAACGACAATTACATCTGGCTGATTCAAAATAGCGATCGCCGTTGTGCTGTCGTCGACCCTGGTGATGCAGCTCCAGTATTAGAGTTCTTAGCACACCATGAGCTAACTTTAGATGCAATCTTGATTACGCACCACCACCACGATCACATTGGTGGCGTGCCAGAGCTGGTAAGACAATTCCCTGGCGTGGATGTCGTTGGCCCCAAAAATGAACCTATCCCGACCTTAACGCATCCCGTTGATGACGGTGACCAATTAGAGCTGTTTGGCGAAGTATTCCTCGTGCTAGGGCTCAGTGGGCACACCGCTGGGCACATTGGTTATGTGGGTGATGCCAAACTGTTTTGTGGCGATGTACTGTTTTCAGCTGGTTGTGGGCGAATCATGGAAGGCACACCACAGCAGATGTTTGATGCATTGAACAAGATCACAGCACTCCCACAAGAAACCGAGGTTTACTGTGCTCATGAATACACGGCAGCCAATATCGCTTTTGCACTGGCTGTTGAGCCTGACAACCAACATTTGCAACAATACCGCGACCAAGTGAATCGGCTTCGAGCCCAAAATAAGTCGACCATCCCCACAAATTTAAGACAAGAAAAGTTTATTAACCCCTTCTTACGCTACACAGAACCAAGTGTAGTGAAATCAGTATCTAATCGTACTGAGCAGACCGATCCTTTATCGGTTTTTACCGCTTTACGTGCGTGGAAGAACGAATTTTAACAAATACAGGCTTGTCACTCATAGGGAGTGGCAAGTATTATCATCGGCCGTTTATTAAAAAGGCTGTAACATGCGAGTTAAGTACAGCTGGGCTTTGGTACTACTACTTTCTGGTTGCCAATTAACTCAGTCAGAGAATCCAGACCAAGCTTCCGAGCAAACCAACACCTCCCCTACTAAAGAAGTTTCTCAAGCGAACGTTTCATCGGGAGCGATCCAAGAACAACCAAAAGTTGAAACACCTGTCGTTACTCCACAAACACAGCAAGATGTTTGGAAACGTATTGCGATGCAACTTGAAATGGAAGTTCCGGACCAAAAGAAAGTCGACTACTACCGCACTTGGTACCTCAAGCACCCTGGTCATCTAAAAACTGTATCAAAACGCGCTGAACCTTTCCTTTACTTGATCACAACTAAGATTGAAGAAAGAGACTTGCCTTTGGAGCTGGCCCTGTTGCCCGTCGTTGAAAGCTCGTTTGATGCATTTGCTTATTCTCACGGTAGCGCTGCTGGACTATGGCAGTTCATTTCGGGTACTGGCAAAGCTTACGGACTAGAACAAAACTTCTGGTACGATGGCCGCCGTGACGTAGCCGCTTCAACCGACGCTGCATTGGATTTCTTAACCGACCTGAACAAACGTTTTGATGGGAACTGGCAACACGCAATCGCTGCCTACAACAGTGGCGGTGGTCGTGTGAACAGCGCAATCCGTAAGAACAAGAAGCTGGGTAAGCCAATCGACTTTTTCTCTCTAGACTTACCAAAAGAGACCAGCAGCTATGTACCTAAGCTACTTGCACTGGCCGACGTGATTGCCAACCAAGAAAAGTATGGCATCGATATCCCTGCGATCCCGAACAAGCCAGTGCTGACTCTGGTTAACCCAGACGAACAACTTGATCTGGCGATTGCGGCAAACTACGCAGGCATTCCTGTCAAAGAGCTGCAAGGCTACAACCCAGCTTATAACCAGTGGGCAACGGCACCAGAGAAACACCAACAATTATTGCTTCCTCTAAGCTCTGTTGAGAAGTTCAATAAAGAAGTGGCAGCCAATAAAGGCAAAGGCATGAAGTTGGTGCGCTATAAAGTGCAATCTGGCGATAGCATCAGCGTACTGGCGAGTAAATACAACACCACCAGCAAAGTGATCCGCTCTGCAAACGGTTTGAGCAACAATAATATTCGTGTTGGTCAGCATCTATTTATTCCAACATCAACCAAAGACGACAAGACATACGCACTAAGCGCTTCAAATCGCCTAGCAAGCACACAGTCAAAGAGTCGGGGTCAATATAAGCTTAGCCATACCGTAAAAAGTGGTGATAGCCTATGGACGATTGCGCGCGCAAATAAGGTATCTCACCAATCACTGGCTAAGTGGAATGGCATGGGACCACGTGACACACTTAGAATTGGTCAAGAACTGGTCATTTGGAAGAATGGTTCAGACGGTGCCATCATCCGAACTGTCTTTTATAACGTAAGATCAGGTGACACAGTCAGCGGTATTGCATCAAAGTTCAAAGTAAAAAGCGCAGATGTTGTAAAATGGAACGCTTTGCAGAACAAGAAATACCTACAGCCAGGACAAAAACTGAAGCTGTATGTTGATGTAACTAAGGTAAGTGTATGAACCCGTCAAGTAACCCACTCGTCATGCTGTTGGATATATTCCGTTCACCAACAGCGTGTTTCTTAGCGCTTTATCAAAGAAGTGCTTGGGGATGGCAACCCTACGTCGTATTAATGCTCAGCCCATTCTTATTTTGGGGTGCCTATTTTTCGAATGTAGATTTTGCATGGTTAAGCGCTGAGTTGTCACAGCAACTGGCTCAAACAAACCCTGACCAATTGGCGTTACTTGACAGTAATACTCTACTCGCGAGTGAAATCATCAGTGATGTATTCGGCCGTACGTTAACCATCATTCTGTTGGCATTTTGGTTTAACTTAGCAACAAAGCCAAGCCAACACCAACATAGCTTTTGGCGATGGTTTGCAGCCGCATCGGTAGTGATATTCCCTGCCGTTCTAGGCGATGTAGCAAGCTACGCAAGCCTGATACTCAAGCACGGGCATGTGATGAGCTACGCGGCCGACTTGAACAGCTTAAACGGCTTAATCAAGTTGCCACTAACCAATGATTGGTCGCAATTTGCCAGCTCATTACCACTCTTGTTGCCTTGGTACATTGTATTGGGTTATGCAGCAGTATTAACTTGGACGGAGTTTGAGCGTGGTCAGGCACTGGCCATCTCTGGTTTGCCATGGGTTGGCTATTACCTAATCTGGGCTCTCTACATTTTAATCTTTTAAGCTGAATAGATAAAAACAAGGCTAGCGAAAATTCACTAGCCTATTTGCTCCGTTAGATTACCCAACGTAACCACCGTGCGAATGGTTAAGCTCCAATGACTAATAAGCTAATAGGCTAATAGGCTGGCTAATAGCTTCTTACTATTTAACCTTAAAGGTCACTCGCATAGGGTTATGATCAGAGGCGTCCGTAATGGGCGCTTTTGCTTTGTCTACTTCTAACCCTCGATAGAACACATGATCGAGCACCAACCCTGTCATAAACTGTGTACGGTTATCTGGTTCAAAAGCAACTTCCGTCAAACCTACCTGTTCCAACGCATCTTTCAATACAGCAAAGCGAGCTTCACTCCAACTGTTAAAATCCCCAGCAAAAATAACAGGCCCACGATACTTTTGGAGATTGTCGGTTAAGCTCTTGAGCTGAGCCTCGTAATCTTCCGTACCAAAGGTAAAGTTCACCGCATGGATATTAATCACAGCCAGCTCTTCGCCATTACTTAGCAGATAGCGAGACCAAAGTGCAGATTTAGGTAATTGAAGCCAAGGTTCTTCATGAGTATAAGCACAAGCTTCAATCGGTAGATGCGTCGCTAGGTTGAGTACGCCTGCACTTTGTTCAAAAGCTTCAAATGCATTCACTCGAGTACTTCCCCATTGACCACTCGTTACCCATTGGCGAAGCCCTTCTGTCATACTCGCTTCTTGCAGCAAAACTAAATCGCTACCGGCTGACAGCTGATTTAACTCACTTTGCCAATTATTTCGGTTTTGCTTATAGATATTCCACACGGTAATGTCTAGGCCATCAGACACATCAATCGCTTTCGGGGCTGAGTTTTGGTAGCAGCTGTAGATATCGTTGCTAGTATTTTGAGAAGAAGTGATCAAATTGGGTTTATTCGGGATCACGAAGATAATATGAAAGCTAACAACAGCAAGCGTTATCAATAACGTGATAACAATGATGGTTTTCTTAAACATACAGCACCCTACCAGAAATGAAAAAGGAGCGATAAACGCTCCTTTTAAGGTAATAGTTTTTTTATACGGCGTCTTCGTCTTCTTCGCCAGTACGAATACGTACCACACGTTCAACTTCAGTAATGAAGATCTTACCGTCACCAATTTTACCTGTTTGAGCCGTTTCGATAATGGTATCAACACATTGGTCAGCCACTTCGTCGGTCACAACAATTTCCAATTTCACTTTAGGTAAAAAATCGACCATGTACTCTGCGCCGCGGTATAGCTCAGTATGACCTTTTTGACGTCCAAAGCCTTTAACTTCAGATACTGTCATACCCGTAATACCCACTTCTGCAAGTGCTTCACGTACATCATCAAGTTTGAATGGCTTGATAATGGCTTCAATCTTTTTCATGTTCATCCCTTAAACTGTGCGAATAGCTCATTATCGGTTAGCTATAGTAAACATTCAATGAAAAAAGCCAGAGCTTTAAAGCTCTGGCTCGAAATTTATCATCTTGTTTAATCAGCGCTTTGAGAAGGTTTTACTTAAGGCTTGCGTAGTAAGCGGCTAGATTCGCGATGTCTTCATCACTCAGCATTGAAGCCTGAGCCTGCATTACAGCCGCCAAACCGCCGGTGCGCTGGCCGTTCTTATATGCCTTAATTGATGAAGCGATGTATTGCTCGTTTTGGCCTTTAAGGTTTGGATATCCTGGGATCATTGCGATACCGTCTGCGCCATGACAAGCCGCACAGATTGCCGCTTTAGCTTGACCCGCAGCAACATCACCCGCCAGAGCGTTACCACTCAATAGTCCAAATCCAAGAACTAATCCTAGTGTAATTTTCTTCATTGCATATTCCATTAATTATTTTTATTAAAGTGACGGTGAATTGTGACACAAACTTTTTCTACTTGCTCCAAAGCGCTTCACAATCTTGACCTTCGTAGTTTTTATCTACGAATAAGCCTAAAACAGCGATCACTCGATCGCCATCCATTAATATTGGCGTTCGACGTCTTAACCAGCTGGGTACTTGGTATTCCTGAAAAAGCTTCTTGAGTTTTCGACTATGACCACGACCAACTGGGTGAGCCGACACTCCTTCAGGGTTAAAGATCACTCGTAAGGTTCCGTTGGCTTTAGTAAGGGAAAACCGTTGTACCTCTCGGTTATTAGATGCACTAGCACTCGACACCGCTTTCAAATGGATCTCACCTAAACCATCAGGCAATAATAAATTCTCATCAATCAAGATTTCACTTTCCCAGTTCGACAAATCTTTAGTGTCTTGTACCAAGTAGAGCTGATTATTAAAGCGCCTAATCTCAACATCATTCAACACCAGCTTAGGATTGGCGTCTGCCTGAGCACAAGCCACTTCATCCCAAATAAGTTTTAGCTGCTTTTGGCTTGGCATCGGTTGATTACAATGGCTGATCCACATTCTGATCAAACGTGCTCGTAACAAATCAGAATGCTGAGATAACGAATCAATGCTTAAGCTCTGGCTCTTACTGTTACAGCCTCCCAAAGCTTGTTGTAAGTGAGACTCAAGCAGTTCGTCGAGTAGCGACTCTTGTTCTGCACATAATTGAGCACTGCGACAGACCGATTCTCGAAAGCTAGGCCAGCGCTCTGTCAACGTCGGAGTGACTTGATGACGAATGAAATTTCGATCAAAGCGCAGATCCTGATTACTCTCATCTTCGACCCAAGTTAACCCCATATCGTGAGCCGACGCTTCGATGTCTAATCGAGTCACTGACAGCAGAGGTCTCACAATAAACGCTTCGCCAAACGACATCACTTTCGCCATTGAAGAGAGTCCTTTCGGACCGCTGCCACGTTTTAATGCCAGCAAGAAAGTTTCGAGTTGGTCATCAATATGTTGGCCTGTAATTAGAACATCACCAAAACTAAGGTGCTTCTGAAGCGAATCATAACGAGCATCTCGAGCCAGCTTTTCAACACTTTCTCCGCTGTTAATATCTAGAGATACTCGCTCGATGGCTAAAGGAACCGACAAAGCATCACACCATGTTTGGCATTGCTCAGCCCAAAGATCAGCATTCTTACTGAGACCGTGATGAACGTGCACCGCACAGCACTCAATGTGATGGGACTTAGCGTATTGCGCAGCCAATTCCAATAACACTCGCGAATCGACACCACCACTGAAAGCAACGACTAACCGACGAGGTTTTAGATCGCTTTGTTGAAATGCAGAGGTAAAAGTTTCGATTAAGTGAGTCATGGGGTTAAGTGAGCCGTGTGTACTAATGAGAAAGGAGAATGTTTTAATAATAAAAAAGGGTTGGCACTGAGTCCAACCCTTTCATCAACTTGTTACGGAAAGCAGGTCTTATACCTTGCTAAGGTCGCTTATCAGCAGTAACCGTAGCTCATTAGACGCTGGTAACGACGCTCTAGAAGTGCTTCGTTATCAAATTGCTCTAGCTCTTCTAACTGTTTAACTAACATGTCTTTCATGTTCTGAGCTGTCTGTATTGGATCGCGGTGCGCGCCACCTAGAGGCTCAGGGATGATTTCATCGATAAGCTCAAGCTCTTTAAGGCGAGGAGCTACTAGGCCCATCGCTTCAGCAGCTTGTGGTGCTTTATCTGAATCACGCCACAGGATTGAAGCACAACCTTCTGGAGAGATTACTGAGTATGTAGAGTACTGAAGCATGTTCACGTAATCACCAACACCAATCGCTAGTGCACCGCCTGAACCGCCTTCACCTACAACGTTACAGATAACCGGAACTGAAAGGCCGGCCATTACTTTAAGGTTCTTTGCGATCGCTTCAGATTGGCCACGTTCTTCAGCACCAACACCTGGGTAAGCACCCGCTGTGTCGATGAAAGTAATGATTGGCATGTTGAAACGCTCAGCCGTTTCCATTAGGCGAAGTGCCTTACGGTAACCTTCTGGCTTTGGCATACCAAAGTTACGGATCACTTTCTCTTTAGTCTCACGACCTTTCTGGTGACCAATAACCATAACAGGACGACCATTTAGACGAGCCATACCACCCACAATTGCTTTGTCGTCAGCGTAAGCGCGATCGCCCGCCATCTCTTCAAACTCTGTGAAGGCATGCTCCAGGTAATCTTTGGTGTAAGGACGTTGAGGGTGACGAGCAAGTTGAGCTACCTGCCATGCACCTAAGTCACTAAAGATTTTCTGTTTAAGCTCTAAGCTTTTTTTCTCTAGTTGTTCAATTTCTTTGTCTAGATCTACCGCTGCGTCACCACCGTGACGCGAAACGTCACGTAGCGCTTCGATTTTTGCTTCAAGTTCAGCGATAGGCTTTTCAAATTCTAGAAAGTTCAGGCTCATCTATGAATCCTTGTTGATTCAGCTCCGCAGTTACGGAGCTAAATTTTAGTTAAATTCGAGTTCTACTTGGCTATTTCCAAGCAGCTGTTTTAATTCGTCTAGTAATGTATCACTTGGCGTCACACGCCATTCTGTGCCCAATGTTAACCGCGCTCTAGCGTCGGCACGTTGGTAGTATACATTGACTGGGACCGTTCCGGCTCTATAAGGTTCTAAGATTTGACCAAAGCGTTCAAAAAATTGACCGTTAATTTGGGATTGCTCGATAGATATCGACACCCCACGAGCATATTTCTCACGGGCGCTTCCTAAGTCCATGACCTCGCGCGCGGACATTTTAAGCCCACCATTGAAATCATCAAAGCTGACCTGTCCAGAAACAACCACAATTTTGTCTTTTTCGAGCAATTCTGCGTAGCGATCGAGCGCATCAGAGAACAACATCACTTCCATCCGACCCGATCGGTCATCAAGAGTCATCAAACCGATTCGAGTACCGCGCTTCGTGGTCATGACCCTAGCCGCAATGACCAAACCTGCAATCGTTAAGGATTGGTCACGACGAGTCGGCGTCGCATCTTTCAAGCGACAGCTGGTGTATTTCGCAAGTTCTTTAATGTAAGCATTCACCGGGTGACCCGTTAAATACAAACCAAGCGTTTCGCGTTCACCTTCTAGCCAAACCTTTTCAGGCCATTTAGGCACTTGAGTATACTTGTGTTCAACCTCTTCCGGAGCGTCGGTCAACACACCAAACATATCAGATTGACCGAACGACTCAGCATGGTGATGTTGGCTTGCTGCCTTAACCGCATCTTTCAAAGATGCCATCATCGCCGCTCGGTGAGGACCTAATCTATCTAAGGCTCCGGATAGAATCAACTTTTCGATAACACGTTTGTTGACCTTCTTCAGATCAAGACGTGCACAGAAGTCGAATAAGTCTTTAAAGTAACCACCTTTGTTACGCGCTTCGATGATGGCTTCAATTGGGCCTTCACCAACCCCTTTAATCGCACCGATTCCATAAACAATTGCGCCATCTTCATCCACATTAAAGCGGTATAGGCCCGAGTTGATGTCAGGTGGAAGGAGCTTGAGTTTCATACGGAAACACTCATCGACAAGGCCAATAACCTTCTCGGTGTTATCCATATCCGCGGTCATTACTGCCGCCATGAATTCCGCAGGGTAGTGTGTTTTCAACCACAGTGTTTGATAAGAAACCAGTGCGTATGCAGCCGAGTGAGATTTGTTAAAGCCGTAGCCCGCAAACTTCTCTACCAAGTCAAAGATCTTCATGGACAGTTCGCCATCAACACCATTGGCTTCAGCACCTTCTTTAAAGGTACCGCGCTGCTTTGCCATCTCTTCTGGCTTTTTCTTACCCATCGCACGACGCAGCATATCGGCTCCACCAAGCGTATAACCCGCAAGGATCTGAGCGATTTGCATTACCTGTTCTTGATACAGGATGATACCGTAAGTCGGTTCTAGTGTTTCTTTTAACGATTCGTGTTGCCACGTTTCATCAGGGTAAGATACTGCCTCTCGTCCGTGTTTACGGTCGATAAAGTTATCTACCATGCCTGATTGCAGAGGGCCCGGACGGAACAAGGCCACCAATGCGATGATATCTTCAAAACAGTCGGGCTGTAGACGCTTGATCAGGTCTTTCATACCGCGGGATTCCAGCTGGAATACCGCCGTCGTTTCTGAATTCTGTAATAAGTTAAATGACGCTTGATCATCCAAAGGAATCGACTCGATACGAACCGGATCTTTCCCCTCTTTCGCTAAACGAGGGTTTACTAGGCCAAGTGCCCAGTCAATGATCGTCAGTGTACGCAGCCCCAAGAAGTCAAACTTAACCAAGCCAGCAGTTTCTACGTCATTCTTATCGAATTGCGTTACTGGGAAGTTACCTTCCGCATCGGCATAGATAGGTGCAAAGTCAGTAATCGTGGTCGGTGAGATTACAACACCACCCGCGTGCTTACCTGCGTTTCGCGTACAACCTTCTAGAATTCGACATTTATCAATCAGCTCACGAACTTCTTCATCACCATCATAAAGTTCAGGCAATGCAGGCTCTGCGAGGAATGCTTTCTCTAGCGTCATGCCCGGATCAGGCGGAACCAGCTTAGAAATTCGGTCAACAAAACCAAATGGGTGGCCTAATACACGGCCAACGTCACGGATTACCGCTTTTGCCGCCATAGTACCAAAGGTGATGATCTGAGAAACGGCATCACGGCCGTACATTTCAGCTACGTGGTCAATAACTTGGTCACGTTTATCCATACAGAAATCGATATCGAAATCGGGCATGGATACACGTTCTGGGTTCAAGAAACGTTCGAACAGCAAGTCATATTCAAGTGGATCAAGATCGGTGATATCAAGCGCGTAAGCCACCAAAGAACCAGCACCAGAACCACGACCTGGGCCTACTGGTACATCGTTATCTTTTGACCACTGGATGAACTCCATTACGATCAAGAAGTAACCTGGGAAACCCATGTTATTAACTACTTCTAGCTCGATTTTAAGTCGCTCATCGTATTCAGGCCTGCGTTCAGCTCTGACTTTTTCATCAGGAAACAAGAATGCTAAACGTCGCTCAAGACCTTCTTCTGATTTTTTGATCAGGAAGTCTTCAATCGCTAAACCTTCCGTCGGGAAGTTAGGTAAGAAGTACTCCCCTAAACGTACAGTCACGTTACAACGCTTAGCGATCTCAACACTGTTCTCTAATGCTTCAGGGATATCTGAGAACAACTCACACATCTCTTCTTCGCTACGGAGGTACTGTTGTGGACTGTAGTTTTTCGGTCGACGTGGATCAACCATGGTAAAGCCGTCGTGAATCGCCACACGGATTTCATGAGCGTCAAACAAGTCTTCGGAAATGAAGACCACTTCATTAGTCGCGACAACAGGCAGGTCTTCTTGCTCGGCTAATTCCAGCGCAAAGTGCAGATAAGACTCTTCGTCCGTACGTCCAGTTCGAATGAGCTCCAGATAAAAACGGTCTGCGAAATGTGTTTTGTAAAACTCAACGCTGCTTGCAACCAACTCTCTATTGCCTTTCAGCAACGCTTTACCAATCTCACCTTCTTTTGCACCCGATAAAAGAATCAGGCCTTCCGCATGTTCAATCAGCCACTCTTTATCAATAACAGGCTGATGCTGCACATGGCCACGAAGGTAAGCTTTTGATATTAATAACGTTAGGTTGTTGTAGCCTTTATTACTCGTTGCAATAACGGTGAGTTTTGTCAATTCATCGCCAAAATCAGGAGACTGCATCAAGAAGTCAGAACCAATAATTGGTTTAACCCCACACCCATGAGCAGTACCGTAGAATTTCACCAAACCGCACAGGTTGGTAAAGTCGGTCAATGCTAGAGCAGGCATACCCATTTCAGCGACTTTTTTTACTAATGGTGGCACCTTGGATAGGCCATCCACCATCGAAAAGTCACTGTGTACGCGTAGGTGAACAAATTTTGGATCTGACATTATTTTTCCTGAGTTCTAGGTTTGAGCCTAGGATTACAACTGTGTGTATTCTATTTTTTTCTAGCGCCACTAAGCAACTTTATTCGATGCTAAGCTCTAATCTATGCCAAGAATACGTTTTACTGGCTTAAAGCTTTTACGGTAATGCTCGGTTACGCCATGTTTTTCAATCGCTTCAAAATGCGCTTTTGTCGGGTAACCTTTATGTTTAGCAAAACCAAACTCTGGATGAAGCTTATCAAGTTCTTCCATCTCTTGGTCACGAACCACTTTAGCGATGATAGACGCTGCGCTGATTTCAGCCACCCGTAAATCCCCTTTCACAATAGCCAGACCGGCCATCGGTAGCTCAGGGACTCGGTTTCCATCTATTAGCGCCATATCAGGTTGAACACTCAGCCCGGCAATAGCACGCTGCATAGCTACCATAGTCGCTTGTAAGATATTCAACTCATCAATTTCTTGTGGGGAACAACGACCCACAGACCATGCCAAGGCTTTCTCTTTAATTTGAGGAAGCAGGGCAAGGCGCTTTTTCTCAGACAGTTTTTTTGAATCGTTCAAGCCTTCGATTGGGTTATTCGGATCGAGGATAACCGCGGCGGTAACTACATCACCAACTAACGGCCCACGCCCCACTTCATCAACACCAGCGAATAACTGGTAGCCTTGAGGATACTCAAAAGGAGGAAATTCTTTTTTCTCTTTTACTGCCATGACAATTCTCTTTGTAACTTTTAAGCAAATGCTTTTGAAAGAAGCACTTTATGATTCAACAAACTCTCGACCGATCAATTTCAGAACTGCGTTAGCCGCCTGTTTGTCAGCATCTTTATGAATCCAGTGATGCATTTCAGTAAAGCGTTCAATAAGTGGCGCGTTGTCGGTTGAAAGCATCTTATCGACCGATGGGAAAAGGTAATCTGGGTGACACTCTTCAAGAATGTGTTCTTTTACGATTTCTTCACCCGCTAGGATATTCGGTAACGAGACAAATTCTGTGATCGACAATTTCTTAACGATATAGCCAGTGAGCTTGTTGACCTTGTAGCCAACGACCATCGGTCGTTTCAGCAACATACACTCAAGAGCAACAGTACCAGAAGCTAACAAAACAGAATCAGCAGCAGTAATCACATTGGTAGCCGTATCTTCTACTAAGGTAAATTCAAGTTCAGGTGCCGTCGATTGCCAGATCTCTGTAAACTGTTTCTTGCGCTGTTCATTAACCAATGCAACAACAAAATTGATATCAGGGTACTTTTGCTTAATGCGCTGACAAGTTTCGATAAATGGTTGAGCAATCAAACTCATTTCACCACCACGGCTACCCGGCAATACCGCTAACCACGGCTTATCTTGATCTAAACCTAAAAGATCGCGAGCCTCTTTCTTATTCGGCTCCAGTGGAATGGTATCAGCCAGCGTGTGGCCAACGAATTCACAAGCAACGTTATATTTATCATAAAACGCTTTTTCGAATGGTAAGAAAGCAAGTACCAAATCGGTTGCTTTGTCGATTTTAAAGATACGCTTTGGACGCCATGCCCAGACTGAAGGGCTGACATAATGAACAGTCTTAATGCCCGCGTTCTTAAGATCTAATTCAAGTCTTAGATTAAAGTCTGGCGCATCAATACCGACGAAGACATCTGGCGGGTTTTGAGTAAAGTACTTAACTAGATCCGCTTTCACTTTTAGCAAGCGAGGTAAACGACCAAGCACTTCTACAAGCCCCATCACGGCAAGCTCTTCCATTTCGAAAAGAGACTCACAACCAAGCGCCTTCATTTTTGGTCCGCCAATACCCACGAATTCAGCATTCGGATATTGTGATTTGATCGCTTTAATAAAGCCTTCGCCAAGCGTGTCACCAGAGAGTTCTCCAACAACGATACCTACGCGCAGAGGTTCATTCGAAACAAAGTCCAAGCTATTGGTTGCTGCTTCTTGCTGTGCCATAGTTTTCTAATTCCCTTCTTGCCTAAAACAAAAAAGATCGCCTAACGAGTAGCGATCTTTTTGTTATACCAATCTAACGAGGTAACTATTGTCATACTCATGTTGATTGGTACATAACCACATCAAGTATTAACGAATAATACCGCGCTCAGAGCTCTCTAGCATTTCTAACATAGGAGTTACCGAAGCAAACTCTTTCGCCATTTCAACTAAAGCGGCTTTCGCTTCTTCAAGTGTTTTGCCTGAACGGTATAACTCTTTGTACGCTTTCTGTAATGCTCGAATTTCTGGTTTCTCAAATCCGTTACGCTTCAAGCCCACTAGGTTGAGGCCGAATGGAGCGGCATGATTACCCTGTGCAAGCACGTACGGCAGTACATCTTGAACAACCGCAGAACAGCCACCAATGTAAGCGTAAGCACCAATAGAACAAAATGGGTGAATAGCAGAAAGCGCCATAACACCCGCATAATCGCCAACGGTTACGTGGCCACCAAGAATAGCATTGTTACCAATGTGAGTATGGTTACCAACAATAACATCATGCGCTACGTGAGCATTTACACAAAGTAAGTTGTCATCGCCAATCACAGTGGTAGCTTTGTCTTGAGTTGTACCACGGTGGAGCTGAACTGCTTCACGAATCACATTACGGTCACCGATCACAACAGTCGTGTCTTCACCACCGTATTTCTTATCTTGGTTTTCTTCTCCAATCACTGCGTGTGGGAAGATTCGGTTTTGCTTACCAATTGTCGTGTGACCTTTGATCACAACATGCGACATCACTTCAGTGTCATCACCAATTGTCACGTTACCAGCAATGTAAGTGAAAGGACCAACCGTCACGTTAGCACCGATAGTTACATCACCTTCGATTACTGCTGCCGGGTGAATTTTCGCTGTTTCATGAATCATATTAAAACTCTCTACGAGCACATTTAAGTTCAGCTGAACATACAACTACGCCGTCAACTTTCGCTACACCGTTGAACGATGCAATGCCACGACGTTCTTTTAAGAACTCAACTTCGATAACCAATTGGTCACCTGGCACTACTGGCTTGCGGAACTTCGCTTTATCTACGCTAGCAAAGTAGTAAAGCTCATTACCAGAAGGAGCACCAAAAGATTTAAATGCTAGAAGACCTGTTGCTTGCGCCATTGCTTCTAAGATCAACACACCTGGGAATACAGGAAGTTGTGGGAAGTGGCCTGTGAACTGAGGTTCGTTAACAGAAACATTCTTAATCGCAGTCAGTGTCTTTTCTTTTTCAAAGCTAGTCACACGATCAACCATTAAGAATGGGTAGCGATGAGGTAATAGTTCCTGAATTTCAGTAATGTTCATCGTTGTCTGTTCAGTAGTCAAAGTCGTATTCCTATGTATATTCTTTATTTAATGAGAAGGATTATAAACGAAAAAGACTCGCTGTACGCGAGCCTTTTATTAGAAATGCTGGAATTATGATTCCGCGCTGTTCTCGATAAGTTTTTCAACGGTTTTCAAACGCTTGTTCATTTCATCAATACGATGAACTCGCGTTGCTGTTTTACGCCAATCTTTATTTGGCTGCAAAGGAATACCTGAAGAGTACATGCCTTTTTCGGTGATACTGCGCATTACCATCCCCATACCGGTGATTGTAACGCCGTCAACGATTTCTATATGACCATTAATCACACAACCGCCACCAATAATACAGTACTTACCTATCGTTGTGCTGCCGGCGATGATAGTACCACCTGCAATAGCAGAACCATATCCGATGTGAACATTATGAGCTATCTGAAGTTGGTTATCTAAGATAACGTTATCTTCAATAATAGTGTCATCTAATGCGCCACGGTCAACGGTAGTACACGCGCCGATTTCTACGCGGTTACCAACACGAACTGAACCGACTTGCGGGATCTTAACCCACTCGCCTTTCTCATTCGCATAACCAAAACCATCGGATCCAATCACTGTACTAGATTGAATCAAACATGCTTCGCCAATCACCACTTCATGGTAAACACTTACGTTAGCCCAAAGCTTAGTACCTGCGCCAATTTTTGCATTTTGACCAATAAAGCAACCAGCACCGATAACGACGTCATCACCAAGCACTACGCCAGTTTCAATCACAGCATTGGCACCAATAGACACATTTTGTCCAATGGTCGCGTCGCCTGAAATTGAAGCAGAATCAGCAATACCCGTAGCTGGCGCTGGCGTGGAATCAAGCGCTTGAGCAACCTTAGCAAAAGCAACATAAGGGTCGCTGACCACAATAATGTTGGTCTTACACAGTTCACGCTCGCTCTCTTTAACCATAATAGCGGATGCTTTACAGTCACCAAGGTGCTTGCTGTACTTCACGTTCGAAAGGAACGTAATATTTCCTTCTTGCGCTTTATCCATAGGAGCGACTGCTGAAACGGTAACTGTACCGTCTCCGTGTAGCTCTCCACCGGTAATCGTTGCCAATTCGGCTAAGGTCAGATTCTTCATAAAACTTATTTCAGTGATTTAATTACTTTTTCAGAGATGTTGTATTCTGGCTTGCCGTACTGCAGAGCTTGAATATCAACGATCATGTCGTAGCCTTCTTTCTCTGCAACTTTAGTTACAGCATCTTGAATTACTTTGAATAGCTTCTGCTTCTCTTGTGCTTCACGACGTTGGCTTGCTTTTTCTAGTGCTTGAGCTTTGATTTTGTATTTGCTATCTAGTTGGCCGACTTCAATACGAAGTTTCTCTACTTCATCAGGCCCTAATAGCTCACCATCACGCTTAAGCTTTTCAATCTTAGTCTTAGCTTCTGCTTGGATACTTTGAAGCTCAGCAGCTTTATCTTTGAACTCTTCCTGCATTTTTTGAAGAACAACTTCACGCTGAGGTAGAGCCTGGAATACTTGTGCAGTATTTACATAGCCCACTTTTTGCGCAGCTTCAGCCGCTGTTGCAAAGAAAGAAGAGCTAAGAACTACAAGGCCTAAACCTGCTGCTTTAATCATATTTTTCAAAATATTGTCCTTTAAAGATTAGAAAGTTCTACCAATGGTGAATGTGAAGAATTCTTCGTCATCACCTTCGTAGATTTTGATTGGTTTCGCTAGAGAGAAAACCAATGGTCCCATCGGTGACATCCACTGAAGAGCGGCACCATAAGATGAACGGTAATTTGTTGGGTCAGAGTAATCGTAGTAGTACTGTTGACCGCTATTCGGTGCGCCACGGTCTACGAATTCGGTATCCCATACACTTGCCATATCGAAGAACACGCTAGTTCGAATCTGACTGCGCGCTTCATCAGAAGCAAACGGTGTTGGTACGATTAACTCTACGCTAGCCAAAGCAACCGCATTACCACCAACCGAATCATCGGTTGCAGAATTGTACGTCGGGTTGTTGCCCGTGCTATTTCCGTAAACAGCTTTTGGACCAGCTGAGTTAGAACCAAAACCACGTAGTGTTGTAAAACCACCCGCGTAGTAGTTTTCGTAGAATGGGAACAAGTTATCATTACCATCCGTTTGACCATAACCGTTACCATAGCCTAATCGACCACGCATCAATAGTGTGAACTCATGCTTTTTAGTCAACGGAATGTAATGTTTTACATCGTATTGCGCTTTGAAGTATTTCGCATCCGAGCCTGGTACGGTTATTTTCGCGAAAGCACGTTGGTGGTTACCTTCAGTAGGGAAGAAGCCACGGTTAAGGTTGTTGCGCGTCCAAGAGATATTGATATCGAAGTCATCGGTTAAGATATGCTCATCACCGTATTGGTCAATACTTCTCGCAAACTGTTCAACTTGAATATAGGTAGGAACGTTACCGATTTTGTTGTGCGTATAACCAAAACCAAACTCGAGACGGTTCAGCTCATCCATAGGGAAACCCCATGTTAAGCTCGTACCATAACTTTGGTTGGTATAATCGACAATACCCGCTTCAGAGGCTTCAAATTCGTTGTAGAAGATTTTCCCTCCCATACTCACACCATCAAGGTTCCAGTATGGGTCGCGGTAGTCTAAGCTCACATTCTTTTGGTAATCGTTCATCATGGCGCTTACGCCAACACGGTTACCAGAACCTGCAAAGTTATCTTGCTGTAAACCAACCTGGAAGCTGACACCCGATTCAGTACCGTAGCCAACACCGAAGTTGACGCTACCCGAGTTCGCTTCCTTAACGTTGTAAACCAGATCCACTTGGTCTTCACTGCCAGGAACACGTACCGTTTGCACATCGACCGTTTCAAAAAAGCCTAAACGGTTAAGACGGTTCTTACCTGTATCAATCGACTTGGAGTTCAGCCAGCTGCCTTCCATTTGACGCATTTCACGACGCAGTACTTCATCTTTCGTTGAGTTGTTACCCGTGAATCGAATATCACGAACGTAGATACGGCTGCCCGCTTCTACATTGATAACCAACGACACTTCTTTGGTCTCATCGTCAAATTCAGGAATCGTACGAACTTGTGGGTACGCATAGCCAGCTTCGCCTAGAATTCGTTTCACGCCCTCTTCTAAAGACGTTACAGAAGAACCGTTATATGTATCGCCATCTTCGAATGGCACTAACGCTTCGAAGTCAGCCTCGCGGCCGATAAGCTCACCACGGAAAGAGACATCTTTAACGGTATAAGCTTCGCCTTCATCTAGGCCTAGCGTGATGTAAACACCTTTCTTATCAGGAGAGATCGCAACCTGAGTCGAATCCACCTTAAATTTAAGGTAACCACGGTCAAGGTAGTAAGATTTCAACGCTTCGATATCACCAGCCAGTACTTGCTTCTGGTATTTTTCATCCGCAAGGAAATTCCACCATGCAACATCAACGTTCAAGTTGAAACGACTAAGTAGATCAGCGTCAGAGAAAACTTCGTTACCGATAAAGTTAATTTGCTGAATCTTAGCGGACACGCCCTCAGTAAACACAAACTTAAGGTCAGAACGGTTACGAGGCAGAGGCGTCACTACGGCTTTTACTGTCGCGTTGTATTTACCAACACTGTAGTAGAAATCTTCAAGGCCCTTCTCAATGTTACTCAGTGTAGTACGGTCAAGGGCTTCACCTTCACGAACACCAGATGCATCTAGGTTCTGCTGAAGTTGTTCTTCTTTGATCGCCTTGTTACCTGAGAATGAGATACTTGCGATGGTCGGTCGTTCTTTGACTTGAACAACTAAAACATCATCATCGCGAAGAACTTTAACGTCCTCAAAGTTGCCTGAAGCATACAGTGCACGAATGATCTCAGACACATCGCCGTCATCCACTTCATCGCCAATACGTACTGGCATTTTCAGTAGAGCTGCACCAAGTGCAACACGCTGTAAACCTTCGATCTTGATATCTTGAACTACAAAGTTTTGTGCTCCGTTCGCAGCCACACTAGTGGCCAATAGACTTGCGAACAGAATTTGCTTAATCGCCATACTTATTCTAATTATTCCTTGCTACTACCAATGCCTGTGAGAAACCATTCACAGACGAGTAAAATCATTAAATATTGCCAGAGCCATCAAAGAGAAGAGGATTGCGCCTCCCACTCTATATCCCATTTCTTGAACTTTTTCAGGTACAGGTTTACGAGTAACGGCCTCAATAGCGAAAAAGAGCAAATGTCCGCCATCAAGCATAGGCAGCGGAACTAAATTAATAATACCCAAGTTAACACTAATCAGAGCTAAAAAACCTAAGAAGTAAACTAAACCGTAATCGGCGGTTGCCCCTGCGCCTTTAGCAATTGAAATTGGGCCACTCAAGTTATTTAAGCCAACATCACCAACGATAAGCTTCTTAAGCATTGTCAGTGTCAAACCTATGATTTGACCTGTTTTATCAAATGCTTTTCCTACAGACTCAATTACACCAAATTGTAACTCAAAGCGATAATCTTCTGGCCATTCTGCGACTTCGGGAGCAATACCCGCATAGCCGATTGTAGAACCATCAGAAAATTCGCGACTATTGGGCGTCATAACCAATGACCGCTCAACACCATTTCGTAATACGACAAGGTCCAAGGGCATCATTGGGTGTGAACGGATTAATTCAACAACCGACTTCCACTGTTCAATAGGCTGACCATTAATTTCGACAATTTTATCGCCAGATTCTAGCCCTGCAGAATAGGCAGCACCGTCATCAATAACTTGAGCGAGCACTGTCGATATCTCTGGAGAATAGGGTCTAAAACCAAGCGTTGTCATTGCTGACTCAGTTTCTGGGTTGAACGACCAGTCAGAAATATCCAATGTTATCTGTTGTTCAAAGCCGATGTCGTCTTGAGAAGAAACCGTTACAGTCATGGACTCATCACCAATATGTGATATCAAACCCAAGTTTACTGATTCCCAATCTGCGGTTTTGATTCCTGAAATAGATTTAAGTTCCATTCCAGTTTCAATTCCGGCTCGTGCAACAATAGATTGCGGGGTGACCTCACCGATCACCGGTTTAACCGCAGGCACGCCAATCAAAAATACCAGCCAATATGCGAACACGGCAAAGATAAAGTTGAATGCTGGACCTGCACCCACAATCGCTGTTCGTTTCCACAACGGTTTCTTATCAAAAGCGTATTGCTGTTCGTCTTCAGAAAGGTCATCAACACGACCATCAAGCATCTTAACGTAGCCACCCAATGGAATGACTGACAAGCTATATTCCGTTCCATCGCGGCCAACTTTACTCCAGATCGATTTACCAAAACCAATCGAGAATTTTTCTACTTTCACACCGCAGCGACGAGCAACCCAGAAGTGTCCAAATTCATGAACAGCGACCAGAATACCAAGCGCTACAATAAAGGATGCGAAGTTCCACAGAATTCCACTCATGTTAGCTGCTCTTTTATAAATTGAATGGCTATTTGACGAGACATATTATCGAGCTCAAGAAGGCTTTCCAAGCTATCTAAGCCCTCAGAGTTATGTTGTTCACATACTTTGTTCATAACATACTCGTTAATGATAGCAATATCGGTAAACTTTACTTGATTGTTCAAGAAAGCATCGACTGCAATTTCGTTTGCCGCATTAATCGCTGTTGTTGCATGCTGACCCAAATAGCACGCCTCAATGGCTAATCTCAAACATGGGTAACGAGTTAAATCGGGCTCTAAGAAGGTAAGCTCGCCCACTTTGGTGAAATCCAGAGGCTTAACACCCGCTTCTGTGCGTTCAGGATAAGACATCGTCAAAGCGATTGGCGTTGCCATATCGGGTTCGCCCATTTGAGCGAGCACCGAGCCATCCTTGTACTGAACCATAGAATGAATCACAGACTGAGGGTGGATAATAACTTTGAGTTGCTCTTGAGAGGCATTAAATAGCCATTTCGCCTCAATGTACTCTAAGCCTTTATTCATCATAGTTGCTGAATCGACAGAGATTTTAGGGCCCATTGACCAGTTAGGGTGTGCAATAGCACGCTCAGGAGTAACGGATTCAAGCTCTGCGACATCGGTATAGCGGAAAGGGCCGCCAGAACCCGTCAAGAGAATATGGTTGATACCGTTCTCTTCCAGATTACAACGACCTAGATTGGTTTGTACATTTTGCGGTAAGCATTGAAAGATAGCATTGTGTTCACTATCGACAGGAAGTAGCTCAGCGCCATATTTTTCGACTGCGTCGATGAACAACTGCCCTGACATCACTAAGGCTTCTTTATTAGCAAGTAAGATACGCTTGCCCGCTTTAACTGCTGACATCGTAGGAAGCAAACCTGCCGCACCCACAATAGCAGCCATTACCGTGTCCACTTCATCTAGAGAAGCGACCTGACACATGCCTTCAGAACCAGAAAGAACTTTGATGTTTGGGTAATTTGTAGACAACACTTCAGTCAACTTAGATGCTGCATCAGGGCAAGCCATAGCAACATAGCTTGGTTGCCACTTTTCAACTAACGCCAGCATCTTTTCAACATTCGAGCCTGCAGCCATTGCTACAACCGAATAGAGTTCTGGGTTTTGTTCAACGACTTTTAGTGTACTTGCACCAATTGAGCCGGTAGCGCCAAGGATAGTTAGATTTCGCATCACATATGACCGTAGAAATGTAATAAAGGGCAGAATCACTGCCCTTTTTTATTAGAATGCTAAATAAAGCAGAGCAAAGACAGGGAACGCAGCCGTTAAGCTATCTATTCTATCAAGTATACCACCATGACCAGGAATCAGATTACTGCTGTCTTTCACCCCAGAAACACGTTTAAACATGCTTTCAACAAGATCACCAAGAACAGAAATAACGACGGTCACAAGAGTAATAACAATCATGTGGAGAGGGCTTGTGAATTGGATATCAAACAAGTCAGCAAAGATCCAGGCCACGATCACTGCTGTAATGATGCCACCAATAAGACCTTCAATCGTTTTATTAGGACTCACCGCAGGGGCCATTTTGCGCTTGCCAAAGCTCTTTCCTGAAAAGTAAGCACCACTGTCCGCAGCCCAAACAAGCAAGCAAACGAACATCACCAATTTTGCGCCGTGGTAAGGATCAACATCGATACCGTTAGCACGCAGGATAACCACACTCCAGAAGAATGGTAGCAAAGTCAGCACGCCAAATGCGTGACGAAGAATGGATGAGTCTTTCCATGCTGGCATAGACTTAGGATAAGTCACTGCCATACCACTCGCGATTACCCACCAAATTGAACCAATCGTTAGAATGGCGTAGTGAGCACCCGATAAGTTATTAAGGCTAAATGCATCAAAAGGTATAAAAGCAAAACTTGCAGCACTTACCACAACTGTTGGAATCAACGCTAAATAACGTGATTTGCTTTCAACAAACTGAGTCCACTCCCAAAAACCCAATAGCGAGATTACTGCTAGTGAAAGAATAAACGTGGGAAGTGATAACTCGAAAATACCTAGAATAACTAGGGGAGCTAAAATCAACGCCGTAATAATTCGTTGTTTCAAACCAAAAAAATCCTTATTAACTGTCCATCAGAGCTTTAATTTGCTCACCGGTGCATCCAAAACGACGCTCGCGGTTTACAAACCAAGTCACAGCTTCTACTAAGCTGTCTTCATTAAAGTCTGGCCAGAATTGTTCAGTGAAATACATTTCGGCGTAAGCTAATTGCCAAAGCATAAAGTTACTAATGCGGCACTCGCCACTGGTGCGGATAAGTAGATCGACTTCTGGAATATCTGCCATCGTCAGGTGTTGTGTAATCATAGCTTCATCAATGTCTTCTACATTAATATCGCCAGACTTAACCTGTTGAGCAATCGAAGTCATCGCTTGCTGGATATCCCACTTACCGCCGTAGTTAGCCGCAATATTAATAACCATACCCGTATTGGTGCTAGTCAAAGCTTCCGCTTCTTCTATTTTCTTTTGTAGTCGCTCATTAAAACGACTTTTATCACCAATAACACGAAGTTGTAGATTATTTTTATGAAGCTTTTTTACTTCACTCGATAGCACTGAAATAAACAGTTCCATCAAGAGACCCACTTCTTCTTCAGGACGACGCCAATTTTCACTACTAAAAGCAAAAAGAGTTACGGCTTTGATGCCAAGTCTGGCTGCTGAAGATATGGTTTTTCGAACAGCTTGAACGCCATTTTTATGACCAAAGACACGAGGCTTACCCTGAGCTTTCGCCCAGCGACCATTACCATCCATAATGATAGCAATGTGTTTAGGAAGAGAGTCTGTGAACGCTTGAGAATTATGCATAAAAGAGTGAATCAAATTCTAATAGTCGAACAGAATAGCATAAAAAAACGCTGCACCGTGAGTACAGCGTTTTTCCTGAAAGAAAGAATATGGAAAATTAAACTTCCATCAACTCTTTTTCTTTAACTGCTAGAACTTCGTCTACGTTCTTAACCGCAGCGTCAGTTAGCTTTTGAATTTCGTCTTGTGCTTTACGATCTTCATCTTCTGAAATTTCTTTGTCTTTAAGAAGCGCTTTTAGATCGCCATTCGCGTCACGACGGATGTTACGAATAGCAACACGGCCACCTTCAGCTTCGCCACGAACGATTTTAACTAGGTCTTTACGACGCTCTTCCGTAAGCGGTGGAAGTGGAACGCGAATAACCGTACCTGCAGACATAGGGTTTAAGCCTAGGTCAGAAGTCATGATTGCTTTTTCAACAAGAGGAGTCAGTGTTTTATCAAACACTGTAATTGCTAGTGTACGTGCGTCTTCAGCAATAACGTTAGCTACTTGAGTCAAAGGCGTTGGTGCACCGTAGTACTCAACAGTAAGACCAGAAAGTAGGCTCGGGTGAGCACGGCCTGTACGGATTTTTTGTAGGCTGTTTTTTAGTGCATCAACACTTTTTACCATGCGCTCTTGAGCGTCTTTTTTGATTTCGTTAATCACAATTTCACCTTGATTATGTTCTTTCTTCAAGAAAGCTTTTTATTTGGAGTGATAAGGATAAGCTTACCGAAGCATTATACTTCAGTAAGCCCGAAAAATTAGTCAGCGTCGCTGATTAATGTACCTTCAGTTTCACCCATAACCACGCGACGTAGTGCGCCTGGCTTATTCATGTTAAATACACGGATTGGCATTTTGTGGTCACGTGCTAGCGTAAATGCGGCCAAGTCCATTACTTTCAATTCTTTCTCAAGAATTGTGTTGTAAGACAACGTATCATACAACTCTGCGTCTGGGTTTGCTACTGGGTCAGCAGTAAATACACCATCTACTTTTGTTGCTTTTAGAACTACGTCAGCTTCGATTTCGATACCGCGTAAACATGCAGCAGAGTCTGTAGTAAAGAATGGGTTACCAGTACCTGCAGAGAAGATCACAACACGACCTTGACGTAGTTGGCTGATTGCATCTGCCCAGTTGTAGTCGTCACATACACCTTTAAGAGGAATTGCTGACATTACACGTGCGTTTACGTAAGCACGGTGTAGTGCGTCACGCATAGCAAGGCCGTTCATTACCGTTGCAAGCATCCCCATATGGTCACCAACAACACGGTTCATACCCGCTTCTGCTAGGCCTGCGCCACGGAAAAGGTTACCACCACCGATAACAACACCAACTTGAACGCCTAGTTCAACTAATTCTTTTACTTCTTGAGCCATACGATCAAGGATCGTTGGGTCAATACCAAAACCTTCTTCGCCTTGTAGCGCTTCACCGCTAAGTTTTAACAGAATACGTTGATACGCTGGTTTAGGGTTCGTAGTCATGGAGCTTACCTTCCAAAGAGTTGATGATTAACAGTCATGGATAAAAACTGAAGAGCTCAGTTTGCATTCATAACAGCTAAAAGCCGGAAATAATTCATTATTCATAAAAAGACCGCAGCATTTGCCACGGTCTCTTTTCAAACAATACGCTAAGGATTAACCTTTTTGTACCGCTGCAACTTCGTCTGCGAAGCTCATTTCAGCTGCTTTCTCGATACCTTCACCAACTTCTAAACGAACGAAGGTAGTAACTGATGCGCCTTTCTCTTTAAGAATGTCAGCAACAGTTTTCTTAGGTTCCATGATGAAAGCTTGACCAGTAAGAGATACTTCGCCCGTGAATTTCTTCATACGGCCGATAACCATTTTCTCAGCGATCTCTTGTGGTTTGCCTTCGTTCATAGCGATTTCAACTTGAACAGCTTTTTCTTTTTCTACTACGTCAGCAGGTACGTCAGATGGGTTAACGTACTCAGGCTTAGAAGCAGCAACGTGCATAGCGATGTGCTTAAGCGTTTCAGCTTCGCCTTCACCAGCAACAACAACACCGATTTTCTCGCCGTGACGGTAAGAAGCTAGTGCAACACCTTCAACAAGCTCAACACGACGGATGCTGATGTTCTCACCGATCTTAGTTACTAGAGCGATACGTGCGTCTTCAAACTTAGCTTGAAGTGCAACGATGTCTAGACGTTCAGCTAGAGCAACTTCAGCAACTTCGTTAGCGAATGCAAGGAAACCTGCATCTTTAGCTACGAAATCAGTTTGGCAGTTCACTTCAAGAAGAGCAGCAACGCCAGCTTCTTCTTTAATGATGATTGCGCCTTCAGCAGCAACGTTACCAGCTTTTTTAGCTGCTTTCGCTGCGCCAGATTTACGCATGTTTTCAATTGCTAGCTCGATGTCGCCTTCAGCAGCAACAAGCGCTTTTTTACATTCCATCATGCCCGCAGCTGTGCGTTCACGAAGTTCTTTAACTAGAGCTGCAGTTACAGTTGCCATTCTCTATTCCTCAGTAAATTCTAAAAAAGATAAAAAACAGGGGCCTAATTAATTGGCCCCTGATATTGACTGTATTCAGTTCTTAAGCCATCGATTATGACCGCTTAATATGAACTAAATATGGCTCAGAGCCGCTATTATTCAGCTTCTACAAAACCGTCTTTTTCAGCAGCTACAGCAGCAACATCTTTGTTACGACCTTCTTTAACCGCGTCTGCAGCAGCGTTTAGGTAAAGCTGTACTGCACGGATTGCATCATCGTTACCAGGGATAACGAAGTCAACACCGTCTGGGTTAGAGTTAGTATCAACTACAGCGTAAACTGGGATACCTAGGTTGTTTGCTTCTTTAACTGCGATGTGTTCGTGATCAGCATCGATAACGAATAGAGCGTCTGGAAGGCCGCCCATGTTCTTGATACCACCAAGAGACTTCTCTAGCTTCTCCATTTCACGAGTGCGCATTAGAGCTTCTTTCTTAGTAAGCTTGTCGAAAGTACCGTCTTGAGCTTGCGCTTCAAGTTCTTTCAGACGCTTGATAGACTGACGAACAGTTTTGTAGTTCGTTAGCATACCGCCTAACCAGCGGTTGTTAACGTAAAACTGGTTGCTGTTGATAGCAGCTTCTTTAACAGCTTCAGATGCAGCGCGCTTAGTACCAACAAAAAGAACTTTACCTTTCTTCTCGCCAACTTTAGCGATTTCAGCTAGAGCGTCGTTGAACATTGGTACAGTTTTTTCTAGGTTGATGATATGTACTTTGTTACGAGCACCAAAGATGAATGGCTTCATTTTTGGGTTCCAGTAACGAGTTTGGTGACCGAAGTGAACACCAGCTTTAAGCATATCGCGCATTGATACAGTTGCCATTTTAAAATCCTCTATGGGGTTAGGCCTCCACATCCCCCATGAATCCGACCCCTAACAACTAACCACTTTTCAGCCGTTATCTGTGTTGTTGAGGCACCCCGGAACATGTGTCGGAATGTGTGTGATTTAAAGAAATAAGTTAGTGGACACAAAGCTTGTTTCGCCAATTGGAGAAAACAGTCCTGATGTCCGGCGCGCTTTATACCATATTTTGTCTATCTATGGCTAGAAAAAAATCCAAAAATGGCGACTGCTATACTCTAGCCTATTAGCGGATTTCACCGATAAATCGCGGCCTAATCAAATCGATTCAGCATCGTCTTACAGAGCAATATCGGCTTAAGTTAAGTAGTATCCACCAGCATTGTATGGATATGGGAATGTTGCGCTAAAATGCTGCACTGATAGAATAGCCCCAATATGCACACTTAGGTGCTACCAAATTAAGAGATATGCAATGGCTGTAAAAATTAAAACTGCTGAAGAAATTGAAAAAATGCGCGTCGCCGGCAAGCTGGCTTCTGAAATTTTAGAGATGATTGAACCTCACATCCAAGTGGGTACAACGACAGAAGAGCTTAACCAAATCTGTCACGAGTACGCTCTAGAGAGAGGCGCATACTCAGCACCACTTGATTACCACGGTTTCCCTAAGTCTATCTGTACGTCTATCAACCACATTGTATGCCACGGTATTCCAGCATCACAAGATGAGACGGGTAGCACAGGTCAATTCAAACCTGCAGTATTGAAAGATGGCGATATTCTAAACGTTGATATCACTGTGATTGTTCCTGATGACGAAAATGCAGACCTAAGCACTCGTCCGCAGGGTTACCATGGTGACACATCTAAAATGTTCCTTGTGGGTGAAGTTTCACCAGCAAACAAACGTCTATGCATGGTTGCTCAAGAAGCACTTTATGAAGGCATGCGTCAGGTTAAACCAGGCGTTCAACTTGGCCAAGTTGGTACTGCTATCGAGAAGTACATCAAGACAAACAACAAGAATAACCCACGCGCTAAGTTCTCTATTGTAAAAGATTACTGTGGCCACGGCATTGGTTCTGAATTCCACGAAGATCCACAAGTCGTTCACTATAAAAACAGCGATCGCACAGTGCTAAAAGCAGGCATGTGTTTCACAATCGAGCCAATGATCAATGCTGGTAAATTTGGTTGCCGTCTAGATGACGAAGATAGCTGGACAGTGTACACAGCTGACAGCAAGAACTCGGCTCAGTGGGAACACACATTAGTTGTGACTGATACAGGTTGTGAAGTACTAACACTACGCAGTGATGATACGATTCCACGTATCATGAAGAACGCTTAGTTCAACAAACTGAACACCTCAGACTTTTGAAAATATCCTCGCATTGCCGAGGATATTTTTTTATCCGCTCAATTTCGATTTTGGAGCAGCTTCTGTTAAATTGTTTACTATTCTCATTTGCTTGCACGGATAGCAGACTATGCCTTATCAATGCCCTATTACGTTCAATGACGAACAACTTGAAATCTGCGAATTAAAAAATCAGCTCGAAATCTTCACGCAGTACCAAAAGAGTGAATTTCTAAATCATCATCCAGTTACCGATTTGGTTCTGCTGCGCTCCGAATACATGGACTTGCTTCTCAATCGTTTATGGGAGCATTTCGGATTTAGCAAACTGCCTCATATTGCGTTGGTCGCAGTAGGCGGCTATGGCCGTGGTGAACTACACCCTTTATCCGATATTGATATTCTCATCGTCTCGCAAAAAACTCTGCCACCAGCACTAGGTGAGAAAGTCAGTCAATTCATCACCCTATTGTGGGATTTGAAGCTAGAAGTCGGCCACGCAGTGCGTACCATTGCTGAATGTATTGAGATTGGTAGTGACGATTTAACGGTTGCGACTAACCTGCAAGAATCGCGCTTACTGTGTGGCAGTGAAGACACCTTCCAAGAGCTGAAACTAAAGATTCATTCCGATTCATTTTGGCCAAGTGAGACCTTTTACAAAGCCAAAATTCAAGAACAAAGAGAGCGTCATGCTCGGTACCACGACACCACCTACAATCTAGAACCGGATATCAAATCAACTCCGGGCGGACTCAGAGACATCCACACTCTGAGTTGGGTAGCACGTCGCCACTTCGGTGCGACTTCTTTGTTGGAAATGAGCAAGTATGGCTTTCTTACCGATGCTGAATATCGTGAACTCGTGGAGTGCCAAGACTTCTTATGGCGCGTTCGCTTTGCACTGCACATAGAGCTGCGCCGCTACGACAATCGTCTTACCTTCGCGCATCAGGCTCAAGTAGCCGAACACCTTGGTTACACCGGTGAAGGCAATCGTGGTGTCGAGATGATGATGAAAGAGTTCTACCGAACACTTCGTCGTGTAGCAGAGCTCAACAAAATGCTGCTTAAGCTGTTTGACCAAGCAATAATTAACGGTGGTCAAACACAAGAAGCCGAAATTCTCGACAATGACTTCCAACGTCGAGGTTCATTAATCGAAGCGCGTAAGCCAGCCCTATTCCAAGCACGGCCAGAAACGATTCTCGATATGTTTATCCATATCGCGAATGACTCGACGATCGAAGGGGTAAGCCCACCAACATTACGACAACTGCGAACGGCGCGTCGCCGATTGAACCGCTTCCTGCATACCATTCCTGAAGCTCGTGACAAGTTCATGGATTTAGTTCGCCACCCCAACGCACTGCACAAAGCTTTTAGCTTGATGCATAAACTGGGCGTGCTATCGGCGTACTTACCGCAATGGAGCCAAATTGTCGGCCAAATGCAGTTTGATCTGTTCCACGTTTACACCGTGGATGAACACAGTATTCGCCTGCTCAAGCACATCAACCGCTTTAGCCAAGTAGAGAACCACGACAAACACCCAATTTGTTGTGAAGTGTACCCTCGAGTTCAGAAAAAAGAACTCCTGATCCTAGCCGCTATCTTCCACGACATCGGAAAAGGCCGTGGTGGAGACCATTCGGAAATTGGCGCAGTTGAAGCTTACTCCTTCTGTATCGAACACGGATTGTCAAAACCAGAAGCAAAACAAGTCGCTTGGCTCGTTCAGAACCACCTATTGATGTCTGTCACCGCCCAACGCCGTGATATCTACGACCCTGATGTCATCACTGAGTTTGCTAAAAAAGTCCGCGATGAAGAATCTTTAGAGCTACTGGTGTGCTTAACCGTCGCCGATATCTGTGCGACTAACCCTGAATTATGGAACAGCTGGAAACGCACCCTGTTAGCGGAGCTATTTCACTCAACACAGCGAGCACTGCGTCGCGGCTTGGAAAACCCAGTCGATGTCAGAGACCGTATTCGTCACAATCAACAAATGGCATCTGCACTGCTGCGTAAAGAAGGTTTCTCCGCTCGTGAAATTGAAGTGTTGTGGCAGCGTTTTAAAGCTGACTATTTTTTGCGTCATACACACACTCAAATTGCTTGGCACTGTGAGCACCTACTTCGCTTAGAAGATCCGAGCCAACCGTTAGTTTTGATCAGCAAGAAAGCGACGCGTGGCGGTACTGAGGTGTTTGTTTACTGTAAAGACCAAGCCGCACTTTTTGCGACCGTTGTAGCTGAGCTTGATAGACGTAACTTCAACGTTCATGACGCGCAGGTCATGGTCAGTAAAGATGGTCACGTTTTGGATACCTTTATCGTACTTGATCAGCATGGTGAAGCGATTGATGAAGCAAGACACAAAGCCGTTGCGAAACATCTAACTCATGTTCTGGCTGATGGCCGTCCAACTAAGATTAAGACACGTCGCACGCCTCGAAACTTGCAGCATTTCAAGGTAAAAACTCGGGTTGAGTTCCTACCAACCAAGAGCAAGAAGCGCACCTTGATGGAGTTGAGAGCTCTTGATACACCGGGGTTGTTGGCTCAAGTCGGCGCAACCTTTGCTGAGTTAGACATCAATTTGCACGGCGCTAAAATTACCACCATCGGCGAACGTGCAGAAGATTTGTTTATTCTGACCAGTGACGCGGGAGGAAGGTTGTCTGAAGAACAAGAACAAGCCTTAAGAGAAAGATTAACCGAACACGTTTCAGAACTCGCACCTTAGAAAGCTAATTTAGAGCTAGAAGTAAGTTGTGACTAGGAAACAAGTTTAGCTCTTGGAGCTGCTTTAATAGCCAAATAAGTGTGGGCAAAGATAGAGAGCGATCTTGCCCACAACTTACAATCAATTCACAGATATCAACTATCTAGCTCGTCGTTAGGCTGCTACATTGATCAAGTCAATTACATAAAAGTATTACATTCATAACCTAGAGGTCGCTTATGTATCCAAACCTCACTGGCTTAGGTATCCACGAACCTAAACAGATTGAACGTTACTCCCTTCGCCAAGAAGCGCACAAAGATATCCTGAAGATTTACTTTCGTAAGCAGAAAGGTGAACTGTTCGCGAAAAGCGTTAAGTTTAAGTACCCGCGACAAGTAAAAAGTGTGCTTGTTAGCGGCGGCAATAATCAATACAAAGAAGTGACCGAGATTAACCGCAACCTCACTCTTGTGATTGATGAACTCAACAAGATCACCAAACCGACGCCAACGGCTGAGGTGGATGTGAAGCAGAAGATCCTTACTGACTTACGCCATCTAGAAAAAGTGGTATCAAGCAAGATCGCAGAGATCGAAGCCGATCTAGAAAAACTTAAATGATCCCGCGATTCACGGTTAGCGATTAACGATTAACTAACCAACATTAGTTATGCTGTTAAGGTCGCACAGACATCAAAAAGGGCTGATATCACTATCAGCCCTTTGTTTTTATTCTATTTTCTCTATTCACTTAGACTCGCGATTGCTTAAACACGCGTGACTTACTTCGACAAGCAAGTTTGAGCATCGATTAAGTGGGCATCCCACTCAAAAGTTTCAAACAACCTTAACCACGTTTCATCTAAGTTCGCCTTCATCACCAATTCTTCTTTAGTGAAAGGATGAATGAAGCGCAATTCAGAAGCATGCAGCAACAGACGGTGTGAGTCTAAATCATCACGGAACAGTCGGTTATGCTTACCATCACCATGTGAAGTATCGCCCACGATTGGGTGTCTTAGATGAGCCATGTGACGACGCAGCTGATGTTTACGTCCTGTCTTTGGCATCATCTCAACTAAGCAATAACGACTGGTAGGAAAACGGCCTGTTGAATACGGCACTTCAACTTTAGCTAACGGCTCGTAAACAGTGACGGCTTCTTGTGGTTCTTTATCTTCTTTCGCGAACTTATCGGCGATCTTATCCAGCTCAACCTTAAGCGCATAATCGAGCGTATCGCCCTCTTCTATCCAACCACGCACAATCGCATGATAGGTTTTTTGCATCTCGTGGTTGGCGAACATCGGCATCACCTCAGAGGCAACTTCACTCGACAGAGCAAACACCAATACGCCAGACGTTGGACGGTCTAAGCGATGCAGAGGAAATACGTGCTGACCAATTTGGTCGCGCAGAGTCTGCATCACAAACTGAGTCTCGTGTTTATCCAACCATGAGCGATGCACTAGCATACCCGCAGGCTTATTCACCGCGACAAAATACTCATCTTGATAAATGATCTCTAACATTACGCGCATACCTCATCAATGCTCTGAATCGTCACTAGCAGCTCAGCTTTGTCTGCCTCATTTTTCCACACTTCACCAAAATAAGGATGAATCGCAAAGCCCTTAGGTAGGCTCATTTGGGCATCCATCATTGCGTTGATCTTTACGATAAAGATCCACTGCAACCACTCTTCTGGCTGTAGCGAGTCAATCGCAAAAGGCTCAACGCTCGCCAAAGCTTCATCCGAAGGCGAAACATCACTCCATAGCGAACATTGGCGCATTTGTTGTTCTAATTGTTGAAGTAAAAGAGGTAACTTTGTGGCAGCTGTCATTTTTCACCAAGTTATTTATCTAGTGACCTTGAAATTGGGGCATAGAGTACCATCTATTTAGGAAAGAAAGTTAGGAGCTTTATTACTATGGAAACCATTCACACGCTCACTCAGTTACTAAAGAATAGCGGTTGCCAATACGACATCTACGACCTAGGTCGTCGTATCCAGAAAATCGACAACACCCTATTCTCTGATGTTGAGCAGGGGAAACAGCCATACCCGTTTCCACTTCAGAAACAAGCTCACTTAGCGATTAGCTACTGGAACGAACACAAGCAACCTTGGATCTGGTTCCTAAAATTCAAACTCGATGAAAGAGGCTTACTGCATCAAGGGGATGTGGGTAATTTTCTTAAGTTTGTTATCGAAGCGATGGGCACTCGTTTGAACGGTGATATCAGCGAAGAGCAACAACAAAAGCTGTCAAACAACCCTTATACCTTCAAGCCTTCTGAAGACAAAATGGCCGTATTCCATAGCCAAGTAAGAGCAGGGTTAGACCTCGCGACGAGCCAATATTACGAGCACGCTCAGCATTACTTCACAGGTGAGCTTGGTTGGGATAACTGGAAAACCGTTGGTCTT
Source organism: Vibrio tasmaniensis 1F-187 (assembly GCF_000272405.2). Classification (GTDB taxonomy): domain Bacteria; phylum Pseudomonadota; class Gammaproteobacteria; order Enterobacterales; family Vibrionaceae; genus Vibrio; species Vibrio tasmaniensis_A. Next base: position 61,166 of record NZ_AJZM02000307.1, read on the forward strand.
CAAGGCATCACCGATATGTGTGCTCGCTTAGGCAGTCAGCAAAACGGTGTCGCTATTCGCAAAGCATTGAATAAACTGCCATCAGAGCCGCTATACGCAACACTAGGGACGCTTGAGCACACGCAAATCAATGATAAGCTCGCTCAACGCTTACAAGAAATGGCAGACAATGAGATTAACAGTCAAGAGCCGGATCTGTTCTTACTGTCAGCTTTGGTTCGTGCCCTTTCCGGTGCAGAACAAAGGATCGCGAATAACATCATTAACCAAGTTCTCGCGAGTCCACGCTTTAGCCACCAAGAGGTGTTAATTGGTTTAGCGGGTCGCAGCTGGCACGCACTACAAGATCCAGCGATTGCCGAGCAATTCTTGTTGCGCCTCGCACAAACAGGCAACCAAAACCTGTTCAATCAGTTATTTGCAGATTTAGTGATGATTCCGACACTAAGAATGGTATTTTTGCCGTTGTTGAATTCGAACCCATCACCAGAACTCGCAAACGCATTGATTGAGTTACAACAAGCGGCTAAGTCGCAATAAAAACTAGACAGAACAGCTCAGTAGCTCGTAACAACGAGCTCAAAACACAATTGGAATAGAAAGATAAAAGGAAGTATGGACTAAATGATAGATAACTTAGTGGCTATTTTGATGCTGTGCTTCTTTTGCTTTCTGTTTTGGCAGCAGCGCAGGCAATCCGAGCTTGCGAAAGCTGCCATTGCGAGAAAGTGTAAAGAGCTCGACTTGCAGCTATTAAGCGTTGCCTTCAACGGTCATAAACTTAAGATGCGCCATGAGCTCACGACCATTTGGCGCTGGCATACTGTGTACCATTTTGAATTTTCGGCATTAGGTGATGACCTATACCAAGGAAAACTGACCATGGTCGGCTTCCGCTCTATGCGGTTTGAGCTACAGCCTCATAGAATGTAACGTCGCAGTGCGCGTTATAGCTATATTCATGATAAGGGCCAAACGAATCTTGTTTGGTTTCCTTAAATTCAAACCCTAGTTTTTCTAATAACTTAATCGATGGGTTGTGGCCGACATTCACAGTCGCAACAACATTCGTTAGGCGCTCTTCAAAACACACCAAACTTAAAAATGGTTTTAGCACCTCACTAGCAAAGCCGCGATTCCAATGCTCTTTATCCAAAATAAAGCCAAGCTCATGCCTACCCTCTTCTGATGAAATAAAGACATGTCCAAGATATTCACGGGTTTGGTTGTGGATGATAGCGCGGCAGAAGCCGACGTTGTCTTGCAGTATCTCTTGAAATAAGAACTTCGCAGAGGCAATAGAGTGCGGCCCATTCATTTCAGAACGATTAACGGGGCAGCAATTCAACTTGATAAAGTCGTGTTGTAGCTGTTCGGTATAAGGTACCAACAGCGTTCTTGAGGTTGCTATCGTCATAAAACACTCCTTGTGTTGACCATTAGCAGAAAAGCAGATGTCGCGATCTTAGATAAAAGCTCCTGAATTAAAGAGCCCCCTAGATAGAAGAAAAGCCTCAGATAAAGAAAAGCCCCGACACCGAAGTGTCAGGGCTAGGGTCTTACTCGCAGCAGTCCGGCTACTAATAAATGCTCCATGCATCATCCATAATAGTGGCTGTAATCCTTCAGCTCTTTCCTTTACTTCGCCGTCCTAGCGGTGTCCAATCATCCTGAAAGCTAACAATCCTAGTTAGCGCACATCACTTGTTCCGTGAGCGGTGTCCTTTACATCGTCCTGATGCTAATCCAACCCTTTAAATCCTAAAGGTGTCCATTGTCATTCCGTTGCAGCTAACTTCCTGTTAACTGACTGTATCCCTACAATGTCCTTACGCTCCATGCTTGACTACTCAATCCTAAGTAACCAAATCTTCATCCTGAAGATAACCAAATCCTTGGTGCTTTCCTGTTCCGTGTCAGAATCCTTCCGACAAGGTTTAATTTACGCGATTTACGATTTGGGACAATAGATTTGCATCACACTTTGAATTCATAAAAGTTGTTACTTATATAAAACAACAAAAAATCAACCACTTAATCATATGCACCTCAATCTCTCTAGCGATATATTCGTGTTATCTCACAACCTTTGTAAGAGATCTCTCACAAGCTATGGGCGGTTTTATGATTCGCTATCACTCACCAGAGCGAGTAAAATGGCTGAAGACTAAAAATGGAGGTCAACATGCTGACAAAAGATGTGTCTGAAGAGTTGAAATCAGTGCTTGAAGGACTGCAAGCACAAGGGAAAGAGCCTACAGTTGCTTTAGTTAAAGCTCGTATGAGTACATCGGTTCCGATGCCCGCTTTAATCACAACCATCAAGAGCTGGAAAAGCGCGAATCGCGTTCCTAAAGTTGAAGTCGCGACACAAGAAGAGCCAGCACTCGATCGTGTTAGCCAACTGGAAAAGCAAATCCTTGAACTTACCACCCGCGTTGCCACGCTAGAAGCCAAGTTAACGGAACAATAAGTTAACTAAGCAATAAGCTAACAGAGAAATAGAACACTATGAAAATATGGGTTGATGCGGACGCTTGTCCTAAGGTTATCCGAGAAACAATCGTACGCGCAGCTGAGCGCACTGGGGTTGAATGTACCTTCGTGGCAAACCATCTGGTTCCTGTCCCTAAACGCAATAACATCCACTCAATTCAAGTCCCAAGCGGATTTGATATTGCAGATGATGAAATCGTAAAACGCACTGAACCCGGTGATCTCGTGATTACATCCGATATCCCTCTCGCCGATGAAGTGATCACCAAAGGTGGTCAAGCACTTAGCTCTCGTGGCGAGCTCTACACCAAAGAAACCATCAAAGCGCGCCTGAACATTCGTGACTTTATGGATACCATGCGTTCAAGCGGCATCCAAACGGGTGGACCAAGCGCCCTCTCACAGACCGATCGTCGTGAGTTCGCGAATCACCTTGATCGCCTGCTAGCAAAGCGCTAATCATTAAGAAACATTGATATTCGTTCATAGCCATAACCGTGAACCTGTAGATATGTTTGTCGACATACTCCGTTCTTGTTACTTAACACTTGATACTAAGTGCTACTTTAACGGAGTATTGATGATCCATCTTGTCACCATCTCTTCTTTTTAAATCATCCCAATTTTCTACACTCTTTCAGATCACTTTCCGTGATTGGTACACCATACTTTCGATCAAAAAAAACCTGCACGAGGCAGGCTTTAAAATCTAACAATATGACTTGTACTAACGTTACTACGGCGTGTAGAACGTTGCTGCACCTGGGCCTACTGGAAGACCAAATACGAACACCCATAGGTAGAACAAGATGCTCCAACCGAACATAAAGCAGATTGAGTATGGAAGCATTGTAGCAATCAGAGTACCGATACCAAGGTTCTTCATGTAACGCGTCGCTACAGCAAGAATAAGACCGAAGTAGCTCATCATTGGTGTAATGATGTTCGTCGTTGAATCACCGATACGGTAAGCTGCTTGAATCGTTTCTGGTGCGTAACCAACAAGCATTAGCATAGGTACAAAGATAGGTGCTGTTACTGCCCACTGAGCAGAAGCCGAACCGATCATTAGGTTAATGAAGCCACACATTAGGATAAATGCAAAGAACAACATTGGGCCAGTAAGACCGATATCTTGTAAGAAGCTAGCGCCACCAACAGCGATTACTTGACCAAAGTTAGTCCACTTAAAGAAAGCAACAAACTGTGCAGCAAAGAATACAAGAACAATGTACATGCCCATTGAAGACATAGACGTTGCCATCGCATTGATCACGTCACGATCGTTCTTCATTGAACCGGTAACTTTACCGTAAACAAAACCAGGAATAGCGAAGAATACAAAGATAAACGCAACAATACTCTTCAGGAATGGAGAACCCGAAACCGTACCAGACGCTGAACGTAGAACACCGTCAGCTGGAACGATAGTCCACGCTAGAAGTGCAGAAACAGCCAATACAGCAATACCTGCTAGTTTTAGACCTTTCTTCTCAACATCCGTCAGTCTGCCCATCGAATCATTTGATAAATCTTCAGAAGCTTCTTCGTCGTTGTATTTACCCAACTTAGGTTCAACAATCTTCTCAGTTACAAATGCACCTGTAATCGCGATGAAGAAAGTAGAAACAAACATGAAGTACCAGTTTGACTCAGGACCAACCGTGTAAGACGGGTCAATCATCTGTGCCGCTGTTTCTGTAATACCAGAAAGCAGTGGGTCAACCGTACCGATAAGTAGGTTTGCAGAGTAACCACCTGACACACCAGCGAATGCCGCAGCAAGACCAGCAAGAGGGTGACGACCTAAAGAATGGAAAAGCATTGCTGCTAGTGGAATAAGTACCACATAGCCAAGCTCTGATGCTGTGTTAGAGATAATACCTGCAAACACAACCGTTACTGTAACCATGCGCTTAGAAGCACCCATTACCATGCCACGCATTGCAGCAGATAGTAGACCTGAGTGTTCAGCAATCGCTACACCAAGCATAGCAACAAGTACAGTACCTAGTGGAGCAAAACCAACAAAGTTCTTAACTAAGTTAGTCACAATAAGTTGTAGACCTTCTGCGTTAAGCAGACTTACAACGTGGATCATGCCGTCAGCAGCACGACCTTTAGCACCTTCTGGTCGAGGGTCCATAACAGACACTTCGAAGTAACCAGCAATACCTGAAGTAACGAGGATTGCTAAGCAGAAGATTGCGAAAAGAGTGATTGGGTGGGGTAATAGGTTCCCCAAATATTCAACGCCATCTAAAAAGCGAGTAAAAATAGGTTTTTTAGGCGAATTGTTTTTTATTGAAGCTGATGAACTCATCAGTTCCCTCCTTGTAGTGATTCCTGTGCAATTGTGACAAAGATGTTTAAATTGCCCGCGCAGATTACTCGACAAAAGGGTCAATTAGAAATCGTAAATGTTACAAAGTGTGTAACAAGCCATTCTTTTTAACTTAATAAAAACAAAAAATTAGCAAATAACTCCAATTAAAGTACAAAAGTTAGGTTTATAATTGGTATGGATGCATTCATTCGGTTTATGCTTGCGCTTGTAAGCTATTGATAAAGTGACAAATAAAAAACGACGTACGCTAAGTGAGCACATACTCTCCTGCAAAGTTCCTCTCGAAGGAAAAGAAAAACAGACAAATGAATGAAGTTTGACTTTCCCCTCGTTTTTACACTCATGTCACATCAAATTGACTGACTATTTTTGAACCGCTTTGAATCTCGGGTTGGATTTACAGATGACATAGAGACGGCCTCTACGCTTTACTATTTGGCAATCTGGGTGACGGCTTTTCGCACTTTTCAGTGATTTCACAACTTTCATTCTATTTCGCTCCCTTACCTAATTGACCAAAACGACGAGTGAAGTTCGCAACGCGTCCCTCTTTATGTAGCACTCGCTGTTTACCCGTATAGAAAGGATGCGACTTTGACGACACCTCAATCGTGAAGTAAGGATAAGTATTTCCGTCTTCCCATTCGATAGTGCGATCTGTTTTCAATGTTGATCCGATTAAGAAGTACTCATCGACACTGGTGTCATGAAAAACCACGGGGCGGTAATCAGGGTGGATATTCGGTTTCATTGTATTTCCCTTAAATAACTAATTTGATATGTTATAACATATCAAATGATAATTATTATCAAAAGAAAAACAAGTGATTTTATGATATTTTTCCGTCTTAACTGAAACCAGAGAACACCTTGCTATGTACACCATTGAACCTGTTGGCTTTATTGAGTCTCCTTATAAAGAGAAGTTCGCTGTGCCAAGACAGCCTAGGTTAGTACCCACTTCTACCTCAAGAGTCAGGCTAGTTGAAGCAGCGAACTGCCTTGAGTCTGTTCGTGATATTGAACAATTTAGTCATGTGTGGTTGTTGTTTTTGTTCGATAAGAACCTTGAAGCAGGATGGAAACCAACCGTGAGGCCACCTCGCCTTGGCGGGAACGAACGTATTGGTGTATTCGCGTCTCGTGCCACATTCAGACCGAATGGAGTGGGTATGTCCGCGGTTGAGCTCAAAGGTGTATCTCAAGAAAAGGGACAAACTTGGTTGGACTTGGGCAGTGTTGATCTCGTTGACGGCACACCGATCATCGACATCAAACCTTATATCCCCTACTCGGATTCAATTCCCGATGCACTAGGAGGGTTTGCCGCCGATGAACCAGCAGTGCTCGACGTTAACTTCTCACAACAAGCGCAAAGTAAGCTCGAAAACCACCCACAAGCACGCCATATCATTCAGGTGATCAAAGAAGTATTAGGCCAAGATCCTCGCCCTGCCTATAAGAAAGGTAAGCCTGACAACAAGGAATATGCGGTAAATTTGTTCGATCTTAACGTGAAATTCGTGGTTGAAACGCTTTTCATCAATGTAACTGACATTGAACGCTTTTGAGATCCCAAATAGGCTGATATTATATGCGGCTATATCAGATTTGCTGTTGTCATTAACCACAGCAAGTTTTCTTTTATCAATGATGAAACGGATACCATAGAATGCGTACCAGTAACTACCTTCTTTCTACTCTGAAAGAGACTCCAAACGACGCAGAAGTTATCAGCCACCAGCTGATGCTACGTGCAGGTATGATCCGTAAGCTAGCTTCAGGTTTATATACTTGGCTACCTACTGGTCTACGTGTACTGCGTAAAGTCGAAAATATCGTTCGCCAAGAGATCGATAATGCAGGTGCCGTTGAAATCTTGATGCCCGTAGTTCAACCGTTTGAGCTTTGGGAAGAGACTGGCCGTTCTGAAAAGATGGGTCCTGAGCTACTTCGTTTCACAGACCGTCATTCTCGTCCATTTGTTCTTAGCCCAACAGCAGAAGAAGTGGTAACGAGCCTAGTACGTAACGAGATCAGCTCTTACAAACAGCTACCTCTAAACCTGTACCAAATCCAGACTAAATTCCGTGATGAACGCCGCCCTCGTTTTGGCGTAATGCGTGCTCGTGAATTCTCTATGATGGATGCGTACAGCTTTGATATCGATAAAGAAGGCTTAGAAAAGTCTTACCAAGCGATGCACGATGCTTACTGTAAAGCATTTGACCGCATGGGCCTTGAGTACCGTCCAGTATTAGCAGACTCTGGCGCAATCGGTGGCAGCGGCTCTCAAGAGTTCCACGTTCTTGCTGAAAGCGGCGAAGACCTAATCGCATTCTCTTCAGAATCTGATTACGCAGCGAACATCGAGAAAGCAGAAGCACTAGCTCCAACGACTGAAGCGGCAGCGCCAACTCAAGAGATGGAACTGGTTGATACGCCAAACGCAAAAACAATCGCAGAACTTGTAGAGCAACACGGTCTAGCAATCGAGAAGACCGTTAAGACTCTATTCGTTAAAGCTTCTGATGAAGTAAATGCAGACATCATCGCGCTAATCATCCGTGGCGACCACGAGCTTAACGAAGTGAAAGCAGAGAACCTTCCACAGGTTGCTGCTCCACTAGAGATGGCTTCTGAAGAAGAAATCCGTGCACTTGTTGGTGCAGGTCCTGGTTCACTTGGCCCTGTTGGTCTAGAGCTACCATTCATCGTTGACCGCTCTGTTGCTGTAATGAGCGACTTCGGTGCTGGTGCAAACGTAGACGGTAAGCACTACTTCGGTATTAACTGGGGTCGTGACGTTGAGCTTGCTCAAGTTGAAGACCTACGTAACGTAGTTGAAGGCGACCTAAGCCCATGTGGTCAAGGTACCATCCAACTTAAGCGCGGTATCGAAGTTGGTCACATCTTCCAACTAGGTAATACTTACTCTAAAGCAATGAACTGTAACGTGCTTGGTCCTGATGGTAAGAGCGTAATCCTAGAAATGGGTTGTTACGGTATCGGTGTTTCACGTGTTGTTGCATCTGCTATCGAGCAAAACCACGATAAATTCGGTATCACTTGGCCAGACGCACTAGCACCATTCCAAGTTGCTATCGTACCAATGAACATGCACAAATCTGAGCGCGTTAAAGAAGCCGCTGAGAAGCTATACGCTGAATTAACGGCTATGGGAATCGAAGTACTATTTGATGACCGTAAAGAGCGCCCAGGTGTTATGTTTAAAGATATCGAGCTAGTGGGTATCCCTCACACTATCGTTATCGGTGATCGCAGCATGGACGAAGGTAACTTCGAATACAAAAACCGTCGTACTGGTGATAAAGAAGCAATCGCTATGGACACGGTTATCGAGCACCTTACAGCTCAACTAGCTTAGTAATCCGATTACTCGCTAGATAAACATTGAAAGGCTACCATTAGGTGGCCTTTTTTGTGCCTGTCGTTTCTCTTCAAACTCCCTTCTATTTATCACCAGAGTAAATAACGTAAGTTAATCCCCTGTTCATCTTTAAATCCGTATATTGGGTTCATCAACTCTTTAGACACGATTACATTGGAGGTATCGATGGATATCAAAAGCTTACTTAACCAAGCACTTAAGTCAGATCTAGTTAAACAAGGTACTCAGAAGCTTTCCCAAGGCTCTTCAAGTTTAAGTGGCCTAACTCAAGGCGGCAGTGGTAAGAATATCAACAAAAGCACGCTCGGAGCCTTCGGCGCAGGCGCAGTTGGCGGCGGACTCTTAGGTGCGTTAATGGGCTCTAAGAAAACCAAGAAAATGGGTAAGAAAGCCGCTGGTATTGGTGGCGCAGCGGCACTTGGCGCACTCGCTTACAAGGTCTATAACGACTATCAGTCGAAACAAGGCCAAGCACCGAATTCCGAACAAGCTCAATTTGATGAGAACGACTCAAACCATAGTGTGCTGATTCTAAGATCGATGATTGCTGCGTCCAAAGCCGATGGTCATGTCGATGAAGAGGAGATGGCAAAGATCGAGCAAGCGGTCGAAAATATGGGCGCCGATTATCAACTGACTAAATTGGTCTCTGAAGAGCTGCACAAACCACTCGATCCAAGTGAAATTGCTCAATTAGCAACGTCACCTCAACAAGCGAGTGAGATCTACTTAGCCTCTTTGATTGTAGCGGATGAGCAGAACTTTATGGAGAAGGCTTACCTCAAAGAGTTAGCAAAGCAGCTCAACTTAGCTGATGAGGTCACTTATCAGCTTGAACAGCAGATCTCTAGTTAAGCGGTAATTATCAGGCGAATCAGTAAATATCACGCTAAGTAACAAGTTAGCAAAGTGATACATTGAGCATCAACAGAATGAGATATTGAGCAAGAACAAACTAACTCTGAACTTAGTCAGATCCACTTTGTTTTTGCTTATCTCTATGTGTATATTGAGATCAGTTATCATTTGGTTAGGTATAAAAATGAAAGTATACGATTGTTGTGATTTGGTGCGTGAACTGTATTCTCAAATTGGCAGTGGCGACCAAGGCTATATCCCTAAAGCGATCACCTGCGCGGTAAAAACATTGAACGACCTTGCTGCAGATGAATCTCTTCCTAAAGAAGCAAGAGATCGTGCTGCATTTGCCGCAGCGAATCTACTGATCTCAGATTTCGAGGACTAACATGAACCTCGCTAACTTTGAAAAGATGGATCCTGTGATGTTGATGAGCATCGTCAACATGAAGCTGCGTGACGACTTCGGTGGTGATTTAGATCGAGTAGTCAACTTCTATGAAATCGACAAAGCTGCATTGACTGCAAAACTTGCGTCTGCCGGTTTTGAGTTTCTTCCTGAAGCAAAACAGTTTCGATAGTCATTTAGAACAAACTTAAATTTTAAAGGCCAACCTCTGTGTTGGTCTTTTTGTTTCTAGGGCAGGCTAAACACGAATAAACTTATTAGAAATTATCTGGTTGCGCCTATACTTTTATATTCTAGAGTCAGCCAACACTCCTTGAATCAAAGCGTGTTGTTGTATAGGCTACTCCAAACAGCATATAAAACTCATCACCAAATTCGATGATATCGAAGGACTAACAATGAAAAGACTCGGACTTTTAGCCGTTATCGCAGCCGTATTTACCGCAGGTTGTGCTTCAAATACTCAACAAGACAACTTCCGTGAAGCCTCTTTTGAGCTGTGTAATACTGAAGTCGATATCTACTCTGTAAGCCATGATGAAAGAGTACGTATCGTCTGCTCTGACGGCTCTAAATTTGCCTTAAACAGTGAAGATACGCTAGAAATTATGCGCGATATCAACATCGACTATTGTGATGGCGAAGGCTTAGGTAAATTCAACGAAAGCCGTCACTACTACTCTTTCAAGTGTAAGTCAGGCACCCTACTTAGCATTAAAAAGTAGAAGCGACACAACAAGAAAGCGATAAAACAAGAAAGCAATAAAGGGTTGATGTGAAAGCATTAACCCTTTTTAGTACCTGCCTTTCTGTATTCTCAGATAACCTAAATCTCATACCTACAGATACAAAAAAGGCCCCAAAAGGGACCTCTTAAATCAATTTTCAAAGTAGTCGTTTGAAATTCAAGGAGAGCACGCGGAGCTTACGGATGTAAGTGAGCATGCTCGACAACGACTTTATTACTTACAAATACAAAAAAGGCTCCCAACAGGAGCCTTTCAAATCGTATTTTTCAATCAAATAGCTTTAGTTCAAGGAAAAGGCGCGGAGTTTTCAGCACCTTCCCCTAAAACAAAAAGGGACTCAATGAGCCCCTTTAAAAGTACTTTTCAAAGTAGTCGTTTGAAATT
>NZ_AJZM02000307.1:71830-76133 GCF_000272405.2 Vibrio tasmaniensis 1F-187
AGTTCAAATTACTACGCAGAAAAATTAAGCGTAAACCGGTAGACGCTTACAGATTTCTAGTACTTTTGCTTTAGTTGCTTCGATAACAGACTCATCACCCATGTTATCTAGGATGTCACACATCCAACCTGCTAGCTCTTTCGCGTCTGCTTCTGAGAAACCACGACGAGTGATAGAAGGAGAACCGATACGGATACCAGACGTAACGAACGGGCTACGTGGATCGTTTGGTACTGAGTTCTTGTTCACTGTGATGTTAGCTGAACCTAGTGCTGCATCTGCTTCTTTACCTGTGATGTCTTTGTCGATTAGGTCAACTAGGAACAAGTGGTTCTCTGTCGAACCTGAAACGATGTTGTAACCGCGTGCTAGGAATTCAGCAACCATTGCTTTTGCGTTAGCAACAACGCGAGCTTGGTATTCTTTGAACTCTGGCTCTAGAGCTTCTTTGAACGCTACTGCTTTACCAGCGATAACGTGCATTAGAGGACCACCTTGGCCACCTGGGAATACTGCTGAGTTTAGCTTCTTGTAAAGATCTTCACCTTCGTTAGAAAGGATAAGACCACCACGAGGACCAGCAAGCGTTTTGTGCGTTGTTGTTGTAACAACATGAGCGTGTGGAACTGGGTTCGGGTAAACGCCTGCAGCGATTAGACCAGCAACGTGAGCCATATCTACGAAGAAGTAAGCGCCTACTTTGTCAGCGATTTCGCGCATGCGCGCCCAATCACAAACTTGAGAGTAAGCTGAGAAACCACCGATGATCATCTTAGGTTTGTGCTCGATAGCTAGCGCTTCCATCTCTTCGTAATCGATTTGGCCTGCTTCATCGATACCGTAAGGAATGATGTTGTAAAGCTTACCAGAGAAGTTTACTGGAGAACCGTGAGTTAGGTGACCACCGTGTGCTAGGCTCATGCCTAGAACAGTATCGCCAGCATTCAGTAGTGCCATGTATACAGCGTTGTTTGCTTGAGAACCTGAGTGAGGTTGTACGTTCGCGTATTGAGCGCCAAACAGTTCACATGCACGTTCGATTGCTAGAGTTTCAACTTTATCTACGAACTCACAACCACCGTAGTAACGCTTACCAGGGTAGCCTTCAGCGTATTTGTTTGTAAGTTGAGAACCTTGAGCTTCCATTACACGTGGGCTTGTGTAGTTTTCTGAAGCGATAAGTTCGATGTGCTCTTCCTGACGAAGAGTTTCTTCTTGGATAGCTGCGAATAGGTCCGCATCGTAATCAGCAATGTTCATGTCACGCTTAAGCATCTGTATCTCCTGACTCAGATTGTACTGAAAGTTTCAAAAAAACCACACAACGACCGAAAGCAAACGTTTCCGTCACCGTTTTGATGTGACGCATTCTACATAATTTGATCTAGGTCATAAAGAGCTAATTGCAATTTTATCATGCAGTTTTTTCATAATCACAATAAGATTCATCATGGTTATTGAGCCTATCCAACCAAAGATGACGCTTACTGTCAATTTTACGCTTTACACCCTGTAAAACGCAGATTACATAGGTTTACCTTAATTTTGCACCTCAAGCTACCGAAAGCTAAGGTTTTTCTCTACTATGCACGCCTTTATTGGTTAGGTAATTATAAAAACGATGGAAAAACACTCACGTAAAGAAGATTGGGTAGCCATTCTTACTGGCACGTTTTTAGTGGCGTTAGGCGTCTTCTTTTTACAGTCAGCAAATCTGCTTACCGGTGGTACTACTGGCTTGGCTCTGCTTTTGAGTCAATTCTTACCTGTAACCTTTGGTATTTTGTACTTTGTTGCCAACTGTCCATTCTATTTATTAGCTTGGAAACGATTTGGTCGTAGCTTTGCCATTAGCAGTGCAATTGCTGGCGCTTTAGTGTCGGTGTTTGCTGATCATTTATACTTAGTGATCTCGCTAGAAGTTCATAACGAGATCTACTGTGCTGTTGCCGGTGGCCTGTTAATGGGCTTAGGTATGCTTATCCTATTCCGTCATCGCTCGAGCTTGGGTGGCTTCAACGTATTGTGTTTGTTTATCCAAGACCGCTACGGCATATCAGTAGGAAAAACTCAGATGTGCATTGATGCTTGTATTCTGTTTGCATCCTTCTTCTTTGTATCACCTTGGGTGATTGCCGTATCTGTATTAGGCACCGCAGTATTGAACATCGTATTGGCAATGAACCACAAACCAACTCGCTACTCGGTGAATTACGCGTCTTAGCGTTCATTACCTGCTCTGTCGTTACTGGTACTCGATACGCAAGCTTTTCGCAAGCAAACTCGAGGCACGATAAATCCATACATCAGTAAAACAAAAAGGCTTTGGGAAGCACTCCAAAGCCTTTGTAGAGGCCTAATTCTTAAGGGGAATAGAATTAGGCTTATAGAAACAAGGCTAATCTTCAATCAAGAGAATACGAGTCTCGTAAGGTCGTAGCACTTGATGATGAGACGTAACTAAACTCTCGTTCACCTGATAATTGGATAACAGGCTCTTAGCCTTCATCATCTCAAAACGCTCAGGTAAAACGCACTCTGTTTCTTCGCCATAATAGTTGTTAATACACAGCAAAGTTTGACCTTCGTTCTCACGTGCATACGCAAAAATGGATGAGTGTTCAGGCAATAGATCTTGATAACTGCCATCCGTAATCACTGGCACTTGTTTACGTAACTCAATCAAACTCTTATAGAAATAGAAAACAGAGTCTTTGTCTTCAAGTGCTTGCTCAGTGTTAATCTCAGAGTAATTATTCGCTACATCAAGCCATGGCTGAGCTTGTGAGAATCCTGCGTAAGGCTCACTGTTCCATTGCATTGGTGTACGAGAGTTATCACGAGACTTCTGCGCTAAAATCGCCATCATATCTTGATGAGCTACACCATCACGGTTCACCATGATGTCGTACATATTGGTACTCTCAACATCACGATACTGGCTAATTTCAGTATAGCCAGGGTTGGTCATGCCAATCTCTTCACCTTGATAGATGTAAGGTGTGCCTTGCATCATATGCACAGACGCGGCAAGCATCTTGGCTGATTCAACGCGATATTGCTGATCGTTACCTAAGCGGCTCACCACTCTTGGTTGGTCGTGGTTACACCAGAATAGTGCGCCCCACCCTTTGCCGTTCAATCCCGTTTGCCAGTGATTGAAGATCGATTTGAGCTGTAAGAAGTCAAACGGAGCATTAGTCCACTTCTCACCATTGGTGTAGTCGACCTTAAGGTGGTGGAAGTTAAACACCATCGATAGCTCGCTGTTATCAACGTTTGAGTATTGCTGACAATGCTCCAACGTGGTTGAAGACATCTCGCCTACGGTCACGCTACCGTATTTTTGGAATACTGCTTTGCTGATCTCTTTCAGATATTCGTGCACTCGTGGGCCATCAGTGTAAAAACGACGGCCATCACCGATATCATCATTAGGAAAGTCTTGCTGCTTCGAAATCAGGTTGATCACATCCAAGCGGAAGCCATCAACGCCCTTCTCTGCCCAAAAGCTGATAACGTCTTTCACTTCTTCGCGTACAACTGGGTTCTCCCAATTGAGGTCAGCTTGTTCTTTGGCAAATAAGTGCAGGAAATATTGCTCAGTGGCTTCATCCATTTCCCATGCATTACCACCAAACTTCGACTGCCAGTTGGTTGGTGCTTGGCCTTTCACAGGGTCTTTCCAGATGTAGTAATCGCGGTATGGGCTGTTTTTGTCACCCAAAGCAGACTGAAACCATTCATGCTCTGTTGAAGTATGGTTGACCACAATATCCATCACGATGCGAATGCCACGTTGGTGCGCTTCAGACAGCAATAAGTCGAAGTCTTCCATGGTGCCGAATTGAGGATTAATCGCGTAGTAGTCTGAAATATCGTAGCCATTATCGATCATAGGAGATGCGTAAACAGGGGTTAGCCAAATCGCATCCACGCTCAAGTTTTTGAGGTAATCCAGTTTCGAAATGATCCCTTTGATATCGCCAGTACCTTTACTGCCACTGTCACAAAAGCTCTTTGGGTAGATTTGATAGATGGTTGCGGTTTTCCACCAGCTTTCATCATGTTCAGTCATCGCCATCTCTAACACTCACTTACCAGAAAATATAAATAAAAAATCACCATGCTCACATGGTCGAATAGCCGTTATAACTAAGAGAAAAAGCTATAACTAAGAGAAAAGCGATGACTCAATTGAATCATCGCTTATTAAATGCATTACGCGTTGGCGGTTTCTAGCTCGCCTTTCATCTGTGCTCGTTTATAGAAGAACAATGTCAGCGTTATCGGCAGTACAACC
>NZ_AJZM02000308.1 GCF_000272405.2 Vibrio tasmaniensis 1F-187
TCAACGTATTTTAGGACGAGACATGAAGAAAAGAGTTTTGCTTGTAGATTGTATGAGTGCTGTAAAGGCATCGAGACCCTACACTTCACGCTATTCCGGCACATATTAGAAAGCCTAGTCTGACGACTAGGCTTTCGTCGTTTCCGGCATATGAATCTTATTATTCAACTTCGAGTTTTGTAGAAGCGTTGTCCGTTGAGCTCGAGCTCTGATATTCCAACACTTATTATAAAAGTCCTGCTCTTTCTAGAAGCGCTTGATTACGTTAGTTGATATTTGTGGCTATCGATTCAATGGTTAACCTTTAGAGAATGTCTTAGTGAGGTTTACTTCTTACTAATTTGAACTGGTTGATAAAGATGTCTCGTCTCTAGTCACAAGGTTTTGCTGGTTCGGCAACTCTTGCTATATCTCTACTGCTTAATAGATGAACCTATTAAGCAGTTGCGTGAAACCCCGGCTTTAGCGTTTTATAGTTGGAATATTGATGGCCATTTAATTGCTAATTCAGCGTGATTTAACGTGGCTTTCGGTCTGTTGGTGAATATCTTTAAATGTGTTCTCTCAAAGTGAGCTCCTTTTACTCTTCAGCTTACAGGCGTCATACCTCTCGAGCCTCTTCTAAGAGCTTGTATATAAAAATCGTAAAACTACATATAGACACAATTAGTGTCGTTCTCCGTTTGTTTGGGAGGCTTTATTACGCTATTTCATAGTTACTTTTGTGCACTAGGTTTGGTGGCGTTGGACGGGTAGGGTTCGATGAGTTTGGTTTATAGGTGTTGTAGAAGTTATCTAGGGGCAAATAACAGATACAAAAAAGCCGATGCTAGACATCGGCTTAGTTTGAGTCGTTTGGAATTACGCTGGTTGAACGAGAGCGAGTGCTTTACGAGAAACCTCGTGAGCTGCTTTCGTTAAGTTTTGCTTCTCTAGGGCATCAGATAGGTATCCGTAATCTGAAACATTTGAGCGAAGTGCTAGTGCTTTTTCAAAGTGACTTTGTGCTTCTGCCCACTTCTGTTCTCTTAGGTAGAATTGAGCCAATGCGCTGTGTGCTTCGGCATTGCCACCATCTTTACTGATAGCACGCTCTAGCATCACAACTACTGGGTGGTGATCGGCAAGATTTAGCTCAGGAAGCAACATATAGAGCTCATTTGAACCACTCTTCGCAATGTTTTCTTTAATCACTGTGAAGGCTTCTGAATCAGCTTTACGAGCGATCAGTTGCTTCACAAAACAAGAAACAAGGTGAGAGCTTTGTTTTTGCTTTCTTGAAAGCTTATTCCAATGACTGATTAAACCTTCGCTACCTTGCTGCTGTGCCACATCGTGAAGCAAACCACATTGAGCTTTCTGTTCCAGCTCAACTTGTTCATCAGGTGTAAGAAGCTTGTTCTTAGCCAGCTTAGGCGTTAGCTCTAACAGTGGCTGCCACAGCTTAAGCTGCATGTAAGTGGCTTTTAGCAGGCCAAGTACGGCGGTGTTATTCGGGTACGAACCTTTCAATGTTGAAAGTGTATCGAATGCGGCTTCGTAGTTCGACTCACTGATCTGTTGTTTTGCTTTCGTTAGCTCAACGGCCAATAGAGAGTCCTCTTGTTGGCTAGCAAGCTCGATGTACTTATCACGCTCACTTGTATTGCCTTGTTCGTGCGCCGCTTGAGATGCGACTAAATAACAAAGTAGCGGCATGTCGTGGTGGTTAGCCCAGCGAGTTACCTTCTTCTCTGCGCCTTTCCAGTCACCTTCAAGAAGCTTGATGATGCCTTCATTGGTATAACGACGAGAGCGCTTTAGTTTACGAACACTGAACCAGTTCCAAGTTGTCGAGCTTGCGTACATAAGCTTTTTAAATAGGTACTCTAAGCCGAATAGAGCCGCTAGAAGAGCAATGACAAAGATAACCAGTGTTGTCACGCTCATCTCAATGGTCTTATTCGCAATTGAGATCAGAACGTAGCCTTGTTGACCAGAGAACTGAGTACCAACAATTAACCCAGCACCTAGAACGAGAAAAAGAAAAATCCAACGAATCATTATTTTTCCTCCGGGGTCATAACGGTGACTTCACGACGTAGGCGTTCACGTATAACGTCTGATAACTCATTTTGAGACTCAAGTTTCACAGGGTATTTCACAGAAATATTCTGCTCGCTCAGCTGCTTAATTGCCTTCTCAAACTCAATCACTGAGTTGTTATCTTGGTTTAGGTAGGACTTCGACCACTCGTTAGCTGTTTGTAGTGCTGCACTGTAGACATCACCTTGTTCTTTGTAGACAGCGCGAATTGCGGTCTCTAGTTTGCCCTTGATATTCTCACGCAGGTAAAAGTGTTGCTCAGGAGAGAGTAGAGGAATAACTTCACCATCACGACTGCGGAATGTGATGAAGTTTTCTGAAAAGTCTTTCATCGACGTCATCAGGTTGTTCTGCCAGTCATTAATATCTTGAGATACGGCTTTTTTCTCAACAACGGCAGCCTCAGGCAGGATTGCATTGGCAAGCGGCAGCGTATCGACTTGTTGTTGTAGGCTTGTGATGCGTAGAACTAAGCCATCACGGTCGATAAGAGGAATAGTGCGAAGCTTAGTAATGTCATTGGTCATTGATTGACGAAGAGAGACCAAGCTTGGGTCATTCAGTGCGGCGATACGCTGATCGGCGCTTTCCATTAGCTTGGTTGCACTAACGGCATCATGCTCGAGGAACAGTTTACGTCCTGCTAGTTTCACAAGGTAATCAGCTTCAGCAAGCAACCAGTCATTTGGACGGCGACCTTTAACGTCAGCAACCGCTAGCTGTAGGCTTTGAATGCTCTTCTGTTGCTGAGATTGTACGACTTGAGTTTTCTCCACCGCATGTGATGCTTCTTGGATGGTCTCTTGCTTGATGGTTTGTAGGTCTTTATTTACTGCAGATTGAGTATTTTGCAGTTGTGCTTGAAGAGCTGCGATCTGAGCTGAGTACTCAGCGCTCTTTTGCTGCATTTGAAACGCGATGCCGCCGCTAAAAATAATAGAAATAGCGATCGCAATAGCGCCTAGTTTGACACCGCGCTTACCTTGCTTTTCCGCTTTCTCTATTTGCTCTTTATGTTCGGTTTGAGGCTGTTCATTTTGAGCGGTATTTGGCGCAGAGGCATCGAGCGTCTTTTCAGGTTGTTTTGTCTCTGCAGAGTCAGCTTTTTCGTTTTCAACAACTACTGGCTGAGTGTCTTGTTTCTTTTCAGGTTCAATATGCTCATTATTTTTTTTGCTTGTCATGCTTATTTCCTGTTCTAGCTAGGGCCGGAGAGCAGCCAGTAATATTTGGTTCGTAGCACTGTGAGTATTGGTCACGTTCGAGAAGCCGAGTTGTTGTGCTCGTTCTACTATGCGCTGGCTTGGGACAAATAGATGTCTTGTTGAAAGCCAAGCCAAATACTCATCAGGGGTAATTGAGCAGAGATACTCCAATTGTTCCTGACTAGTGATGACAACTTTGGACGTTTTTTTGTTTATCCATGTTTGATAGGTATTGTGGTCGCTAATAGGAATATATTCTCTACGGTAGGTCTCACAATAAGAGACTTTTGCACCTCGATTGAGTAGAGAATCTCTAATGAGCTCACGCCCACCATTTCCACGCAGTATCAAAATGGATTTATTATCTACGCCATTAAGTTCAGTAAGTTTGAGAAGATGTTCACTATCACTCACTTTGGGATAGTTTACTTTTTGTTTACTAACTTTGCTTAAAACGTGCGCAGTTTTTTGACCAACGCCAAGATAAAGCGGCGAAGTTGGCCAAATAGATGAAGTTTTCGAAAGGATGTTTTGGGCAGCGGTCACGGCGTGGTGACTGACTGCAATAATGATATCGCTGTTATTAAGCTGGGTGCTTAAATCCGATGAGTGTGGATTATCAACGATACGAATAAGCGGATGATGGATTGCTTGAATCCCTTCATCCGCTAGTTGTTGGCAAAGCGATTGTCCCTCTGAACCGGGACGAGTCACCAACACTGTCATAGTTATTCTTGGTCTGCGTATAGCTTGGTTAAGATTTCTCTCGCGCCATCATCCAGCAATTGATTTGCCAGAGTAACGCCAAGTGCTTCTGCATCTTTGCGAAGGCCAGAGATCTCACCACGAACCATTTTAGAACCATCTGGTTCGCCTACTAATGCACGTAGCCAGATATTATCGCCATCTAATAATGAGTAGCTACCGATAGGAACCTGACAACCACCTTCTAGAGTTAGGTTCATTGCACGTTCGCATAGCACACGATCGGCTGTGTCTTTGTTGTTCAGTGGCTCAAGAAGCTTGATTAGACGTTCATCATCTAGACGACACTCAATACCAACAGCGCCTTGCCCTACAGCAGGTAAAGACTGTTCAGGTTCGATAAAGCTACGGATACGCTCTTCTAGCTCTAATCGCTTAAGGCCAGCTGCTGCCAGCACGATAGCATCGTATTGACCATCATCGAGTTTACCTAGACGAGTACCAACGTTGCCACGCAGCTCTTTGATGATGAGATCTGGGCGGTATTCTAGCAACTGACATTGACGACGCAGGCTGCATGTACCTACGACAGCACCTTGTGGTAACTCATCGATGTTGTTGTAAGTATTTGACACGAAAGCATCACGAGGATCTTCGCGCTCACAAATAGTTACTAGACCTAGACCTTCAGGGAAGTCGACCGGTACGTCTTTCATTGAGTGAACTGCGAGGTCAGCACGACCTTCTAGCATTGCTACTTCAAGTTCTTTAACGAATAGCCCTTTACCGCCTACCTTAGCAAGTGGCGTGTCTAGGATGATGTCACCTTTGGTCACCATAGTTACCAACTCAACCTCTAAACCAGGGTGAGCAGCTTGCAGTGCATCCCTTACAAAGTATGCCTGCCAAAGGGCAAGAGGGCTTTTTCTGGTCGCGATACGAATTGGTGCTGAATTTGTCATGGTGTTTCCGATATAGGTTCTGTAATAGGCTAATCCTACCATTGTGAGGCGAAAATTCTTACTGTTTGATCATTCGATACTTTGATAGCAGAGGGAATTTCATGAGTTCACCAAAATAGTGTGATTGGTATCTCATTTGAAACATGGGCTATTATTAGAAATAGTCAATAAAGAGGACACTACGGCGCCGCGAGTTTTACTTTCAGTCATCAAGGGATTCGTAAGTATGACGGCGTCCTTTGCTTTACCGATAAGGGTAAAAGTGTTAAATTGATCACGTTTTGTTGCTGCTTTCGTTCAGTAACTAAACAGAAGTACACTTAATCTCAAACCAAGGACTTACCTTGCAGGCTTACACTCAAACTTTGATTCAACGATTAGACAATCTAAATCAGCAGCGCATTGATCGTGCGTTGGCGTTGATGAATGTGCAGGGCCAGCGAGTTTTTAACCTTATCCCCGCGCTGCTTCACTTCAATCATCCGATGATGCCTGGTTATTATGACCAACAAGTTCCTTTTGGAATTCGTAGCTTCACGCTTAATGAATTCCAAAAGCAATTTGTCTCTGATACTGAATTAACTCTGGGCGGAAAACTTACCGAGGCCGCTGAACCAGCAATCTTGGGCTTGTACACCATGGGCAGTACTTCTTCTATTGGTCAAAGTACCTCAAGTGATCTTGATATCTGGGTGTGTGTATCTCCAGATATGGATGGCGCATCTCGCGATAGCCTGACCAATAAATGTCTGCTTATTACTGATTGGGCTGAAACCTTAGGGGTTGAAGCGAACTTCTTTTTGATGGATGAACAGCGTTTCCGCTCGAATCATTCTGAAGAGATGACCGGTGATAACTGTGGTTCTTCACAGCACTTACTACTGCTTGATGAGTTCTATCGCTCAGCCGTTCGTTTGGCTGGCCAGCGTTTGTTGTGGCAAATCATCCCGCCAGAAATGGAGGAGTGCTACGACGAGTATGTCCAAGGTTTATGTAACGATGGTTATCTTGATTGCTCGCAGTGGATCGATTTCGGCAAGCTGAACAGTATTCCTGCTGAAGAGTACTTTGGTTCAAACCTATGGCAGCTCTATAAGAGTATCGACTCACCGTATAAATCGGTGTTGAAGGCGATCCTGTTAGAAGCTTATTCATGGGAATACCCAAACACCCAGCTTCTTAGTATTGACACCAAGCGTCGTTTCTTCGCAGATGAACCTGATCTGTATGGCATGGATAGCTACTATCTGATGCTTGAGAAGGTAACTCGCTACCTAGAACGTATCAACGACCATACTCGATTGGATTTGGTGAGACGCTGCTTCTATCTTAAGACCCACGAGAAGTTGTCACGAGATGCGGGTATTGGTTCTGTCGCATGGCGTCGTGAAGCCTTAACCGAGATGACTAAATCTTGGAACTGGGGACAGGAAACCATTGCTGAGCTCGACAACCGCCGTAACTGGAAGGTTGAGCAGGTTAAAGTGGTGCACCATGCCCTGCTTGATGCCTTGATGCTGAGCTATCGTAACCTGATTCAATTTGCACGTCGTAACGACATCACTTCAGCTATCAGCCCGCAAGATATCAGTATCTTGGCACGTAAACTTTACGCTGCGTTTGAGGTGTTACCAGGCAAAGTGACGCTACTGAATCCACAAATATCCCCGGATCTCCATGAGCCTGATTTGAGCTTTATCGAAGTTCGTCAGGGTCAGTCAAATAAAGCGGGTTGGTACTTGTACAAACAGCCTTTGATTGCACATCGCATTCTCGGTCAGCCTTCACTTGAGCACCATGAGTACTTGAGTAAGTTGGTTGCTTGGTCGTTCTTTAATGGCCTAATTACAGAGTCGACGCGTTTGCACTCTGTGGTTCGAGATGCTCATATTGATATCGATAAATTTTATCAAATGGTGAGCGATCTACGTAATACCTTCTCTTTGCGTAAGCGTCGACCGAGTATGCAGGCACTGGCGAGCCCGTGTGAGATAAGCCAACTGGCGATGTTCATCAACTTTGAAAATGACCCGACGTCTGAATTAAGTGGTCGCGCATTAAAAGTGGATCTTAAGAATGCCGATATTTTCAGTTTTGGTGAAGAAGGTAAGAGCTTAGTCGGTAGTGTCGATCTGGTTTATCGGAACTCTTGGCATGAAGTTCGTACACTTCATTTCCAAGGTGAAACCGCGATGCTCGACGCGCTGAAGACGGTACTGGGTAAAATGCACCAGGATGCGTTGCCGCCAGAGTCGGTTGATGTGTTCTGTTACAGCAAAAACCTACGCGGTGTGATGCGTAATATGGTGTATCAACTGCTTGCTGAGTGTATCGATTTGCGATTAAAACCAATTGAGCCAGAGAAACGCCGCCGATTTAAAGCTATTCGCCTGGCAAACAAAATGTTTGGTCTGTTCTTTGAACGTCGTGGCGTATCGGTACAGATGTTGGAAAACTCGGTCGATTTCTATCGTAGTATCTCGACGAATAAGCTGAAGGGCTCACCTTTACTGATGCTCGATAAAGAGCAAGAGTATCAGCTACCAGAAGTGGTTGATGGTTTTGCGAGTGAAGGTTTAATTCAATTTTTCTTTGAGGATACCGACAAAGGTTTCAATATTTATGTATTGGACGAGTCGAATCAGGTTGAGGTGTATCACCAGTACAGCGGTGAAAAAGATGAGATGATCGCAAGCGTGAATTCTTTCTACACTTCAGTAAAAGATGAGTCAAAGGTGTCGTCTAAGTTGATTAACTTTAACCTACCTCAGTACTACCAAATTGTTCACCCTGAAGAAGGTAACTCTTATGTGGTGCCATATCGTAACGATGCGACTTTAGCTTCTCGGAGCTCAAAGATAGTCAATATCTAGTCTTACCAAGACTGATTGATATTAAAAAAGGAGTGATTGATTCACTCCTTTTTAGTTTTGCTTACAAATGATTAGACCCAATTAATCTCTTCATCTGCGTGCTTTTCGCACTCTTCTTTGACCATCTCAAACAACGCCATGCCCGTCTTTGAACATGTCCACTTGTCGTCAACTAGCTTGAAGTGAAAGCCGCCAGATTTAGACGCTAACCAGATCTCACGCATTGGTTCTTGGCGATTGATGATAATTTGGCTGCGGTTTTCAAACTCCAACGTCATTACGTTACCAGTCACTTCATAATCAATATCTGCCTCTGATTCATCGATCGCTTCTTCGATGTTTTGCATCTGTATATCGACCAGCTTATGAAATTCAGTCTCGTTCATCCTTTCTATCCTATTGCTTTTCCTGAGTGTGGTGCGATTATAGGGGGCATTGAGTTAATAATCACGATGTGCAAAATGAAAAAACTAATTACCGCTCTGTTTATGGTGTCCGTTATTGGACTTTCTGGTTGTGGTCAAACGGGTCCTTTGTATGATCCTGATGAAGTTCAACAGACTGAACAATCACAATAAGTGAAACACGCAGAAATCGTTATTTATAAGGGATAAGAACTTTGGATTACTTCAACTATCAGGAAGATGGCCAGCTTTGGGCTGAGGACGTCGCACTTTCACAACTAGCAGAGCAATATGGTACACCGCTGTATGTATATTCTCGTGCCACATTAGAACGTCACTGGAACGCATTTGACTCATCGGTAGGTGAGCACCCGCATTTGGTGTGTTACGCCGTTAAAGCTAACTCGAATCTAGGTGTGTTGAATACCTTAGCTCGTTTGGGTTCTGGTTTTGACATCGTTTCTGGTGGTGAGCTAGAGCGTGTGGTTGCTGCAGGTGGCGATCCGGCGAAAGTTGTTTTCTCTGGTGTCGGCAAAACAGCCGCAGAAATGAAGCGAGCGCTTGAGTTGAACATTAAATGTTTCAACGTAGAGTCTGAGCCAGAACTGGAGCGACTGAATAAAGTGGCCGGTGAACTTGGAGTTAAAGCGCCGATTTCACTGAGAATCAACCCTGATGTTGATGCCAATACTCACCCTTATATCTCTACGGGTCTGCGTGATAACAAGTTTGGTATCGCCTTCGATCGTGCTCCTGCTGTTTATGCGTTTGCTAAAACACTCGATAACTTGTCTATCCATGGTATTGATTGCCATATCGGCTCTCAGTTAACGGATATCGAACCTTTCATCGATGCCACTGATCGCTTGCTTGCGTTGATCGATCAACTACGAGCTAACGATATCAACATCAAGCATCTTGATGTTGGCGGTGGTTTGGGGGTGGTTTATCGTGATGAATTACCACCACAGCCCTCTGACTACGCGAAAGCCTTGTTGGCTCGCCTAGACAATCATTCTGATCTAGAGCTGATTTTCGAGCCAGGAAGAGCGATTGCGGCTAACGCTGGTGTATTATTAACAAAAGTCGAGTTCCTTAAGCCAACAGAGCATAAGAACTTTGCCATTATCGATGCGGCAATGAACGACCTGATGCGCCCTGCACTTTACCAAGCTTGGCAAGATATTGTTCCAGTTAGCCCGCGCCAGGGTGAAGCTGTGACTTACGATTTAGTTGGCCCTATATGTGAAACGGGTGACTTCCTAGGTAAAGATCGTGACCTTGTTCTTGAAGAGGGCGACTTATTGGCTGTTCGTTCAGCAGGTGCTTATGGCTTCGCAATGTCATCCAACTACAACACTCGTTCGCGTGCGGCAGAAGTGATGGTTGATGGCGATAAAACTCATTTGGTTCGTCAGCGTGAAGAGCTTACGAGTCTGTGGGAACTTGAAAACATTCTTCCGGAGTAATTTTAAGCGTTATGCACTTCCACTTTTCTAAAATGCATGGTTTGGGCAATGATTTCATGGTCGTGGACTGCATTACTCAAAATATTTTCTTTTCTCCAGATTTGATCCGTCGTTTGGCGGATCGTCACACTGGTGTGGGTTTCGACCAGCTACTTGTAGTTGAAGCTCCCTATGATCCTGAAACTGACTTCCATTACCGCATATTTAATGCAGATGGCAGTGAAGTGGAGCAGTGTGGCAATGGTGCGCGTTGTTTTGCTCGATTCGTTCGCATGAAAGGCTTAACGAATAAGTACAGCATCAACGTGAGCACCAAGAAAGGGAAAATGGTTCTTAAGATTGAAGACAATGATTTAATCACTGTCAACATGGGTATTCCTGAGTTCGAACCGGGCAAGATTCCATTTAAGGCGAAGCAGCCAGAAAAGACGTATATCCTAAGAACGGATGTACACACCTTGTTCTGTGGTGCTGTTAGCATGGGTAACCCACATGTGGTTACCGTAGTTGATGACGTCGATACAGCAGATGTGGATACCTTAGGTCCGCTGCTTGAATCTCACGAACGTTTTCCTGAGCGTGTTAATGCTGGCTTTATGCAAGTGGTTAATCGTGAAGAGGTTCGCCTGCGTGTTTACGAACGCGGTGCGGGTGAAACTCAGGCGTGTGGCAGTGGCGCATGTGGTGCAGTTGCTGTTGGTATAACACAAGGCTTACTGGCTGAGAATGTGAAGGTTCGTCTACCTGGTGGTGACTTACACATTAGCTGGCAAGGCCCTGGGAAACCTCTGTTGATGACTGGCCCAGCAACGCATGTGTTTGATGGTCAGCTTTCTTGCTAATAACGATATAACAAATAGATTTATAAAAAATAAAGGATAGGTTTTGTCTTACGTTGAAGGCGACACTCTGACTGCAGAGGTGGTTGCGGAATATTTACGTGATAACCCAGATTTCTTTCAAAACAGGAAAGATTTGGTTGATCGCCTTGCTATTAATAATGTTGAGCAGGGCGCTGTTTCTCTGGTTGAGATTCAGCTTAAACGTCAGCGTCATAGAATCGAAGAGCTGGAAGAAGAGATCACTGGCCTGATGTCACTAGCGGCGAATAACGATAAAACTTTCTATGAATTCATGGATCTGCAAACTCAAGTGTTGAAATGCAGTGACTTCATTCAGGTTATCAAGGCTGTTGAACAAAAAGCGTTGGAACTAGGGCTTAAGGCTCATGTACGAGTTCTCTCACAATTAGGTTTTTATCAGCTGAATGAAGAGCGTTACTCGAAATTTTCACTTAACCATTTCAATGGCAAAGATGCTTATCTAGGGCGATTGAGAAAGGCAGACAGACACGATTTGTTTGGTGATTATCCAGTTCCAGAGCTAGGCTCTTATGTAGTGCTACCCCTTGCTAAGCGATCTCCACTGGGTGTACTCGCTTTTTCTAGTGAAGATGGCGGACATTTCCAGCCTCATATGGACACGCTCTTTTTACGCCATTTAGCACTTGTTGTCGCTCATTTGGCGGACACCTTACCTTGGCAGATAAATAATGAGCCTAGAGCCCAAAATACCTCTTCCTAACAGCCTTCAAAAGTCGCTTTCTCGCTTCTATGAATATCTTAGAAGTGAGAAGGGACTCAGCTTACACACCCAACGTAACTACAAACAACAACTTGAAACCATGGCCGCTCATTTAGTTACTCTGGGACTAACGGACTGGGGACAAGTCGATGCGGCGTGGGTAAGACAACTTGCAAGTAAAGGCATGCGCGAAGGAATGAAAGCGAGCAGTATTGCGACTCGCTTATCGTCACTGCGCAGCTTCTTTGATTTCCTTGTCTTGCGTGGCGAAATGACCGCCAATCCAGCCAAAGGGGTTTCAGCACCTCGTAAACAACGTCCTTTGCCTAAAAACCTCGATGTTGATGAAGTCGGTCAGTTGCTTGATGTGAATGAGGACGACCCACTGTCAATTCGCGACCGAGCGATGATGGAAGTTATGTATGGTGCTGGATTACGTTTGGCTGAGCTGGTCGGTATCAATCTTAAAGATGTATTGGGTCGACAAGGCGAAATCCGAGTGATTGGTAAAGGCGACAAAGAACGCAAAGCGCCTTTTTCTGGTTTAGCGAAAGAGTGGGTTGATAAATGGCTCAAAGTTCGTGGTGCACTAGCTTCGCCGGGTGAAACCGCTCTGTTTGTCTCTAAACTCGGGACTCGTATTTCTCATCGCAGTGTTCAGAAGCGTATGGAGGAGTGGGGCAAGAAGCAGGCTGTTGCCAGTCATATTAGCCCGCATAAACTGCGTCACTCCTTTGCAACGCATGTACTGGAGTCGAGCCAAAACCTTCGTGCGGTTCAAGAGTTGCTCGGGCATGAAAACATCTCGACAACCCAAGTGTACACTCACTTAGATTTCCAACATTTAGCACAAGCTTATGACCAAGCTCATCCAAGAGCTCGTAAGAAGAATAAAGATTAGATTAAAGGTTTAACTATGCGAATTTATCGAGGGTTAAAGCCCATCAAAGCCATGACCTTTGATTTGGATGATACCTTGTACGACAACTGGCCTGTGATCATGAAGGTTGAGAAAGAGATGGCGCAGTGGCTTTATCAAAAGCATCCTGTGTCTGCTTCTCTTTCGTTAGAAGAGTGGCAAGGTATCAAACAGCAAGTCGCCTCTGAAAACCCAGCGTTAAAGCATGATGTCACCGTGTGGCGAGAAACACAGATTAAGCGTGGTTTGTTACAACTGGGGTATTCTCAGCAGCAAGCAGAACAAGCGGCTCGTGAAGGCATAGAACACGCCTTGTGGCTGCGTAATCAGGTGGATGTGCCACAGGAAACGCATCGAGTGATGGCTGAGCTGAGCCAACGTATTCCTTTAGTTGCGATTACTAATGGCAATGTCGACCCACATAAAATTGGCTTGGGGCAGTACTTCCAATTAATCCTTAAAGCCGGTCCTGACGGCAGAGCAAAACCCTACCCAGATATGTTTGATAGAGCTCAGCAATACCTAAATTGTGACGCTGAGAATATTCTCCATGTTGGTGACCATCTTAGAACCGATGTCTATGGAGCGAAGACAAATGGTTTCCAAGCATGCTGGTTTAATGATACTGGTTCCAATTTATATGATTCCCCTAAGGCAACAGTGCTGCCTGATGTTGAAATAGAGCAACTTAGTGATCTTATGCGATTAACTTAATGGCCGTAGTAAGCTTAATGTGTCGCATTTATGATATTGAATTGTTACATTAGTCACAATTAAATGCCTGTTTAGGCTAGGATAATTGGCGACTACTTTTGATCGGAATTTTTGATTCATAGTAGTACGGGTTCTCATTTCACTCGATTTCGAACAAGGGTTGGCATGCAAACATTTACATTTCTCGCAAATACTGAGGAGTTATTTAAGTCTCAATTTGATCAGCGAGAGTGGTGTGACAGCAAACAGTACCTTATTCAAATTTTCTCTGCTCAGTCCTCTGATATCGCTCGTCGAATTGCCAATGCAGCCCTCAATCGCATAGGGCATGCGACGTTAATCGGTCAGAGCGCCCGTTATGTTATCTGTGATAACAGCCTGAAGCATGAATGTACCTTAGTCGTCGTCAGTGAATTTAACGATACCCATTTAACGTCTACAGTTCAGACGTTTACCGGAAACCCAAATCAAGACAGCCAAGATCTCGCTTCTCAATTAAACCTTACAGAAGAAACCAAAACGGTTATCAGCTTGTGCGATCAGGTTGAAGGGCGTGACTATCCTATTTATAGCGCCTTTGAGAGTTTACCTTACGCATTACCAGTTGCTGGTGGGCTGTGCCACGAGAATGGATATGGCCGTTGGGTTATGCATAATGAGCAAACCTACCAACATGCTTGTGTTGCGGTTGCATTGACTAACCCTAGCTTAAAGATTTGGTCGGACGCGTATTCTGAGTGGAATCCTATTGGGATGAAATTGCGAGTGACACACGCAGTTGGAAATCGTTTATATGCGTTGAATGACAAGCCGGCTATCGAGGTGTTCAAACATTACCTTGCTGATGGTAAAGATCTCCCTTTTAGTCAGTTGATGAGCTTCCCCCTGTATCGAGAGCTCGGCAGAAAGAAGTGCATCTCGACGCCTCTACGTATTAATGATGATGGTAGTATTGAGTTTGATAGCCCTTGGCATGTCGGCGAAGAGGCCCAGTTTTGTTATAACCATCCTTCTTTGACCGCAGAAAAAGTTCGTCACGGCGCTGAGATGCTTGCCGTGCATCAGCCTGAATCTGTGATCATCTATAACTGTGTATCTCGACTAGAGTTTATCGACAGTAAACTTGAGCTCAAACCATTTGAAGGGATAGTAAACGCGTGTGGTGCATACTGCATGGGAGAACTATATCGCAACGACGATCGCCAAGAGATACTGCATCACAGCCTTACCTATATTGCGATGAGAGAGTCGGACGAGATTAATGAGTTTCGTTGCGAAGATTTCAAGCGAGACTCAACGGTATCGCCACTACTCAACTTAGTCAGAAATGCGGTCGCAGACCTCGACAGTATGAACACTCAGATGGAGAACAAACTCCATCAACAGGCACGTCGCTTAACTGAAAGCTACCGTATTGACTCTCGCACAGGGCTACCCAACCGTATTGTATTAAAAGAACGCCTCAATACGATTTTATTCAATGAACATCTGTTGACGCTGAAGCTGACTAATTTTCATCAAGTTAACGAAAAATACGGTTATCAAGTGGGTGACCAATTACTGCTTGATCTGTCGAATCATTTTGTCGACCGATTGCACCTTAGTGTGGCTAAGGAATCCAAGGTAAAGGTTGAACTGTTCAGTATTGGTGTCGGTGAGTGGGCAATTATCTTTAACGCGAGTGTCGATAGCGTGAAGATAGAGCAACGTTTCGTCGAGTTTGCTGATGGTATTGAGCATATTAATTTTGAGCCATATGGATTAACCGACATAGACTACCTTTCGGTTTCTCTGTGTGGTGGTTTCGCTAGTCGCTGTGATTTCTTAGCTGATAGCGGTGATGAGATCTTGTTGAAAGCGATTGAAGCTCGACGCTACGGGGTGCGGAACAATACTCACATCACTAATGCCAAAAACATTCAGGTGAGTGAGGAAGATCGTAAAGAACAACTAGGCTGGTTGAGCTGTGTAAGCCGCGCAATCTTAGATCAGAACATTATCACCTACTCACAGCCGATTGTGGCGTCTGGTACTCACGAAATGATTGGCCAAGAGTGCTTGGTCAGAATCATGGAGTCGGATGGTACCATTGTACTCCCTGGTAAGTTCTTACCCATTATTGCTGACACGCATCTCTATACTCGCCTTAGCCGGCACATGATTCGAAACACCATTGGCTACATGGCAAATAAGGAGAGTTCTTTTTCAATCAACCTATCCCCACAAGACTTACTGAGCGATAAGACGCTTGAGGTTCTCGAGTCAGCGATTAGTGGTATGAACGACCCCACTCGACTTGGTCTAGAGGTTCTCGAGTCTGAACAGATCAAAGATTATGGCCGCATGATAGAAGTGTGTGATCACTTCCGTGCTCTTGGGGCGAGAATCATTGTTGATGACTTTGGTTCTGGTTATTCCAATATTGATGAGATCATTAAACTTGAGCCGCAGATCATTAAGCTCGACGGTAGCTTGATTCGCAATATCGACAAAGACCCAAAGCAAAGGAATATCGCCTCTCAATTAGTACGCTTGTGTCAGGTGTTTAACGCCAAAACAGTTGCCGAATTTGTCCATAACCAACAGGTTTGTGAAATTGCAGAGCAAATGGGTGTCGATTATCTGCAAGGTTATTACTTTGGTGAGCCTAAGCGACTGTTTTAGTTATTAAAACCCTCAGATCTTAACGTTACTTGCTTTTAAAGTGCTTCACTGGCACTGATGATGGCTCTTTAGTGGAATGAATGATGTCTAACTAGCGTCACATTATTTATAAGACGATTGTAAGTATTCCGTGCAAGCTTTATCTATAATAAGCACAATAACAAATCATTAACGTAACGATTAATGTGAATATGCAATCGACCTCTTTCCAGATACAAGACATTAAGTGCACCCAGCGTGAATTGCAAAAGATAGATTTTCATCAACATGACAATCTACTGATTCAGGTGTTTTCTTCTTTCGAGAAAGATTCGGTGTTGGCTGCCTGCCAAGTAATTCAGTCGACTTTCCCCAACGCCAAATTGATTGGTTGTAGCGCTAATCACTACATCAGCCAAGGTGTGATCCTGCATAAAGGTCTCTATGTTATTGTTACTCGCTTTGAGGCGACGTCTTACACTTGTGGTGTTGTCGAATATAGCGAGCAGCCTCGACGGGATAGCCAAGCGATGTGGCAGCAGCTTGAATGTAATGCTGATACTCAAAGCATTATCTGTTTCGCCGATCGCTTGCAGATAAATAACCAAGATCTATTTTCAGCGTTTGAGCAGTCGATATATTCATTACCTATTTGTGGCGGTGCATCGACCATTACAGAGCATGGACGATGGGTGATGCTCGATGGTATTTGCTATGAAAATGCCTATGTCATGTTAGCACTGCACAGTGTTGAACTCGCAATTACTAAGGGGTATTACTGCGAATGGAACCCCATTGGTCGTACCTTCCGAGTGACTGGCGCTCAAGATAATCGGCTAGCTGAATTGGACGGTATACCTGTCCGAGAAGTCTATAATCGTTACCTCGCTGACGGTCTCGAAATCCCTTTTGAGCAACTGTATAACTTCCCCTTGATGGTCGGTGAACCCAAAGACCAGAACACTCACTTACCGCTCAAGGTGACAGAGGGCGGAGAGATAGAATTCAGTGGGTCGTTTCAGGTTGGTGATGAGGTGCGGTTTTGTTATGACCACCCTTCATTGACCCTAGAACAAATCCGACTGGGCGTTCAACAGATTACTTCCCATAAACCAGAACAGTTTTTTATCTATAACTGCACTTCGCGCATTGATTTCATTGATGGCAACCAAGAGGTTGAGGTTTTCCAAGCATTAGCGGACACCTATGGCGTGTACTGCATGGGAGAGCTCTATCAAGATAATGACCAGCAACGAATTTTGCATCATAGCCTCACTTATCTTGCGCTTAGGGAAGGTGAAGGCAAGGCGGTATTGCCATTAGAGACACAACCCGCGACCAATATTTCCCCTCTGTTTTCATTGATACGAAATGCTCTGCTTGATGTCGATGACATGAACAACAGTATGGCGAGTAAGATTCAACAGCAAGCGACCGCATTGACCGCGAGCTACCGAATTGATCGCCGTACAGGTTTACCTAACCGAAGCGTACTGCGTGAAAAACTGTCAAAAATGAGTACCGATAGTCATTTGTTGGCTTTGAAAGTCACGACATTTGGCCAAATCAATGAGAAGTATGGCTATCGAGTCGGTGACAAGCTTCTGCATGATTTAAGCGAGTATTTTCAAAAGGCGCTGTGGCAGTTCTTTGATGAGGGGTGTCAGCTCTATAGCATTGGTATTGGTGAGTGGGCGGTGGTGTTTGATAGCTGGGTGGGGCAAGAACATATTCATCAGCGTTTTTCTGAATTTGCAGACCAAACGGAACATGTGAATTTTGAACCAACGGGGTTGCCTGATATTGATTACCTGTCGGTATCCATCTGTGCGGGTATAGCCAGCCGTCGAGATTTTCCTACGACCTCGATTGATGATTTGTTGTTGAAGGCGATTGATGCTAGGCGCAGCGCTGTGAGTCAGAACAAGCATCTAGTGAGCGCCAAGACGCTCATTCAATTGGAGAAGCCTCGCCAAGAGCAGCTTGGCTGGCTGTCGTGTGTCAGTCGCGCGGTGCTTAATCAGAATATTGTGGCGTGTTCCCAACCTATTGTCTCTGCGCACAGCCATCAGGTAGAAAGCTACGAGTGCTTGGTTCGAATTGAAGAAGATGGACAACTGATTGTGCCGGGTAAGTTCTTGCCAATCATAGAAGGAACGCATCTCTATACGCGTCTGAGTCGCCAGATGATAACGCGTACCTTTGATTTTATGAGTCAGCGAACCGATTCGTTCTCAATTAACTTGGCGCCACAAGATTTTAGCAATGAGAAAACCATTCTTCACCTTGAGCAAGCGATCAAGAAAATCAGTCACCCACAGCGTATTGGCTTAGAGGTGTTAGAAACGGAACAAATTCAGGATTACGGTCGCTTGATCGAGGTGTGTAATCACTTCCGCGACCTTGGTGTGAATATTATTGTTGATGACTTTGGTTCCGGCTATTCGAACATTGATGAGATATTGAAGTTAGAACCACAAGTCATAAAGCTTGATGGCAGTTTAATTCGGAATATTGATAAAGATAAGAAACAGCGCAAGATCGCTCAGCAACTGGTGAGTTTATGTCAGATTCTGAATGCTAAGACGGTGGCTGAATTTGTTCATAACGAACAAGTGTGCCGTATTGCCGAAGACATGGGTGTCGATTATCTGCAAGGTTACTACTTTGGTCAGCCTCAACGCTTATTCTGATAGGGAGAGTAAAATCTCTTTTCAAGGAACAGCTAGAGTGTGCGTTTCACGTGAAACACTAAATGGTTCAATAGATTAAAGTACGATGTAAAAAGGGTGAGCTCATGGCTCACCCTTTTTGTTTTCAGTATCTGTCCCGTTCTGAAATGTGTCTGTTGTCTTCCCGCGCTCTTGCTTGAACTATTTGAGAGCATGGCCACATTTGTCGGCGTGGAATACTTTTAGATACTGTTGGTAGTAGTCATCAATGAGCTTGGCAGGTTCGCTTTCACCTAAAGATTTGAGCAATTCAATGCCCACTTCGCAAGTACACAAATGGCCACTGTCTTGATTGCGGCGCAAGTTGTAAGAGGATTCGCTGGTGATGTCGAGATGAACTTGTGGGACTGCTTGTAACCACGAGCTCTTGTTAAGCATCTTCTTCGCTTCTTGCCATGTGCCATCCAAGATGATGAATAGCGGTTTACGATTCTGGGCTTGGGTCATCACAGCTTGCTGACACTCGATGCTTTGATCACTTGGGAATAACAGAAACGGTTGTCGTGTTTCATCTTCAAGCAGTGCCATTAGATCCGCTGGTGGTGTTTTCCTTTGCCATACCAAGGACTGACACTGCTCAAGAGATTGCTGAAGCAGCTTTCCGGTGTTGGTGTCTCGCGACAGCTCATTCTCATGAGTCAATAGTACAAGATCAGGTTGGCTTTCAACCGTCGGTATTAGATGACAAACGCACTGGTGAGTGAAGCCACAACCAGGGCAAGCTTGTTGATTACTCATGGTTATAGCTTAACTCCGCTTTGCGCTGGTGATATGCCATCAGCAAACAGAACCACGTCGCTGATATCAGCATCATTTGCAACTGGAGCGACACTTGGATTCAGTGGGTAGCTAACACCGGTGTAAGACAGTGTGTGCTTCGCAGGTGTTGCTCCACCGCCACTGACATTGAAGATCAGATCCTGCCAGCCGTGGTTTTGCGATTTACCTAAGCGTATGTCGCCCTTAACCAGTGTCACTCGGCTATTGAAGCGCCAGTTATCTTGATGGTTTTCGAAAATCAGCAGTGTACAGCCACCCGAGCCACACCAGTCCAGTTGAGCAAACAACTCTTCCTTACCATCACCGTTTAGATCGTAGGTTAGCCAGCGGTACTGAGTGTTGTCTGGATCGGTATTGTTGATCTTAAAATACTCGCGGATCGCTTGGTCGACTTTTGGATCAAGTTGATCACTGGAGTTGACCTGCTTAGCGGTTAGATCAACGTTAGCGGGGGTGTTTGCTTGCGCACTCTTAGCTTCGAATAGCACCAGACCGCCATTGGCAATCGGATAGACCACGTTGCCCACTTTCTCTTTTTCAGCGATTAGCTTGCCATTATCGAGTGTGAAGATACGCTCGGAGATTAAATACTGTTGCTGGTGGCGAGTCATAACCACTTGTACCTGATTTTGGTTCAGTTGCTGCCAGAAGCCCTGCTCAACAATAGAAGGGTCTCCATTGCTGTATGAATAAGTCGTGATAGCACTGTGGTCATTGTTGAGTTCAAGGTTGATAGAGAACCCTGAGTTTTGCGTTGAGCTAGCGAAGTAGAGTCCGCTCCAGTCCAATGTTGGATCTTGGTTTGAGACCGTTGCACAGCCATTATAGTTACTGTCATTGAGGTTAAGCTTGGCATGCCATCCATAGATAGAATCACTCATACCGTCGCTACAGCTCTCCTTCGTAAGGTTGAGTTTGCCTTGTGCTGTTTTACCCTCTAATTGGTAATCACGACTACTTGGTGTGGTGCGGCTTGATTCAATATCGAGGAGCTGTGGTTGTTCGCCCATCTTAGTGTATTTGAGCTGGTCTTTATCGAAGGTTGCTGACCAGAAGGGTTCATTACCGAATACTCGTGTTGAACGCAGTGGTTGGTCACAACGATTAGGATTTTCTGCGGTTAGGATATTCACTTGATCAACCACGAAACGTGCCGTGAAATCTGCGTTATACCCGGTTTGGCTCGGTACGGTTAGGTGACCAATCAGCTCGCCATATAAAGCTTGGTAAGGTCTCGTTGAGAGCCCTTGTGCTTCTAGCGCTAACTCTGGAGATAAGTCTAACCAGTATTGTTGTTGGCTACCGCAAGGGGTGAAGGTTCGGCTTTCATGGCCAACCACAACCTGACCACGCATGATGAAGGTTTGCGGTTGAATGCTCAGTGGCTCATCCAAGGTTGCTGGGGGCAATTCAGGTTGTTGTGGCGTATCAGGTGCCGTAACACAGCCTTGTAGAGCGAATGCGACTAGCCATGTCACTGGGTTTTTCATTACCTTCATGTTATATCTTCCTCGGAGCAACCGTTAATTGGATTTATTATGGCATATTGGTTATTTAAAACAGAACCCGACACCTTTTCTATTCAGACTCTGAGAGTACAAAAAACCTCTTGTTGGGAGGGTGTACGCAACTATCAGGCTCGAAACATGATGCGTGATGACGTCAAGCTTGGAGACTTGGTGATGATATACCATTCATCATGTAAAAAAGTTGGCGTGGCGGGGATCGCGAAAGTAACCAGAGAAGCCTACCCAGACCACTTTCAGTTCGACCCAGAGAGTGATTACTACGACCCTAAGTCTTCGCCCGATAATCCGCGCTGGATAATGGTTGATGTTGAGTTTGTGCGAGTGACTGAACGCTTGATTCCTTTGGCAACACTTAAAGCCATGCCTGAACTGTCAGAAATGCCACTGGTTAAACGGGGCAACCGATTATCGATCATGCCGGTTACCGAACAAGAGTGGCAGGCAATATTAAGCAAAGAAATACAGGGTTCTCGATAGCGTTAGAGAGAGCTTTTTACGTAAGGTTCAAAAAAGGCAGCCAGTTGGCTGCCTTTTTATTTATTCAGATCTTTTCGACGAGACGAGATTAGAGCAGGTGCTTTTCTAGATAGTGAGCAACGGCGTCGTCTGCGTTGCTGCCAATCACTTCATTGTCTGGTAGAGCTTTCATCACTTTTTCATGTGATGTGCCCATGATTAGACCTTTACCCGCCATCGCTAGCATCTCTGCGTCATTCATGCCATCACCAAAGGCAACACAGTTATCCAGTGTCAGGTTCAATGATTTCGCAACAGCGTCTAAGGCGTGGCCTTTAGATACTTCAGCGGCCATCACTTCTAAACACCAAGGTGTTGAGAAGGCGATGTTCAGTTTGTCTCCAAACGCATCTTTCAGCTTTTGCTCAAACGTGACCAGATATTCGTGGTCTTGCTCTGGATGTGTGAAGAAGACTTTAGCAATGCCGTCGCTTGGGGCATTATCAGCTTCAAATCGCTTGTAGCTAAAGCCAGACTCACTATGGAACTTAGCGAGCATTTCGTCTTCACGGTCGAGTAGCCAATCTTCATTCTGGTACATATGAATAAAGATATTTGGATCTTGGCGAACAATATCAATAACCGGTTGAACTAATTTCTGAGGGACGTCCTGGCTATACATCAGTTGATCGTTCTGGTCGTGTACGCGAGCACCGTTTGACGTGATCATGTATGCCGGAATCCCTGCAATTTGACGAATCCCTGCTACGTCGACGTGATGGCGACCCGTAGCGAAGATAAAGGTGTAACCTTGCTCGTGTAACTTCTTAAGCGTTAGTTTGGTAAAGTCGCTTAGCTGATGGTTGGGAGCCAAAAGCGTACCATCTAAATCAGAAGCAACAATTTTCACGGAATCTTTAAGTGCAGGAATAGTCATTTAACCCTCATTGCAAAATGCTTAGCAAATATCAATACTAGCCAACGCTAGCATCGTTTTAACCACAATATCTCTAGGTGGAAATTGTATGCCAATTTCATGCAAGAAAAGAGGGCAAAGCTCACTTACTTCTCTTCCTCTTTAGCGCTTATCTTCTTGGTCGGTTACTTAGCCTATTAGCTTATTCGATCTAGGCAAAAAACTGATTGATAGCATCCAGTGTGTGATTACGGTATTCATCTTGCTCAAACAGTACCTCATGCCTAGAACCCTCAATCACCTTAAACTGGCAATCAGAGTTGGTTTTTTTCAGCTTATTGATGAACTTCACTTGAGCATCGTTACTCACAATCTTCTCTTCCCCTGCCTGAATCAATAGCAGTGGGATCTTGATTTGACGAGTTTGTTGTATTGCCTGCTTGGCGGCCATTAACCCTTGCCATACCCAGCGAGTACTTGGTCCGCCAACCTGCAAAGAAGGGGAACCGTCATATAAGCAACGGAACCACTGATAGCGCACCTTACTGTGGCTTAATAAGTTATTTTCGAAGGGCTTAGAGTAATACGCCTGTTGCCCGGGGGCATAAGTCGGCTTGGCATAGAAAGCGGTGAGAGCTTGCCCAACAAGCATTGCGATAGGCTTGAAGTACCATTCAGTATTTATCCCAAACATCGGAGCGCACAGAGTGACTTTGTCAAACGGGTGGTTGGGATGAGTTTGCAAGTAGCGAGTGGCGATTGTACTGCCCATCGAATGTGCGAGCAGGTAGCGATTGGAATACTTGCTAAGATCAAAACTGGCAATAATGTCAGACATATCTGATACGTAATCATCAAACTCGTGAATGTGACCAATGTCAGAGTCTGTTACCATACGTTCCGACTGACCTTGACCTTGGTGGTCAAATGAATAAACGTCATAACCTTGCTGATAGAAATCATAAAAGAGCTCTTGGTATTTTAAGCAGCACTCGATGCGACCATTTGAAATAACAATAGCTTTGGTGTGTGTCGGAGAAGTTAAGCTACACCAGTACAACCTTTTTTTACCAGATGATGTAACATAACCATCCTTTCGTTGTTGCCAAAGGGTGGAGATCGGGTGTTTAATCGCTTGCTCGAACTCAGGTTCTTGCGTGTATGAAAACAGGGTGGCACTGTGGTTTTCCATGGGAAATTACCTGAACTGATGCATGTGAGAGCGTCATCGCTACTAATGTTGTTAGATTAAAGAACTAGTAAGGAAATGCAAATGGATACTCATGTTTGGCTTGCTTATGTCGTCACGGCGATTTTGTTTAGTTTGGCACCGGGCTCAGGTACCGTTAACTCAATCAGCAATGGGCTCAGCTATGGCACCAAGAAGTCACTTGCGTCGATCGTAGGCTTACAGCTCGGTCTTGCATTTCATATTATGCTGGTGGGAGCGGGTATTGGTGCACTAGTGGCAAAATCCGCCTTGGCATTTACCATCATCAAATGGGTGGGCGTGGTTTATCTTCTATGGTTAGGCATTCAAAAGTGGCGTGATAAGTCTAGCTTGGTGGCTTCAGAAGAAA
Source organism: Vibrio tasmaniensis 1F-187 (assembly GCF_000272405.2). Taxonomy (GTDB): domain Bacteria; phylum Pseudomonadota; class Gammaproteobacteria; order Enterobacterales; family Vibrionaceae; genus Vibrio; species Vibrio tasmaniensis_A. The sequence continues at coordinate 23,557 of NZ_AJZM02000308.1, forward strand.
AATCAACGCTATCGAGTGGCAAGCTGCTCAGAAATGCAGTGCTTATCAATTTGACTAACCCAAAATCTATCGTGTTCTTAGTTGCTCTGTTTCCGCAATTTATCGATCCGACACAACCGCAAGCACCGCAGTTGTTGGTGCTTGGAGTGACCACTGTATTTATTGATAGCGTGGTTATGTTGGGTTACACCTCATTAGCTTCACAAATGGGACGTTTTATTCGCTCAGATCGCATAATGGGTAAGATAAATAAAATATTTGGTGGTATGTTCATGGGTTGCGGCGCTTTGCTGGCTGCTGCCAAAGCTTAATGAAAGTAATAGAGTTATAGTTAAATCAATTAGAGTTATCAATAAATGACCGCTACGTACGTTGCTCGACAACCTATCTTAAACCGTAACAAGAACACGCTTGGTTATGAGCTGCTGTTTCGTGACGGTGATAGGAATGCCTACCCCGCGCATATTGAGTCTAATCGAGCAACGTATCGCCTGATCGTTGAAAACTTCTTGTCCGTTGGGCTTAACCCTTCGATCCCATCTTCACGCTGCTTCATTAATTTTCCGTATCAAAGCTTGATTCGTCGTCTTCCAATGAGCTTACCGAAAGATAAGGTCGTAGTTGAGATTCTTGAAACCTGCCAACCGACCGATGAGCTATTAGAGGTAATCAAAGAGCTTTATCAAGCAGGGTATATGATTGCCCTAGATGACTTTACTTCGACACCTGAGTGGGAACGTTTCCTTCAATATACGCATATTGTTAAGCTTGATATCATGCAGATGGGGTTGGATGCGGCGTGTGAGTTAGTCAAAAAGCACGAAGGGAAGAAGTATAGTTTTCTTGCTGAGCGGGTTGAAACGGAACAAGAGTTCCAACAAGCGAAAGAAGCAGGGTTTAAGTTTTTCCAAGGCTATTTCTTTAGTAAGCCCGAAATCATAAAGACTAAGTATATTAGCCCAGAGCAAGTGATAGCGATGGAGCTATTCCAAGAGGTCTGTAAGCCGGATGTCGACTTCCAACGTGTTGAAAGCATCGTCGCGAAAGATATTGCCTTATCCTATAAGCTTCTGCGCTTTGTGAATACTATGTCACCCCGCCTTGAGGTCACCATCTCTTCATTTCGTCAGGCCTTGGTTTATTTAGGGCAAGAGAAATTGAAAATGTTTGTCTCGCTAGCAGTAGCGTCTTATGTCTCTGATAAAAAGCCCAAAGAGCTGTATGGCCTGTCTTTGCAGCGTGCGCAGTTTTGCCAACGGATGTCTCGTTACCAAGTATTTAAAGGGCATACTGAACAAGCCTTTATGATTGGTTTGTTCTCATTGCTTGATGCGTTGCTCGATCTGTCGTTAGAGAACTTAATTGAACAATTACCGTTATGCACAAGTATTAAGGTGGCCTTGCTGCGCAGAGAAGGTCCATATGGCGCATTATTAGCGCTTGAAGAAAGTTTCGAACATGCTGATTGGCAAAAGATTGATGATCACTGTGCTGATCTAGGTTTGAACGTGGAACAAGTGAAAACAGAACTCACTGAAGCTCGACGTTGGAGCCATATTGTTACCAACAAACTCTGATATTTTTCGTTAAACTTTTATGACAATGAAAACGCACGCCTTGACGTGCGTTTTTTTATAACTAATATATATGCATATCCATATATGAGTATGTAGTTATGCTTCCTCACCAATTTTTTAAATTACTGTCTGATGAAACGCGAGTGCGTTGCTTAATGTTGATTGTGCGCCAAGAGTGCCTATCTGTTGGTGAGTTGACTCAGGCATTACAAGAAAGTCAGCCAAAGATTTCCCGCCATCTTGCGCAGTTGCGTTCAAACGGAATTTTAACTGACGTTCGCCAAGGGCAGTGGGTGTTCTACCGTCTGTCACAAGATTTACCGGGTTGGATGCTAAAGTTAATTGATGACCTTATCGCATCGAACTGTTTGAAAACTGAATACCAACAGGATATTGAGCGCCTAGAAGCCATGACTTCACGCCCTCAATGTTGCGTTTAAATACATTTAAATTTATTGCCAAAATCGTTGAGATTGCAGCTAGGCATAGTCAACAACACTGCGGCTTCAAATATGAAGGCAATTAACTGAGAGAAAAGAGTATGACAGTCAAAGTAGGTATTAATGGTTTTGGCCGTATCGGCCGTCTAGCACTTCGCGCAGCATTCGATTGGGCTGAGCTAGAGTTTGTTCAAATTAACGATGTAGCAGGCGATACAGCAACACTGGCGCACCTTCTTGAGTTCGATTCGGTTCAAGGTCGCTGGAACCACGAAGTCACGGTTGAAGGCGATGAGATGATCATCAACGGCCAACGCATTAGAACTACGCAAGAGCGCGATATCGATGCAATCGACTGGTCTGGTTGCGATGTGGTTATCGAAGCGACGGGTGTTCACCGTAAGACATCTTTCCTAAACAAATACCTTGAGCAAGGTGTGAAGCGTGTTGTGGTATCGGCACCAGTAAAGGAAGAAGGCATTGCAAACATCGTAGTTGGTGTGAATGACGCTATCTTCGATCCAGCGGTACATAAGATTGTGACTGCGGCATCTTGTACGACTAACTGTCTTGCGCCAGTGGTTAAGGTGATCAACGAGAAGTTGGGTATCGAAAACGCAGCTTTCACCACTATTCACGATCTAACTAACACGCAAACTATATTAGATGCGCCGCACAAAGACCTACGTCGTGCTCGTGCATGTGGTATGAGTCTTATCCCGACAACGACAGGCAGCGCTAAAGCGATTGTTGAGATTTTCCCGGAGCTTGAAAATCGTATTAATGGCCACGCGGTTCGTGTACCACTAGCGAACGCCTCTCTGACCGACATCATCTTCGAAGTGAAGCAAGACACCACTGCTGAAGAAGTCAACGCGATGCTGAAAGAAGCGTCTGAGAATGAACTGAAAGGCATTCTTGGCTTTGAAGAGCGTCCCCTGGTTTCTATCGATTACAAAGGCGACCAACGTTCAACAATCGTGGATGCACTATCAACGATGTTGGTCGGTAAGCGCATGGTTAAGGTCTACGCTTGGTACGACAACGAGATGGGTTACGCGACACGTACCGCTGAGCTAGTTCGCACTGTTGGCCTTGCATAATACTCTTCATACTTGAAGCTGCAGCGTTGTTAACTGCGTAAGTTCACCCTAATCACATAGAACCACTATGCTCATAGGGCTGAACTTACTGGTTGCCTAGCTGCAACTCCAATTATTTTGAGTATCGGTCTATATACAAAAGAATTTTAAGAGATTGATGACGATGACGAATTCTCAAGTACACCCAACATGGCAACTAGATCTAGAAACTGGTGCGTTAGTGCTTACTCCGTGCCCAGGCACTAAAGACGCTGACCTAGATGCATCGTTAACGCAACTGAAAGCACAAGGCGTTGAAGCTATCGTGACAGCACTTGATGACCATGAGCTTGCAAGCAAAGACGTTGCGGCACTTGGTGAGAAGACACGTGCGCTAGGCATGCAATGGTTCCAAATAGAAATCGAAGACGATTGTGCACCGGGTACCGATTTTGCTGCGAAGTGGCGGGCGACTAGTCCAGTTTTACACCAAATTGTGGATAACGGCGGTAAGGTAGCAATGCATTGCATGGGCGGTTCTGGCCGTACTGGTTTGCTGGCTGCACACCTGTTGTTAGAGAAGAGCTGGGACATGAATAAGATTGTTCAAGAGGTGCAGGCACTGCGTCCGGGCGCATTCACTAAAGCCATTCAGGTTGAATACATTAATGGCGTAGCTTCTGCGTAGCTCTTCATACTTGAACCTGCAGCGTTGTTAACTGCGCAAGTTCACCGGATCGCCGGCCGCCCTAATCACATAGAACACCTATGCTCATAGGGCTGAACTTGCTTGTTGCCTAGCTGCAACTCCAATTATTTTGAGTATCAGTTAAGTGGAAAGTAAGAATTAGAGCTTTTGGACACCTATGATCTAAAAGCTCTTTTTGTTTAGATTGCAGAGATAGCGTTATGTTTTCAAATCTAAGTAAGAGCGTTCGCCAATACATGTTGGTGACTTTTAACTACTGGAACTTCACCATTACTGATGGTGCACTTCGCATGCTGGTGGTTCTGTATTTTTACGACCTTGGCTACAGTTCGTTAGAGATCGCCTCACTGTTCCTTTTTTATGAATTCTTTGGTGTGGTGACGAACCTAATTGGTGGTTGGTTAGGGGCGCGTCTTGGCCTCAATAAGACCATGAATATCGGCTTAGGGATGCAAGTTGTCGCTTTGGGCATGCTCGCGGTGCCAACCGCAATGTTGACCATTCCTTGGGTAATGGCGGCGCAGGCCTTGTCTGGTATCGCTAAAGATCTCAATAAGATGAGTGCTAAAAGCTCGATTAAAACCTTAGTCCCAGATGAGCAGCAAGGTGCGCTTTATAAGTGGATTGCGATTCTAACCGGATCTAAGAATGCACTGAAAGGTGCCGGGTTCTTTATCGGTGGCTTACTGCTTTCGACGATTGGTTTCCAATACGCAGTGCTCGCGATGGCTGCTGTGCTGACCTTGGTCTTCATTGGCAGTTTAGTGAGCTTAGAAGCAGACATGGGCAAAGCGAAAACCAAACCGAAGTTTAAACAGATCTTCTCTAAGTCTGAATCCATCAATATCTTGTCGGCTGCGCGTATGTTCCTGTTTGGTGCTCGTGATGTGTGGTTTGTGATTGCTTTGCCGATTTATCTAGGCAGCGTGTTTGGTTGGGACCACTCATGGGTGGGTGGCTTCTTAGCGGCTTGGACCATCGCATACGGTTTTGTGCAGGGCATTGCACCTAAGATTACTGGTAAAGCACAAGGCAAGGTGCCTGATGGACATGCAGCACTACTATGGGCGGGTGCATTGGCTATTGTGACTGCTGGTATTGC
>NZ_AJZM02000309.1 GCF_000272405.2 Vibrio tasmaniensis 1F-187
CACGAAAGGTCAACACGCCCTAAAGCCTTATTTAGGACAGTTAGCCGATACAGCTATTTTTTGTCTGGCGAAAGCCCCTAGAAACCTTGATGATTGGGAAGTAAAACGATGAGCGCACCAAAGACTTGGGAATCCATTATTAATGATGAACGTGACAAAGAGTACTTTCAGAGTGTCCTCGCGTTTGTTGAACAGCAACGCAATAGTGGGAAAACCGTCTACCCCCCTCAAGAGCAGGTGTTCAGTGCCTTCGATATGACGCCTTTCGAGTCCGTACGCGTGGTTATCCTAGGGCAAGATCCTTATCACGGCGCTAACCAAGCTCATGGCTTAGCTTTTTCTGTACTGCCAGGTGTAAAAATCCCTCCTTCTCTACGTAATATGTACAAAGAGCTTGCACAAGATATAGAGGGCTTTGAGATCCCGAGTCATGGCTACCTCGATTCTTGGGCATCTCAAGGGGTGTTGATGTTGAACACTGTCCTTACAGTAGAAGAGGCAAAAGCCCACTCACATGCTAAGTGTGGTTGGGAAACCTTTACCGATGCCGTTATTGCAGAGCTCAATCAGCGCTCTGAACCGATCATCTTCTTGTTGTGGGGCGCACACGCCCAGAAGAAAGGCCAAGCGATTGATGCAGACAAGCACCATGTGTTGGTTGCACCTCATCCATCACCATTATCAGCACGCCGTGGTTTCTTCGGTTGTCAGCACTTCTCAACAACCAACAAGCTACTTTCTTCTATGGATCAACAATCTATCGACTGGCGTTTACCAACATAAGTATAGGTTGGTGGTTTTCTGAGCAGGGTCAAATCATAAATCAGCATCTTCGTATACACTTATAAACAGTAGGTGTAATGGAGTGCAATACTATGATGATTGAAAGGATAAGACGAGAGCATGGCTATATGGCTCGTTTGCTCGCGATACTCAATAGTAAGTTAGAGTTTCTGAAACAGGAGCGAGAAATAAACTATAGCCTGATCGCAGAGGTGGTTCATTATCTCATGGACCATTCAGACAAGGTGCATCACCCGAAAGAAGATGTTATTTATCGTTACTACCTTAAGCAATATGGCAGTGATCAAGTGATTGAAGACTTGGAACTGGAGCATCAATTGCTTTCTGAGAAAACGGCGGACTTTTTAGGTGTGGTCGATATGATCCTTCAAGATGCGGTGGTTCCTCAACAAGTATTTATTGAGCAGCTTGAAGCTTTTGTTAAAGCTCAACGAAAACACATGGAATATGAAGAGAAGCATGTGTTACCAATGATTGTTGAGTCGTTCACAGTTAAAGATTGGCAAGAGGTGGAGTCTCAATGGCTTCAACCTGAAGACGACCCTGTCTTTGGAGAGACAATTGCTGATGAATACCGCCAACTCGCGGCTCGTGTTCGACAAAATGAACAAGAGTGCGTTTAGCCAGTTGTCATGTTGAAGCGTGACTATTTTAGATGCTCTCTATTTTAGAGGGCTAGTTCCCAAATGACGCTTTGAGCGGATTAAATACCTCGTAAAATAAAAAAGGCACCTATACAGGTGCTTTTTGCTATCCGATTTCTTATCGTGCTGATTAAAGCTTTATATCGTCAAGGCTAAAATCGAGACCTAGGTTCATCTCTCTAAGCTCTTTCTCAAGCTGTCTACGATCATTGATTGCCTCAATTTCACGCCATTTACGTTTGAGTGGTTTAGAGCGTGTTTTTTGAGTGGTACGAGGCATTTCTAGTTCTGATAATTCATCGAATTGAAAGCTATCCATAAGCATATCTCCTTCCGTGGGATTCGTTCTTACGAACCATTAAATATCATATTTAAGTTCACAATAACCTTGATTTGTTTCTCATTTGTTTCAAATGTATGAAGTTTTTGTTCTGTTTTATTATGCATGCTCACACATTTCGGGGATTTTCGTGTACAAAAAACAAGCAAACAAACTTAAGTAAACGATTAAATTAGGGGGGATTGAATGTTAATTCATTGTGCAAATGGAATAGCATTTTGACTACAGTGCATTTAAGTGCGCATTGTGCCGTGTAGTATAGGGATCTCATTACCCTAGAAAAAACACAGATCTTCACTATACCTTGTAAAACCTAGGCTGACGTCATTTTTACAGGATGGTGTTTTTGTTTTGATAGTGCCTTAGTTTTTGTTGATATTATGTCCTGACAATGTGACTTTTATTAGGCGCTATTGTTGAAAGTTGTGTTAACAAAAGGTGTCTTATTAGTGAAATGTCATTTTAATATGTGTTTATTTTCATATTGATTTTTAGGCCGTCTCGCTGCATTATCCGCCCGTCAAAAAATACACCGATACGTAAAATGGATGCATGAAGCGACATTTACAATCTAGATCGCAACAAATAAATATAAATCTAATGCCGACACAACTATTGACACTGGCATAGGTGATCTAGAGGAAGGCTAGGAAGCAAGATCGGTGCTTAAACTCAATTACGAGGTTCACGTGACAGACTTAATCAATTTGATGAACGATCTCCTTTGGGGATCTATCTTAGTTTACTTACTCGTTGGTGTGGGTATCTACTTCACTGTACGACTAGGTTTCATTCAATTCCGCCATTTCGGCCACATGTTTTCTGTTCTTAGAAACAGCCGTAAAGCAGACAGTGCAGGTATCTCCTCTTTCCAAGCACTTTGTACTAGTCTAGCAGCACGTGTCGGTACGGGTAACATGGCTGGTGTTGCTGTAGCACTAACCGCTGGTGGCCCTGGCGCTATCTTCTGGATGTGGCTAATTGCCATGCTAGGTATGGCAACATCGTTTGCAGAAAGCACACTGGCACAGCTATACAAAACGCGTGATAACGACGGTAACTACCGCGGCGGCCCTGCATACTACATGGAGAAAGGCCTAGGTATGCGTTGGATGGGGGTTCTATTCTCTATCTTCCTAATCATTGCATTCGGTCTTGTATTCAACGCGGTTCAAGCGAACGCGATTGCAAGCGCAATGAACACGGCATTCGACTTTGAGCGCAGCTACGTTGGTGTTGGTATCGTAATCATCTCTGCATTCGTTATCTTCGGTGGTATCCGTAAGATTGCTCGCACTGCAGAAATCATTGTTCCAATTATGGCACTGGCTTACTTAGCTATCGCTATTTACGTAATGCTAATGAACATTGAGAAAGTGCCTGAAGTTCTGGCTCTTATCTTCAAGAGTGCATTCGGTCTGCAAGAAGCAGCAGCGGGTGGCCTAGGTTACGCAATCGCACAAGCGATGATTAACGGCATCAAACGTGGTTTGTTCTCGAATGAAGCGGGTATGGGTTCTGCGCCAAACGCAGCAGCTTCTGCTACGCCTTACCCACCGCACCCAGCATCACAAGGTTATGTGCAAATGCTAGGCGTGTTCATGGACACGATTGTTATCTGTTCTGCAACAGTAGCAATCATCCTGATGTCTGGTGAGTATGTACCGCACGGTGAAGTAACGGGTATCGAACTCACGCAACGTGCACTAACAGCACAAGTCGGCGAATGGGGTGGTATCTTTGTAGCGGTAGCGATTTTCTTCTTCGCTTTCACTTCAATCATTGCAAACTACTCGTACGCAGAAACAAACCTTATCTTCTTAGAGCACAACAACAAGAAGGGCCTAGTGCTGTTCCGTATCGTTGTACTGGGTATGGTTATGTTCGGTTCTCTCGCGACACTGCCAACGGTATGGGCATTAGCTGACGTATCGATGGGCCTAATGGCGATTGTTAACTTGGTAGCGATCATCTTGCTATCGGGCATCGTGATTAAGCTAGCGAAAGACTACAACCGTCAATTAGACGCGGGTAAAGTACCCACGTTCGATGCGGATGATTTCCCAGAGCTTAAGGCTCAATTGGAAGATGGTATTTGGGTTAACAACAAGAAGAAGTAATCTTGTTGGAGTGATTCATCACTCATCCTAAAATCATTAGAAAGGCTAAGGTTTCGACCTTAGCCTTTTTCTTTGCCTGCGATATTTTCTTTATTATCGATTTTTCTTTGTAAGAGATTCTTCTTTGTAAGCGACTTACAGCTAGATCTGTCTATCAAAGTAATAGGAAGAGTCATAAAGACAAGTTGATGTTTTTTCTATACTCTAGCTGCATCCAGTTAGATAACCGATTAGGGTAAAGTTATGTTAGTTGTCGTTTCTCCAGCCAAGACATTAGATTACGAATCACCATTAGCGACTGAGCGCTTCAGCCAGCCAGAGTTTGTTGAGCACTCTGCAGAGCTTATTGAAGTGTGTCGTAAGCTGACACCTGCTGATGTATCAGCACTGATGAAGGTAAGCGATAAGATTGCTGGGCTGAACGTAGCGCGCTTTGAGCAATGGAGCGAGACCTTTACCCAAGAGAATGCTCGCCAAGCTATTTTGGCGTTCAAAGGTGACGTCTACACAGGCTTAGATGCTGAAACACTGTCGGACGATGATTTTGACTACGCACAGAATCACCTGCGTATGCTTTCTGGCTTATATGGGTTATTGAAGCCATTGGATTTGATGCAGCCTTACCGCCTAGAGATGGGCACACGCTTAGCTAATGAGCGTGGCACCAACTTGTACCAGTTCTGGGGCAACATCATCACAGACAAGCTGAATGAATCGTTGAATGCTCAAGGCGATAATGTGTTGATCAACCTAGCATCGAACGAATACTTTAAAGCGGTGAAGCCGAAGAGCCTTGATGGTCAAATCATCACGCCAGTTTTTAAAGACTGCAAGAATGGCCAGTACAAGGTGATCAGTTTTTACGCCAAGAAAGCGCGTGGCATGATGGCTCGCTACATCATTGAGAACAAAATCGATTCAGTGGAAGCGCTAACCAGGTTTGATACTGCGGGTTACTACTTCGTTGAAGAAGAGTCGAACGCGAAAGAGTTAGTCTTCAAGCGTGAAGAGCAAAACTAATAGCTCTTGGTTAATTAGTCACTCTTGGTTAACGAGTTACTTCGGCTTTAGCCTGTAATTAAAATTAGAAACGAGTTATTTAGCCTGATAACAGGCCAGACAATAATAAGCCAGACAAAGAAAAGCCCCATGCAGATAACTGCATGGGGCTTTTTATTGAATCATTGAAAGGCGGTTCGATTACTTGTTCTTAACGGCTTTCTTTTTCTTAGCGATTTTCTTTTTCTTAGCAATTTTTTGCTTCGCGACCGCTTTCTTGTCTTCTTTCTTCGGTTTTTTCTTCTTTGTTACCGCGGCTTTCTTATGCGTTGGGCGCATGCCTTCGATGAAGCGCTCTTTGATCGCATCTTCAGTGTAACGAGCCACACGTTCAATCATTAGTTGATCGTGCGCTTCAATGATAGAAACCGCGTTACCTTTCTTACCTGCACGAGCCGTACGGCCGATGCGGTGTAGGTATACATCTGCTGTACGCGGCATGTCGTAGTTAATAACGTGGCTTACATCTGGAAGGTCGATACCACGAGCTGCGACGTCAGTTGCCAGCAGTACGTTGATAGAACCATCGCGGAAACGAGAAATCGCGTTGTTACGACGATCTTGAGGCATTTCACCTTGGATCCATACACACGGGATCTGTGCACTTTCTAATTGAGCTCGTAGGTCACCTAGGCGGTCACGAGTCTTCAAGAAGATGATGCTGCGTTCAGCTTGCTCTGTGATGATATGTTTTAGGATATCAAGCTTGTGCTTAGCTGAATCGGCACGGTGATACCATTGAGTGATCTTCTTACGTTCACGCAATGACGATTTTGCATCGATCTCTGCTGGGTTTTTCAGAAGGTCTTCAGTGAAACCTTCAATACCTTTACCTTCTAGCGTTGCTGAGAAAAGTAAAGTTTGTTTACGCCAGCGACACTCTGCAGACAGACGGTCAACAACAGGACCAAAGCCCATGTCTAGCATACGGTCAGCTTCATCGAGAACCAGCCATTCAATCGCACGGCAGTCAAAACGCTCGCCTTCAATATATTCCATCAGACGACCAGGTGTTGCGACTACGATATCTTGAGTCGTGCTTAAGATATCTGCGTGCTCTTGGTACATCACACCGCCCGTGATCGTAAAGATATTTAGGCTGGTGTATTTAGCAAGCTCACGTGCTTGTTCGGTGATCTGCATTGCTAGCTCACGCGTTGGCGTCAGGATAAGCATACGTGCAGGGCCAGATTTCTTACGTGGGAAATCCAGTAGGTATTGCAGTGCTGGCAATACAAATGATGCTGTTTTACCAGTACCTGTTGGCGCAGAAGCCAAAACGTCTCTTCCATCTAACGCTTGTGGGATTGCTTCAGCTTGTATCTGTGTTGGGCGTTCGTAGCCCATTTCGTCAATTGCTTTAAGCAGCTCTTGGTTTAGATCGAGTTCTGCAAAGGTTCTGATCACTGTTGTTTCTCCACAAGCAATAAATGTTTCTGCCTCAAAAAGCAGACGATAAAAAAGAGTAGTCGGACATTATAGAAGCATTAGTGATTAGGATCACATGGTATTTGCTACATCTTGAGATAAAAATCTTTAGTAAGGGCAATAAATGCCTCGCTATAACCGCCATCGTGATGGATCGTAAGCGATTCACGCTGCAAATCTTGCTCGCTAACAGGATCTTTAGATAGTTCAAACAGGATTCTGCTTGGCGGTTTTTTGTCGGTTGTTTTCACATCAAGGCGCTTTGCTAGGTACCAACCACATTGCTCGGCAAGTTTTATGAAGCCTTCTCCTTCGGGCGTCGGCAGTATAAAACTGGCGGTGGCGGCATCAGTTGTTATCTCGAAACAACACTGGGCAAGTTGAAGGTGATCCAAGCTGTCGGTGTGTCTAGCGGTGGCTCTTTGACTTTGCTGTGCCTGTTCACCAGAGTTGAAGTAGGGCGGATTACAAATTATGGCATCAAATTGTTGCGAGAAATCCGTGGTTAACACGCTGTCGTGATGAAGGGATATGCGATCTTGCCAAGGCGACTGCTCAATATTGACTGTGGCAGCATCAATGGCGTGCTGATCAATATCGATCGCAGAGATTGAAGCATCCTCAAAACGTTGTGCTGCCATTAAGGCTAATAGCCCTGTTCCTGTCCCTATATCGAGTACTAATGATTCAGGGGCAAGGTTAATCCATGAGCCGAGTAGTACTCCATCGGTGCTAACAGGCATGCCGCTCTGTCCTCCGTAAATAGAGAACCTCTTAAAATTGAAGCTTTTAGTATTTATCGTTTTGTCTTTCATGAATATTCTGATTATCGAGATATTTTAAGTGATTAGCTCTAATGTTAACTGTTTGTGTAAATTAATATTCTAATTGCTCATCTATTGTTGCTAACAATGATTGGTTGATAATTATGTTAATCTGCGTATATTTAGTTTAATTCACTACTTTTTGTTTATATATGCAAATTTATATGGTGTTTTTTTATGGTGACTTGCAGCTAGCCGAGTGTTTCGTCATTATGCGCGACTATTTTAAAGATTGATTGGCAGCTTCTCGCTGTAACATTCATGTAAGCACAACATAAACTCATAAATATAATTAAGGATTATCTGTGAAACAGAGTCTAAAACTAACAGATATAATGGCATTGGGCTTTATGCTTTTTGCGTTTTTCTTAGGTGCGGGTAACATCATCTTCCCACCTCTAGCTGGCCAATTAGCTGGTGATCACTTTCTTCCAGCGATGTCTGGTTTTCTGCTGACTGCCGTTGGTCTGCCGTTAATCACTATCGTTGCGGTCGCAGTGGCTGGTGGTTCATGGGGTCATCTAACGAAAGATCTTCCTAAGCAAGCAGCAACTATCATGGCTGTGCTGATCTTCATCATCATCGGTCCTGCATTTGCTGCACCACGTACCGGTCTTGTTGCTTATGAGATGGCGGTGAAGCCGTTCTTCATTGATGCGACTCAAGTTCATCTAACTCTCTTTTCGATTGCATTTTTTGTGGTAGCGATGTTCTTCTCATGGTCACAAGGTAAGCTTATTGACGTTATTGGCAAGGTACTTACGCCTGCACTATTCGTTGGTTTGGTTGTACTGGCAGTTGCTGTGTTCATTAACCCACAAGGTGATGTCCTTGCGGCTCACGGTGAGTACATCACTCAGCCACTGACCAAAGGTTTCCTTGAAGGCTACAACACCATGGATACTTTTGCTGCTTTGATGTTTGGCATGCTGATTGTTGACGCAATTCGCAGTAAAGGCGTGACTGACCGCGCAGCAACAACTAAGTACCTAATCAGTGCGGGTTGTATTGCGGCAGCGGGTCTAGCATTTGTTTACATCTCTCTGTTCTTCCTGGGCGCAACAAGCGCAACAGTTGCAGCGGGTGCAGATAATGGCGGCGCTATCTTAAGCTTATACGTCCAATCTTTGTTTGGCCCTTCAGGTCAACTCGTGCTTTCTGTGATCGTACTATTGGCTTGTCTAACGACGGCGATTGGCCTTGTATCAGCATGTTCTGATTACTTCAGCTCGCTAACACCTCTGTCTTACAAGACCTGGGTAATCATCAACGGTGTAGCTTGTGCAACCGTAGCGAACGTTGGCCTTTCTCAGTTAATCTATCTGTCTGTTCCAGTTCTGTTTGCACTTTATCCAGTAGCAATCGCATTGGTCGCACTGACATTCTTGCGCAGCCGTTTTCCTAATCCAAAAGCGGCTTACCGCGTAGTGGTATTAGTGTCTCTACTGTTTGCTCTTATCGATGGTGCTAAAGTTGCAGGTATAGATGTATCTGCAATGAACATGCTGCCGTTGTTCGAAATCGGTATGGGTTGGTTGCTTCCAACAACTGCCGCAATCATCTGTATGTTCTTCGTTGGTAAATCAACAGAGCAAGAGATGGCTGAAGAGACTGTTTAATCTTCCGTTGAGATGACATTGTCCTTCGACATGAAATAGAAAAGGCCTCATTACTTCGCAGTAATGAGGCCTTTTTGTATTCTGTGATCTTTTAATATTCTGCTACTTCGCTACTTCGCTACTTCGCTACTTCGCTACTGAGTTACTTAGCTGAGTGTACTTCTGTTTGGTTATAGCTTTTCGCTGTACTCAACCAGTACTTGTTCAACCCAGCTAGCGATACGGTCGTCGCTCAGTTCGTATTGTGAATCTTCATCAAGCGCCAAACCAACGAATTGAGATTGGTCTTCAGTGAGAGCTTTAGACGCTTCGAACTCGTAGCTGTCATCGTTTGGCCAGAAACCGACAAACTCAGCGCCAGCGATTTTCAGCTCATCATGTAATAGACCCATCGCATCTAAGAACCACTCGCCGTAGCCTTCTTGGTCACCTAAACCAAACAGCGCTACAACCTTGCCTTTCATTGGCGTGGTTGCAATGTCTTCCCACAGTTCATTCCAATCTTCTTGGATTTCACCGAAGTCCCAAGTTGAGATACCGAGCAGTAAAAGATCGTAGTCCGCCATCAATGAAAGAGGGGTTTCTTTCACGTTATGGATATCAACTAGGTCTTCACCAATAATGCCGCGAATTTTCTCTGCTGCCATTTCTGTGTAGCAGGTGGTTGAGCCGTAAAATAATCCAATTTTCATAGCAAACGTTCAATTTTAATTTCAGATGGCGAATTCTAACCATAAATCGACTTCGATTGCAGCGATTATCCGCTCAAGTCGTAATTTTTATGGCATTCATATTTGCTCTGGCATACTCTCAAAACAGTTTCCAATATTGTGAGTAACACTATGCAGTCGCCTCAAGGGCAGAGCGCAGACCACGGTCTAGTAGAACAGTTTTTAGATGCTATGTGGATGGAGCGAGGATTATCGGAGAATACGCTTGTCTCGTACCGTACCGACCTGTCTAAGCTTCTAACGTGGATGGAAAAGAACAATTACCGCCTCGATTTTATTAGTCTTTCAGGACTACAGGATTATCAAGGTTGGTTAGCCGATGCTGACTTTAAGCAGACTTCCCGTGCTCGTATGTTGTCGGCCATTCGTCGCTTGTTTCAATATCTACACCGCGAGAAAGTAAGAGCCGACGATCCTAGTGCGCTGTTGATCAGTCCAAAACTGCCGAAGCGCTTGCCAAAAGATTTGAGTGAAGAGCAAGTGGATTCGCTGCTTGAAGCGCCAGATCCAAACGACCCCATTGAGCTTCGCGATAAGGCGATGCTTGAGTTACTCTATGCAACCGGTTTGCGTGTTACGGAACTCGTCAGTTTGACAATGGAAAACATCAGCCTAAGACAGGGCGTGGTGCGTGTTATTGGTAAGGGCGGTAAAGAACGCTTGGTGCCAATGGGCGAAAACGCCGTCGATTGGATAGAGACTTTTATTGAACAAGGTCGTCCACAATTACTCGGTGATAACAGCTCGGATGTGGTTTTTCCGAGTAAACGCGCGAAGCAAATGACTCGTCAAACGTTCTGGTACCGTATTAAGCATTATTCGGTTATTGCTGGTATCGATACGGATCTATTGTCACCACACGTATTGAGACATGCTTTTGCCACTCATTTACTGAACTATGGTGCCGATCTCAGGGTCGTACAGATGTTGCTTGGACATAGTGACTTATCGACCACCCAAATTTATACTCACGTGGCGACTGAAAGGCTGAAGCAAATTCACGCTCAGCATCACCCACGTGCTTAAATCCATTTATTTTTAAGGTGAACCTAATGAGCGTATTACGCCGTCTTCCTCTACTAGCGCTTCCTCTCATGATTACTGCATGTAATGCATCAGAAGCGAAAGTAGAAACAACATCAACAGCCGTAGAAGCTGCTCCAGCTCAAGCTATTGATACAGCTGCGTTAACTAAGCGTTTTGAAAAAATCGGTATTAAGGTCGATAAGATTGTTCCTTCGGATATCGATGGTCTTTTAGAAGTTCAAACCAACAGCGGCATTATCTTTTCTTCTCCTGGGGGGGATCACTTTCTAGCCGGTACACTTTACTCTTTGGATGAAAACGGTAAGTTCAGTGATGTTTTGGCTGAGCGTCAAGCTCCACTGAATGCTGAAAAAGTCGCAGCGATGTCGGATACGGTTATCGAATACAAAGCAGATAACGAAAAGTACGTTGTGACAGTATTTACTGACATTACGTGTGGCTACTGTGTTCGTCTGCACAGCCAAATGCAAGGCTACAACGATCTGGGTATCACCGTTCGTTACATGGCTTACCCACGCCAAGGTGCGACAGGGCAAGTTGCCGATCAAATGGCGGCAATCTGGGCGTCTGATGATCCAAAAACAGCTATGCATGATGCTAAAGTCAATCGTCAAATGCCAGCGTCTGGTAAAGACCTAGCAGAGCAAAAGCAGATCATTGCTAAACAATACCAACTCGGTCGTGAGCTTGGCATCAATGGCACTCCGGCTATCGTGCTAGCAAGTGGTGAGTTGGTGAGTGGTTACTTACCTCCAGCGCAACTTATTCAGCGTTTAGAGCAGTAATCTTCATTTTTTATTACCTATTATTCCCCCCTGTTTTTGATTTAAGGAGTGGCCTGATTGATATCAGGCCCATTTTTATATGATAGAGATCCAACGCCGTCCTGAGGTCGACACTTCAGTCTTACCTGCTCACTTACCTGACTTGTTAAAGCGCATTTATGTGAGTCGCGGAATCGACAGTGCTGACCAGCTAGAGACAGCTGCGAAAGGTTTGCACTCTTATCAAAAACTGGGCGGTATTGATGCTGCGGTTGAATTGTTGTTCAAAGCCATTCAGCAGCAAAAGCGCATCATCATTGTTGGTGACTTTGATGCCGATGGCGCGACAAGCTCCGCGTTGTCTGTGCTTGCTCTGCGAATGTTGGGCAGCTCTAATGTTGATTATCTGGTCCCCAATCGTTTTGAAGATGGTTATGGCTTGAGCCCTGAGGTTGTCGAACAGGCGATCGAACTTGGTGCTGAAGTGATCATGACAGTCGACAACGGTGTATCTTCAATTGACGGTGTTCGCTTTGCTAAAGAGAAAGGCCTTGATGTACTGGTTACTGATCATCACTTGCCTGGTTCTGAATTACCGATTGCAGATGCAATGGTCAATCCCAACCTAGAAAGCTGCGCATTTCCTTCAAAAGCGCTAGCCGGTGTGGGTGTCGCCTTTTACCTGATGATGGCATTGTGTGTTCATATGCGTAAGTTGGGCTGGTTTGCTCAACACGGCATGACAGAACCCAAGTTGATGGAACTGATTGATCTAGTGGCACTGGGTACTGTTGCGGATGTGGTACCACTTGATGAAAACAACCGAATCTTGGTACACCAAGGGCTACAACGCATTCGTGCAGGCAAAGCGCGTCCGGGTATTCAAGCCTTGATTGAAATTGCTAAGCGAGATGCTAAGCGTTTAGTTGCCTCCGATTTTGGTTTTGCGCTTGGTCCACGTATCAATGCGGCTGGCCGATTGGATGACATGTCCTTTGGTGTTGAGCTGCTAATGAGTAATAACATCCATGCCGCGCGTCGAATGGCGAGCGAGTTAGATGGCTTGAACCAAACACGTAAAGAGATCGAAGAGGGCATGAAACAAGAAGCGATGGCTTTTTGTGAGCGCCTTGAATTTGGTAAAGACGATTTGCCTTCTGGTTTGGCTCTGTTTCAACGTGATTGGCATCAAGGCGTAATTGGTATTCTAGCTTCGCGTATCAAAGACAAATATCACCGCCCAGTGATCGCATTTGCTGATGGTGGTGAAGGTAGCATTAAGGGTTCATGTCGTTCGATTCCAGGTTTGCACATGCGCGATGCGCTAGACAGAATCGACACTCAAAACCCTGGCCTGATCTTGAAGTTTGGTGGTCACGCAATGGCAGCCGGGTTAACCATTATGGAAAAAGACTTCGAGCGATTCAGCAAGATGTTTGATGACGTTGTGCGTAAAGAACTCGGTGAGACGGCACTTAAGGGCATTATCTTGTCTGATGGTGAGCTGCTACCTGAAGAGTTCTCAATGCATACCGCTGAAACATTGCGTTCAGGTGGTCCGTGGGGACAAGCTTTCCCTGAGCCCATCTTTGATGGTGAGTTTAAAGTTCTGCATCAAAAATTAGTGGGTGAAAAGCACCTAAAGTTAATGCTTGAGCCATTGTATAAAGGCCACCCGACCAATGTGATGATTGATGGTATTGCCTTTAATGTTGACCTACGTCGCTGGCCTGATGCCTCAGTGAAAACGGTACATCTTGCGTTTAAGCTTGATATTAACGAGTTTCGTGGCAATCAATCGTTGCAGTTGATGATTGATCATATCGAAGCGAAATAGTTGAAGCCAAATAGCGTTATCGTTCACTGAATGAGGTTCATCATTTAGTACCTAATCCAACAAGCTCTGTTCAAAAACAGGGCTTGTTTTCCTTTATTGCCTTACAAATTTTACGTGTTTTTTCTGCCCGTCAATTTTATATCCGATTAAGTTATTGAATCTTGGTGTACCACTCTAAAAAATTCTGTATCTCCGTCACACTTTTGAGTACAATTCTCCGGTTAAATTCTACTCATAAATGATGAGCTAAAATGTTTGAAATCAATCCTATAAAAAACCGTCTGCAGGATGTGTCTGAGCGCACAAATATCCTGAGGGGGTATCTTTGACTATGACGCAAAGAAAGAGCGTCTAGAAGAAGTAAACGCAGAATTAGAACAACCGGATGTATGGAACGAACCTGAGCGTGCTCAAGCGCTAGGAAAAGAGCGTTCAGCATTGGAAGCGGTAGTAGAAACGATCGACCAACTTGACCAAGGTGTTGAGGATGTTGATGGCCTATTAGAGCTTGCGGTTGAAGAAGAAGATCAAGAAACGTTCGATGAAATTGAGCCAGAACTAGCTGAGCTTGAAGCTAAGTTAGAGAAATTGGAATTCCGTCGTATGTTCTCTGGTGATCACGACGCATCAGATTGCTACATCGATTTACAGTCAGGTTCGGGCGGTACAGAAGCTCAAGACTGGACTTCAATGATGTTGCGTATGTACTTGCGTTGGGCAGATTCGAAAGGCTTCAAGACTGAAGTTATCGAAGTGTCTGATGGCGATGTTGCTGGCCTTAAAGGCGCAACGGTACGTATCTCTGGTGAGTACGCTTACGGTTGGTTACGCACAGAGACTGGTGTTCACCGTCTAGTTCGTAAGTCACCATTTGATTCAAGTGGTCGTCGTCATACTTCATTTGCTTCTGCGTTTATCTATCCTGAGATTGATGACAACATTACGATCGACATTAATCCTTCTGACCTACGTATTGACGTATACCGTGCCTCTGGCGCTGGTGGTCAGCACGTAAACACCACGGAATCGGCGGTACGTATTACTCACGTTCCAACTAACACCGTGGTTCAGTGTCAGAATGACCGTTCGCAGCATAAGAACAAAGATCAAGCGATGAAGCAGCTACGTGCTAAGCTTTTTGAACTTGAGATTCAAAAGCAAAATGCTGAAAAACAAGCGAGCGAAGAAACGAAATCAGACATCGGTTGGGGCAGTCAGATCCGCTCTTACGTGCTGGATGATTCACGTATCAAAGATTTACGCACCGGCATCGAAAACCGTAATACTCAAGCGGTTCTTGACGGTGACTTAGAGAAGTTTATTGAAGCTAGCCTGAAATCAGGTCTGTAAGCTTTATCAACTATTAAGCTTTACCAATAATATTGGTAAAAATGCCTATATTTTCAAAAATATAGCTGTCCAAATTATAAAAGCAGGGTACATCTCAAATGACTGATGCTGTTCAAAACGAAAATGCACAAGAAGCTTCTTCACCTGAAGAGAACAAACTAATCGCTGAGCGCCGTAGCAAGCTGGATCATATCCGCCAAAACTGCAAAGCGAACGGTCACCCAAATGATTTCCGTCGTGAGCACCTAGCTGGCGATCTTCAAGCGGAATTCGGTGAGAAGACTAAGGAAGAGCTAGAAGAGCTTAACCACATCGTTGCGATCGCAGGTCGTATTATGGCGAAGCGTGGTCCATTCCTTGCGATTCAAGAAACTTCTGGTCGTATCCAAGCGTACGCAGCGAAAGACGTACAAAAAGTACTGAAAGAGAAGTACCAAGGCCTAGATATCGGTGACATCATCGGTGTTAAAGGTGCGCTTCACAAGTCTGGTAAAGGTGACCTTTACGTGAACATGGAAGAGTTTGAATTGCTAACCAAAGCACTTCGTCCTCTGCCAGAGAAGTTCCACGGTCTAACTGACCAAGAGATGCGCTACCGTCAGCGTTACGTTGATCTAATCGTGAACGAAGACTCTCGTAACACATTCATCGTGCGTTCTAAGCTTGTGTCTTCAATCCGTAACTTCATGAGCTCAAAAGGCTACCTAGAAGTTGAAACGCCAATGATGCACGTGATCCCAGGCGGTGCAACAGCACGTCCATTCATCACTCATCACAACGCACTAGACATCGACATGTACCTACGTGTTGCACCTGAGCTTTACCTTAAGCGTCTAGTAGTTGGTGGTTTTGACCGTGTATTCGAGATCAACCGTAACTTCCGTAACGAAGGTCTTTCTCCACGTCACAACCCAGAATTCACAATGATGGAATTCTACCAAGCGTACTCTGACTACAAAGATCTAATGGATCTAACGGAAGAGATGCTAAGCACAGCGGCGATGGACGTTCTTGGTTCTACTTCTATGCCTTACGGTGACGAAACAGTTGAGTTCGGTGGCACTTACGCTCGCATGAGCATGTTCGATGCAATCAAACACTACACACCTGAAAATGCAAACATTCAAGCTCTGACTGAAGACGATCTTCAGAACAGAGAATTGATGGTTAAAATTGCAGAAGAAGTGGGTCTTTACGTTGAGAAGTTTTGGACATGTGGTCAGCTTCTTGAAGAGATCTTTGGTGAAACGGCTGAGCCTCAGCTAATTCAACCAACGTTCATCACGGGTTACCCAGCGGACATCTCTCCACTGGCTCGTCGTAGCGACAGCAACCCATTCTTCACAGACCGCTTTGAGTTCTTCATCGGTGGCCGTGAAGTAGCGAACGGTTTCTCTGAGCTTAACGATGCACAAGACCAAGACGAGCGTTTCAAAGCACAAGTTAACGCAAAAGACGCGGGTGATGACGAAGCTATGTACTACGATGCGGACTACATTACTGCACTAGAGCACGGCCTACCGCCAACAGCGGGTCAAGGTATTGGTATCGATCGTCTAGCGATGCTATTTACTAACACCCACACAATCCGTGACGTGATCTTGTTCCCGGCAATGCGCCCACAAGCGTAATTTTCGCTTATGGGGTGTTTACTGCCCGTGTAATTTAAAAGCCACCTTCGGGTGGCTTTTTCGGTTTTTAGCGTCAAAACCTAGCTCGTACCGCACTCTTGATTCGAAAAATGATTATTTATGACATAGTCTTACCATTGAGACAAAAAATCTAAGATAGTCTCATTACTATACGTATCGGATCTGAATACGATCTTGCGGCAACTTTGTACCCGTATGATTCGTTTAACTCGTGTTAGCCTGATTGAAAAAAATAAAAACAGAATAAGGAAGAAGGATGGGAACTCAATTTAAGATGGATTCCTTACCAGGTTCTCTTATCGTCGTTGGTGGTGCGTACGAACCCTGGTTATCAGTGTTAGAACAAGTGGGTTGGCAATGTACCCAGTGTGCAGATTTACGAAAAGCCGATGCCTTAATTACTGATATTGGCCCCTGCATTGGCATTGTGGATCTTAGTCATGATGAGTTTAGCCTTAATGGTATCGCTAACCTCGTGAGCAACAACAAGCAAGTTCGATGGCTTGCTTTTATCCGTGAATCGCAATTGAGCTCAGATACAATCTGCCAATTTATCGTTAACTTCTGTATCGACTTTTTCACGGCACCAATCCCTGATGCTCAGCTATTGAGTACCATTGGTCATCAACTGGGTATGCTCAAACTTGAGCAGAAAGTATGGCCAAACTACGGTATTAACAACAATATGGGCCTACTCGGTGATTCTGTGGCGGTGAAACGCTTGAGAGACCAAGTCAAGCGAATTGGCCCCACAGATGTCAGTATTTTGATTTACGGTGAGAGTGGGACAGGAAAAGAGACAATAGCACGTTCCATTCATCAAAATTCATCGCGAGCTCAGAAACCATTTTTAACTGTGAATTGCCGTGCTCTATCTGAAATGAGGATAGAGACTGAGATGTTTGGTATTTCAGCCCCAGCAACGGCAGCGCCTTGTATGTTGGAAGAAGCCGATGGCGGAACCCTCTTACTCAACGATGTCCTAGCGATGCCTCGTAATCAACAATTGAACCTTTTACGCTTTTTACAAGAAGGGAAAATTGAAACCACGAAGGGAGCTAAGTCGGTTGATGTTCGCATTTTGGCTGCTAACTCTTCTGATATTGAAAAGGCATTGATCGAGGGCGACTTCAATGAAGAGCTTTATCATTACATCAATGTTCTGCGTATTCATGTTCCTAGCTTAAAAGAACGTGTGAGTGATATTTCAGTGCTAGCGAATCATTTTCTGCGTGAGTACTCAAAAGAGTTTAATGCGCAAGCGAAGAGCTTCTCAGACGATGCTATCCGCTCGATGAGTCGCTACCATTGGCCTGGCAACGTTCGTGAATTGATGAATCAGATTAAGCGTGTTGTGTTGATGTCTGATGCTGTCATCATTGAGGATCATCAACTGGATTTACCAAAACAGAATGATGAACGCCGCAGTCTGAAAAGTATACGTGAACGTTCAGAGCGAGATGCTTTACTCATTGTGTTGGAATCTTATGGTGGTCAAGTGTCTTTGGCCGCTAAGGAGCTTGGAGTTTCACGCGCAACTATGTACCGCTTACTCAATAAACATGGTCTTATATCTGAGGGCGTTGTTTAGAACGTTCTATTCATTGACTCTATCCGGTGAGTGAAAATTCAAGGGCCACGTATCATACGTGGCTTTTTTGTTTCTGAAGGATAGTCCGCTGTTCTATAGAGAGAGCCCTAAGATAGATATGCTGTGATTTTATATAATCATAGTGAATATGTTATATGTAAATGAATATGCAACTGATATTTCAGGCGAATGCATTGTTTTAAAAATGTTAACCAATTATCGGTTGAATAATATACTCACTTGGTTAGACTTTAACCGTGAAAGCAACGATTTAACAAAGACTTGTCTGCTTTTACGACCCCATTTCTTTTTGGATTTTTTAGTTAGCTTGGAGGCGCAAATGAAACATTTCGATTTTATACAGCATATTTGCGCGTCGTTTGATCCGTGTACTGACATGGTGACTGATATGTCACACACATCAGCCATGGCCGATCGAAACACCCAAGATAAACCTAACTAATAGATCCGTACCCTTATTTGGCTGCGGAAAAATAGCAGCTAAGTGAGAAGCCCTCATACTATCTAGAACGCTATTTTTCCTCAGTTTATTCCACAACTGGAGAGTTATTATGCGTCACTCAGTATATTTAAAACTAGCAACAGTTCTTATCCGTGCAGACCTTCGTCGTGAAGAGCGTGAATGGCAACGAAAAGTTCGTCGTAGTTCATATGATCTACCATGGAACAACACCCATTTATTGAGAGATATTGGCCTTGAAGCCGATGGTCGACCAATTGGTTTTTCTGAGCCTGAAGTTGTCACGATTGAGCGCCGAGTACGCCATCTTCGTCGTGTCCTAAGTGCGCGAATACCGACGTAATCTGCGGGGTTGATAGCACCGTTCAACCCCTAAGATAAGTCACAGTGATGGTTATGGCGTCGAAAGTGCAAATTTTTGAACTAGAACTGGCCAAAAAAGAGAAGCTCTTGCTTCTCTTTTTTGCTTTTTTAAGTCGTTATCTAGTAAAGGTAAATAGTTCGGCTAAGCTTTATAGAGCAAGGGAGGCTGACTATGCAGAAGCATCAATTAGACATGTGGTTACATGGAGAGCACAAAGACTCTTATCAGACACCGAAAGTGTACGTTATTGGTTGCTCTGATATCTCAGAATATTTACTGGCGGTGGAGTACAAACACAAGCTAGAACCGGTAAAGCAAGACGGCGAGCCGCTTCACTTTGGATCCTTGGATCAAGTGAAAGAGGAATTACTCCGGCTCGGCTTTGAAAAGGCCTACCTTCGCTTGCACAACGCGTATGATGAGTTTGGTAATGAACCCAACCAAAGCTACTGCGATATTGAACTGGCGCTCAAACCTCATTAGAGAGTATTTTTAACGAGCGTTGTAGTGAGAAATTACTTCTAAATTGAGACGGTTTATAACGTACTGATCTTTTAGCATATCTATGCTAGATAAAACCTCTATGCGTAATGGGTTGTCAGCAATCTGTGGGTGAATTGAGTTCGTAGATAGAAACCACGAGGTTTGGTCTTTATTGGTTTTCCACTTGCACCGTAAGCTTCTGTTAACACTCGACTGTTGGCGGCTTTTGGTCGCAAATGCAGTGCTTCGCCGTGTCTTGCTGTTATCTGTTCAACATTACCTAACACGATCAGCTCCATGAGCTCTTCCCAATCCCTTTTTAAGATCTCGTCTTCCGCTTGGGTTGGTGTCCACAATAAAGGGGATCCTACATGCCTTTCTGCCAGTGGGATCTCTCTTTCTCCCTCTACCGGGATCCACAACACTTTAGACAGCTTGTTTCGAACGTGACTGGTTTCCCACGTTATGCCTTGCACGCCCATCAATGGCGCGACACAAACAAAGGTGGTTTCGAGTGGCTTCCCTGAATAACCAATCGGGATACTTTTTAGCTCGATCCCGAGCTTGGCAAAATCTTGTTCTGGTTTACTGCCAGCTGGCGCACCCAAGTGCCATTCCAATAGTTGTCCAACCCAGCCTTTATCTCGCTTTAGGTCGTTTGGTACAACCATATTGGCTTCATCGGCGAGCTCTTTGAAGGTCATTCCTGCAATAGCATATGCTCTGTCTAACAGCTCTTGTTGTGTTTGTGGTTCTGGTTTCATAATAAAAGGCATGATCAAAAAAATGATTTTACCAGAAGTTATCACCATATGACGACTGGTTAAGAAATGATCGCCTTGCTAGAAAAGGGATCAAACTCATGGTTATCCACAGGACATGAAGGTAATTAATTGAAATATTAATTTAGTGGATAAATAAACAGGGGTTTGCAGGGGATAAAATGCTTGCTAAATAGGGTTTGAAATGAATCTTTCACTTACTAGTGTGGATAAACATCGGAGTGGTTGATCTTTGACCATGGGTGGTTTTTGAAAGATCTTTTTATTTTTTCATGTTTTTAAAATTGATGAATTTGTTTTAATTTACTGATTTTTAATTGTTTTTGTTGTCGGTGGGTTGTTTTTTGTTTTTGGTTCTGATAAATCTATGGATTAAAAAAAACGATTACGGGTAATTCTTCACATAGTTATTCACAGAAAAGGTGAATAAATGTGGTCTATGTCTCACTCTTGTGTGGGTAACTAAGATTTGAGCAAAACTTATCCATATTCGTAGTTATTATTCATAAATATAGCGCTTGTCACGTCACTAAGTTTGCTCCGATTGGGGATATGTGGAAAAATCAGTGTAATTAAAAATTTAGATAGAGGTTGGCCAGTGATAGATGGCGATGGTTACCGATTAAATGTTGGTATTGTAATCTGTAACAACCATGGTCAGGTCTTCTGGGCTAAACGATACGGGCAACATTCATGGCAATTCCCTCAAGGGGGAATAGATGAAGGTGAAACTCCGGAACAGGCAATGTACCGCGAGTTGTATGAAGAGGTTGGCCTTACTAAAAAGGATGTAAAGATCGTCGCGACAAGTCGTCATTGGTTACGCTATAAGCTGCCCAAACGACTGGTTCGGTGGGATTCTAAACCTGTCTGTATTGGACAAAAACAGAAGTGGTTTCTTTTACGCTTAGATTGCGATGAATCGCATATCAATATGCAGCGTGGAAGCACACCTGAGTTTGATGGTTGGCGTTGGGTGAGTTACTGGTACCCAGTTCGACAAGTTGTATCTTTCAAGCGAGATGTTTACCGTCGAGCGATGAAAGAATTCGCATCTTTAGCAATGCCGTTTAAAGAGCGAAAAACAAAAGGAAAGCGCAAATTGCGTAGAGGTTAAGCATGCTCAGCCAACTAAGGGAAATAGTTGAACACGTATCAAGAGTTGAAGATGTGTCGACGGCTCTTGATATTTTGGTTAAAGAGACATGCAGCGCGATGCAGACAGAATGTTGCACCGTGTATTTGGCAAATAATGATATGCAGCGTCTTGAGTTGATGGCAACTCAAGGCCTGATCTTCAAAGGCAATAGTATTCACATTGGTTTTGACGAAGGTTTGGTTGGCCTTGTTAAAAGAAGTGCTGAACCGATCAACCTTGCACAAGCGTCTGCTCACCCTGCTTATAAGTTTTTTCCCGAGCTTGGAGAAAAGGTTTATCACTCTTTTCTCGGCACTCCGATTATCTATCGCAAGCAAGTGCTTGGCGTATTGGTCATTCAACAGAAGTCCCCCCGTTTATTCAGTGAGATGGAAGAATCCTTCCTTGTTACACTCTCAGCACAACTTGCGGTTATTGTGGCGCATGCCCAAACTCAAGGCCATTGGCTGTTAGAGCAACAGAAGCTACCTGCGACCAAAGGTATTGCAGCTTCATCGGGTGTGGCGATTGGTGACTTATGGTGGGACAACACTCAGCCTGAACTCACCGATGTTTACCCTGCTTCGACGCTCAATGTTGAAAGGGAGCATGAGCTGTTGGCAGTCGCTGTCGAAAATGCTCTCAATGATTTTAAGCGAATGCGAAAGCGTTTAGACAGTGAAATCAATAAAGACGCGTTGGCGATCTTTGATCTGTTTACTCACTTACTCAACGATCCCATGTTACGTAAGGATCTCAAGAGTCAAATTCAGAAAGGCGACAAAGCCGATTGGGCATTGAGACAGGTTGTTGAGAGTTACTCTAACCGTTTTGCTCGTATGTCAGATGTGTACCTTCGGGAGAGAGCGCAAGACGTCCGAGAGCTTGGTCAAAGACTGCTCTATTTCCTCCACAATTCTGAACATGAACTTCGCACGTTAGATAAACCGATTATTTTGGTGGTTCGTGAGTTAACGGCCTCTGTATTAGCGTCTATTCCTAAAGAAAAACTATTAGCGGTTATTTCCTTGGAAGGGGCGGCGAACTCGCACGCAGCGATTTTATCTCGAGCTTTGGGTATTCCTTCTGTTATGGGAGTTAACCTTAATCTTTCGCAAGCTAATGGTAAGCAAGCGATTGTTGACGGGTATAGCGGCGAGATCTTTATTGAGCCGACTAAAAACCTGCTCAAAGAGTATCGGGGGCTAATTCTAGAAGAGAGTGAGCTCTCCTCTATGGTCAATCGAGAACTGTACTTACCGGCAAAAACGAAAGACGACAAGCAAGTCGAGATTCTGCTTAATGCGGGTTTGAGTGCAGACACTAACATCGCTATCAACCAAGGGGTTGATGGGGTTGGTCTGTATCGAACCGAAATTTCTTTCTTGTTACAACAAAGGTTTCCGTCAGAGGACGAACAATTCAAGCAGTATCGTTCTGTGCTCGCTAGTTACCCTGAGAAGCAAGTGGTGATGCGAACCTTGGATATTGGTGGAGATAAGGCGTTACCTTATTTCCCAATAGAAGAAGACAATCCATTCCTTGGTTGGCGTGGTATTCGTTTTACGCTCGATCATCCTGACATCTTTATTATTCAGTTACGTGCCATGTTACGTGCGAGTTGTGATAGCCAGAACTTGAGTATCTTGTTGCCGATGATCTCTAGCACTCAAGAACTGGATGATACTGTTCAACTCATCGAGCAAGCCTACGATGAAGTGCATGAACTCGACAGTCGAGTTCGCATGCCGCGTATCGGTATCATGATTGAAGTGCCATCCATGCTTTACATACTGCCGTTGATAGCGGATAAGGTCGACTTCGTTTCAGTCGGTACCAACGATTTAACCCAATATTTATTGGCGGTTGACCGGAACAATTCCCGTGTCTCTGATGTCTATGAATCCATGCACCCTGCAGTGATCATGGCATTGAAACACATCCATGATACTTGTAAGCAATATCAATTGCCGGTGTGTATATGTGGAGAGCTCGCGGGTGATCCAATGGGTGCATTGCTCTTGATTGGGTTAGGGTATGAGACGTTAAGTATGAACACCTCAAATGTCGCAAGGACTAAGTATTTGATTCGTCAATCTAAGCTTAGTGAACTGCAAGATTTGGCAAATGAGGCGCTATCAAAACCGTATGGAAGTGACATCTATAGTATGATGCTCAACTATTTCGAAGAGCGTGAATTTACAGGCTTCATTCGAGCGGGTAAAAAATAGGATTTAACGTGTCATATGAACTGATAGGCTTGCTAGCAGGCCTTGGTGCTATTGTTGGTGTTTTAGCTGGCTTGCTGGGCATTGGTGGTGGTTTGCTGGTGGTTCCTGCCTTACTCTTTTTGCTTCCTAAAGCGGGTATCCCTCAAGAGTTTGCGATGCAAATGGCATTGGCTACCTCGTTATCAACCATCATCGTTACGTCGGGATCGTCTGCGATTAACCATTTAAAATTGGGTAATGTAGAGATTTTTGTCGTTAAATGGTTGATACCAGGTGTCGTGATAGGTGGCTTCCTAGGTTCTTTCGTGGCCGATGTGATTCCAGCTCAATACTTACCAAAAGTCTTTGGTGTGATTGTCTTGGTATTGGCGTTGCAAATGCTGTTGTCGATTCGCTCTAAGAGCCAAAAGTCGATGCCGGGTTCAGCTAAAACCGTGCTGTGTGGTGGCGGTATTGGTTTGGTATCAAGTTTAGCGGGCATTGGCGGTGGGTCTTTGTCGGTACCTTTCCTCAACCATCACGGTGTGGAAATGCGTAAAGCCGTCGGCTCATCTTCGGTATGCGGTTGTGTTATCGCGATTTCGGGAATGCTAGGTTTCATTTGGCATGGATCTTCTGTCGATGATCTTCCTGCGTATAGCTTAGGTTATGTTTATCTGCCGGCTTTGATTGCGATATCTTGTACCTCAGTGTTGACCACTCGAGTGGGTGCGAAACTGGCCACTCAATTACCAACCTCTGTTCTGAAGAAATTCTTTGCGGTATTTTTAATGTTTATAGCAGCGACAATGCTGCTGTAGTGTCTTTTCTGTTAGCTATTGAGCTAACCGTTAATCAATTTAGATAGAGAGCCAAGTATGTCTCAGGGTTTTATCGAATTCCCAAATATCGATCCTGTTCTTATTGAACTAGGACCAATCTCAGTTCGTTGGTACGGCCTAATGTACCTTGTCGGTTTTATGTTTGCTCTTTGGTTAGCAAATCGCCGAGCTGATCAACCCGGTAGTGGTTGGACTCGAGAGCAAGTATCAGACCTACTGTTTGCTGGCTTTCTAGGTGTGGTGCTTGGTGGTCGTATTGGCTACGTACTTTTCTACAACTTTGGCCTTTTCATTGATGATCCACTCTACCTATTTAAGGTATGGACTGGCGGTATGTCTTTCCACGGTGGTTTACTTGGTGTGATCACCGCGATGCTTTGGTATGCCAAAAAGAACGGTCGAACCTTTTTTGGTGTCGCTGACATGATTGCACCATTGGTTCCATTTGGTTTAGGTATGGGCCGCATGGGCAACTTCATGAACAGTGAGCTATGGGGTCGTGTGACTGATGTGCCATGGGGGATTGTATTCCCTAACGGTGGTCCACTTCCTCGTCACCCATCTCAGCTTTATGAAATGGCGCTTGAAGGTATTGTACTGTTCTTCATCTTGAACTGGTTCATCAAAAAGCCTCGCCCTCTTGGTTCTGTATCAGGGTTATTCCTAGCAGGATATGGTACATTCCGCTTCCTAGTTGAATACGTACGTGAACCTGATGCTCAGCTAGGTTTGTTCGGTGGATTTATCTCTATGGGACAAATTTTGTCACTGCCAATGGTTATCATCGGTGTGCTGATGATGGTTTGGGCATACAAGCGTGGTCACTACAAAGATGAATTACCACAACAAACGAAGTAAGGAATTGGTGTGAAACAGTATTTAGATCTCTGTCAGCGTATCGTTGATGACGGTACTTGGATTGAAAATGAACGCACAGGCAAGCGCTGCCTAACTGTGATCAATGCTGACCTTGAATATGATGTTGGTAATAACCAATTCCCACTGGTAACAACACGTAAAAGTTTTTGGAAAGCGGCAGTTGCTGAATTGCTTGGCTATATCCGTGGTTACGATAATGCTGAAGATTTTCGTAAGCTAGGGACTAAAACTTGGGATGCGAATTCTAACCTGAATGAAGCATGGCTAAATAATCCTTACCGCAAGGGTGAAGACGACATGGGTCGTGTTTATGGCGTTCAAGGACGTGCATGGGCAAAACCTGACGGCGGTCATATCGACCAACTGAAGAAGATTGTTGATGATCTAAAAAACGGCATTGATGACCGCGGCGAGATCTTAAACTTCTATAACCCAGGTGAGTTCCACATGGGTTGTTTGCGTCCGTGTATGTACAGCCATCACTTCTCTCTACTTGGTGATACTCTGTACCTAAACAGCACTCAGCGCTCTTGCGATGTACCACTAGGCCTGAACTTCAACATGGTTCAAGTGTATGTGTTCCTCGCTATCATGGCGCAAATCACAGGCAAGAAAGCGGGCGTGGCTTATCACAAGCTTGTTAACGCACATATCTACGAAGATCAACTCGCACCTATGCGTGATATCCAGTTGAAGCGTGAGCCTTTAGCGGGGCCAACATTCCATATCAATCCTGAGATTAAGTCTTTAGAAGATTTGGAAACGTGGGTGACGATGGATGACTTCTGGGTTGAAGGCTACGAATGCCACGAAGCGATTAAGTACCCATTCTCGGTTTAATCTAATCTGCTTTGTTTGACTGACTGACTGATTGATCGAAAGGCTGCCTCTGCGCAGCCTTTTTTATTTCTGATGCTTGGCTTGCTTACTATTCGTAAAACCAATAATCTTGAGTGGTCTTTTCTAACCACAGAACTACTATGACTCGCTCGCATTGCTTTGTATTGCAACACGACTTTCCTATTTCTTTCTACCCTGATAAAAACCAGTTGGTGATTGATAGTGAAGAGATTCATTTAGAGCCACTACAAGCAAGGCTGCTCAGCTATTTCATCGACAAGCGCGGGCAAGTGGTTAGTACGCAGCAGATAGCTGCTGATGTGTGGCAAAGAACTCAAGTGTCTGACAACTTGGTCAGACAGGTCATCAGTTTACTGCGCAGTCAGCTTCAGGATAAAGTACGTCCGTATCGCATCATTCAGACCATTCCTAAGCAAGGTTATCTGTTCGATATTGAGATAATTCAGCCTAGCGTTGAGACTACTCCCGTAGTAGAAATTCCCCCACCTGAAATCAAAGTTGTTTCTAAGCCTAAAAATAAAACCATCGCCCTGATTACAACCGCAGTATTCTCTATTGGCTTAATAGCAACTTGGGCGTGGCAAATTGATGTCTCAACCAATGACACAGCTGTTATTTCTGCGCCTCAAAGTGATGTGATTCCCGTTTATATCCATGACATAACACTCGATTCTGCGGACGATTATGAGATGTCGGAAAGCGTGTACAACTACCTATTCTACGGGCTGAACTCAGCGAGAAATTTATCGGGTTACCACTTCTCTCAGCTCTCGAAACAGGGCAAGCAATCACTTGCCAATAATGGTGTCGAACTCAAAGGTTGGCTCAAGCAAAAGGGCAGTAATTATATACTGAGCGTGCTGATACAAAACAACCGCCAGCCCAATCAAAGCCAGAAAGTGGAAAAGAGCTTTAGCCAAGATAACTTCTTTGATGCCATTGGGGATGTGATTCTTGAGATTAAAGCCATTATTGCCCCAATGAGTTCAGAATACGGTGTCGTCAGTCATCGAGTGACTTCTATTGATAACTACGACGATTGGAAGGTTATTTCAGAGGGAATATCGCTTTTCTACCAAGGCAAAGGTGGACAGCCATTTGCAGAGATCGCACTTCAGTTGGATACGATTCAACAGCAAGGAAGAGACAATTATTTGGTCAATGCCTTATTGTCGTATTCGGAATCTTTGGCTTATTTGCAAAGTCATGAGCAAGAAGATCGCGAACATGCACTGCAACTGGCAAAGCAAGCCTTTGAGATGAACCCACGTTGTGATATTGCCAACCTTACCTTGGGTCTTGCACTGTTAATCAACCAACATGCCAATCAAGCTTTCCCTTACCTTTTTTATGCGGCCGAAAGTACACCGAGCCCTATCAGTTTTTATCTACTTAGTGTGGCTGACAAGCTGTCGGATAACCCAGAAGGTTCGCAATACAACTATCAGCGCTATACCGAAGTGAAAAAAGAGTATAATGGCCAACTGTTTGATCTTATTGAATCTTTATAAAAAACAAACCTTTCCTAAACCACATAATTCTCTTTGAAGTGAAGACGTTGAGTTACCGCTAATAGTAACGGCTCTTCCGCAAGGTTTCCTTGTGCTAACAGGCTTCTCAACATGTTTGATTATTGTTTGGAGTTAGGCTCGATTGCCTTGCATCAAGCATAAAAACATCGACTTCCACATACTGGTCACCAAATCATTTATTATTTGGGGTATACACATGTTGAAGAAGTTTGCTTTTCAGATCATTCCAATTCAGATCTTCTTATTCGTCTTTTGGTTCAAAAATGGCTTTATCGATAAAGTGATGGGCGTGCTACTTGGCTTCATTACGCCCGATACCGCTTATGCAGGTGACACTTGGGCTGGCTGGAAAGGCTATATTGTCGGCACTTGGGATAAGAGCCAAGTTGGTCATGTTTTACTGAGCCCTACGTTCGATTTTATGTTTCCTATTCTGATTGCTTTGCAATGTTTACCATTTTTATTGGTTCTTCGTTCAGTACTAGCAGGTGAATTCATGGCTGGTAAAGAACGCCCGTGGTTACTCTATGCGGCATTCGCTTCTCTGTTTGTAACTGCTTGTATGGCTTTCACTCAAACCATCACTGGCGCAAGCGATGGGCAGTATCTATGGCAACTTATCGGCTTTGGCATGGTTGCCATTATGTATCTGCGTAATGAGCAAGGTAAGTAAGCGTTTCTTTAGATGCGAGATAAGGGGAGTTAGATACAAGTAGAAGAGATTCGGGATACTAAGATCAAAAACCCCCGTCATTCCCTATCACGCTCGTTCCTCGCTGTAGGGAATGACGGGGATATATAGATGCGAGTAAAACGGGCTTTTCGTTACTCGTTCACTCGCATTCCGTATCTGCTTTCAACTTGTTATTCGCTACTCCAATCTTCTTTTTGTTTCCCACATCTGCCTTTCAGAAAAGAAAAAGCCCGCAACCTAGGAGGTTGCGGGCTTTGCTATAAGCGATGTTTGTTTTGCTATTAAGCTGTCAGTGCTAACACGCTACCAGGCAGTACAAGGAATACCGCAACAAGATAACCTGCCACTACAGCTTTGTTTTTCACTGCCATGTCTGAAATGATATCAGCGGCTTTCACTGGCAGTTCACGTAGGAACGGAATACCAAAGATGAATACCGTAGCCATGATGTTGAACACCAAGTGTACTAGAGCAATCTGTAGTGCGAATACTGCAAACTCACCAGATACTGCTGTCGCTGCTAATAGCGCGGTAATACACGTACCGATGTTTGCACCTAAAGTGAATGGGTAAACGTCACGTACTTTAAGAACACCTGAACCAACTAGTGGAACCATCAAACTTGTTGTCGTTGAAGAAGACTGAACAAGGATAGTAACGATAGAGCCAGAAGCGATACCGTGGATAGGGCCTCGACCAATTGCATTCTTTAGAATCTCACGAGCACGGCCAACCATTAGGCTCTTCATTAGCTTACCCATTACCGTGATAGCTACGAAGATAGTCGCGATACCTAGAACGATAAGCATAACCCCACCAACAGTGTCGCCAAACGTTGATAGTGGTTCTTTAATCGCACTTACAACAGGCTTAGTGATTGGCTTGATGAAGTTAAGACCACCCATGCTCATATCACCTGTTGCTAGCATCGGTGATACTAACCAGTGAGAAATTTTCTCTAGAATACCAAACGCCATCTCTAGTGGTAGGAAGATAGCAACGGCTAATAGGTTAAAGAAGTCGTGAATCGTCGCACTTGCGAATGCACGTTTGAACTCATCTTTACAACGAACATGACCAAGGCTAACTAGCGTATTGGTTACCGTAGTACCAATGTTCGCACCCATGATCATAGGGATTGCTAGCTCAACAGGTAAACCACCTGCCACAAGGCCAACGATAATTGAAGTAACTGTACTTGATGATTGAATAAGTGCTGTTGCTACTAAACCAATCATTAAGCCTGCAACTGGGTGTGAAGCAAATTCGAAAAGAACTTTTGCTTGCTCGCCTGTTGCCCATTTGAAGCCTGTACCAACCATTGAAACTGAAAGTAATAGTAGGTAAAGCATGAATGCCAAGTTAGCCCAGCGTAGCCAACGAGTTGTGCTCGAGATAGGCGCTGCTGCAGTAGTAGCTTGGTTCATAATGTTTTCTCCATTGGACCGTTTTAGTCTGTGTTTGGTCTGTTTGTTTAATCTGAGCGTGATGTTAGAGAACAAATATTTCAGTAATATTACATTTTGGTTTAGGTGAGACTTTTTTGTGATGATTTGCTCTTTAAATATTTGGTCTTGAAATGGTGGTGGTTTAACTTGTTGTTTTTAAAGTTTTTTGTTCGTGTTTTTGATAGGTGATGTAGATCTTAAAAGTTAGAGAAAAATTGAAAATAATCGTTGAAATATTACATTATGAAATCAGACACTTCGTAAAAATAAGTAGTAATTGATAGTTATGTATAGTTTTTCCGAGCTTGTTGAGTGGAGGTGTCATATTTGATATAACAGGTTATCTTCTCTTTTTTACGGCACATTTATGTCGCATCTCAACTATAACCACCTTTATTACTTCTGGATGGTTTGCAAGCAAGGCTCTGTTACTAAAGCTGCAGAAGCCCTATTCCTAACACCACAAACGGTAACAGGTCAGATAAAAGCCTTAGAAGAGCGTATGGATGGTAAGTTAACCAAGCGTAATGGTCGCAGTGTTGAGCCGACAGAGCTTGGGCAGTTAGTCTTTAAGTATGCTGATCGTATGTTTGGCCTGAGTTACGAGATGCTGGATATCGTGAATTACAGCCAGCACTCCAATATTCTGTTTGATGTTGGCGTCGCGGATGCACTGTCCAAAAGATTAGTCAGCAAGATATTGATGTCGACAATCCCACCCGATAACAGCATTCATTTACGCTGCTTTGAATCGACTCATGAAATGCTACTTGAACAACTTTCTCAGCATAAGCTCGATATGATTTTGTCAGACTGCCCGGTGGATTCTAGCCAAAGCCCAGGCTTGTTTAGTAAAAAGTTGGGTGAGAGTGGTATGAGCTTTTTCAGTTCAGGTAATGTGGAAGGTGTTAACTTTCCTGCTGTATTAGAACAAAAGAAACTGTTAATCCCAGGAAGTCGAACTTCGATGGGGCGTAAAGTACTGCAATGGTTTGATAGACAAGGACTTAAGCCTGATATTTTGGGTGAGTTTGATGACGCGGCATTGATGAAGGCTTTCGCTCGTTACCACCACGACGCTATTTTCTTAGCGCCTACGCTATATATGTCAGAGGTTGAGGAAGATACGTCATTGCAATTGTTGGGGGGAATCGAGGAGTTAAAAGAGGAGTACTACGTCATATTTGCTGAGAGGATGATCCAACATCCAGCAGTAAAAAATGTATGTGACGCAGATTTTAGCAAATTGTTCGAGTGAGCTTGTTTGTTAATGAATTGATATCGATTATCATGACTTCATAATCTGCCGGAAATACTGATAACCCGGACTTGGCGTAAAGGTTGTATGGAGCCAAACTATGAACTTAAAAGAGATGGAGAAGAATTCAGCACAAGCTGTGATTCTACTCAAAGCCATGGCCAATGAGCGTCGCTTACAGATTCTGTGCCTATTGCATGGTACTGAGCTGTCGGTTGGGGAGTTGTGTGGCAAGTTGGAATTGAGTCAATCTGCTTTATCTCAACATCTTGCTTGGTTGAGAAGAGATGGTTTGGTCGAAACTCGCAAAGAAGCTCAAACAGTGTATTACACATTGAGCAGTGAAGAAGTAAAAGCGATGATTAACCTGCTGCATGGTATGTACTGCAAGTAGTTTATTGCTGGTGGGGGAAGTGATTTCTTACCAGGGGTAGGGTCGACACAAGGAAGTGTCAGTATTTCATGTCGAACGTTAGTGCCTATCAGTAAACCGCATATCTTTAAGTAAACCAAGTAACGCTCAGCAAGAAAAATCTCTGTGTTACTCAAAATTTAGATATAAAAAAACCGGCCGAGGCCGGTTTTTTTCGTTTTGCGTTGTAATCAAATTTCTATTAAAGAGCTTTGATTGCAGCAGCGAAACGAGACTTATGACGTGCAGCTTTATTCTTATGAATAAGGCCTTTAGTCGCCATGCGGTCTAGAAGAGGTGTAACTTCTACAAGAGCAGCAGTTGCAGCTTCTTTATTGCCAGCTTCAATAGCTGCAATAGTTTTTTTCATGTAAGTGCGCATCATAGAACGACGGCTAGCATTGTGCTGGCGACGTTTCTCAGCTTGGATAGCGCGCTTCTTAGCAGATTTACTGTTTGCCAAGGTCTAACTCCCAAAAACTTAGTTCGGTGACAATTTAAGGGCGAGGACTATCCCTCATAGGCGCTTAATTGTCAAATGATTTGTGCAAAAACCAATCGTAGCCAAACAAACTTTGGTATGGAAAGGTCATCGCGGTTAAGATGGCGGGGATTCTAACAGCATTTTTAGACCAATGCTAATAAATATGCTTCTTAGGACAGGATAGTATTTATCCTCGCTTGAAAGTAATCAACCAGTGTCAGAGGTTTGTGTGAGTAAACGACTATTAAAGTCAGGCCTGATTGTCAGTGCAATGACTTTTGTTTCGCGCGTATTGGGGCTAGTACGTGATGTAGTAGTAGCAAATTTGATGGGAGCAGGAGCGAGTGCCGACGTATTTTTCTTCGCTAATAAAATCCCTAATTTCTTACGTCGACTTTTCGCAGAAGGTGCCTTTTCTCAAGCGTTTGTTCCTGTATTAACAGAATATCACGCTGCTGGTGATAAAGATAAGACTCGAGATTTAATTGCCAAAGTATCGGGCACGCTCGGGGTACTAGTTTCTATCGTCACCGTTATCGGGGTGTTGGGCTCGGGTGTCATCACTGCGATGTTTGGCGCAGGTTGGTTTATCGATTGGTTAAATGATGGCCCAGCAGCACCAAAATTTGAGCTGGCGAGCTTTATGCTCAAGATTACCTTTCCTTATTTATGGTTTATCACCTTTGTTGCTTTATCTGGTGCAATCCTCAATACCATGGGCAAATTTGCGGTTTCGTCATTTACCCCTGTGTTCCTGAACGTAATGATCATAGGTTCAGCATGGTTTATCTCTCCTAATTTAGAACAACCCGAAATTGGCTTGGCCATCGGTGTGTTTCTTGGTGGTTTAGTCCAGTTCCTTTTCCAAATGCCTTTCTTGATTAAAGCGGGTGTGTTGGTTAAGCCGAAGTGGGGGTGGAGAGATCCCGGTGTAGTTAAGATCCGGACGCTAATGATCCCTGCCTTGTTTGGTGTGTCAGTGAGCCAAATCAACTTGTTGTTCGATACCTTCATTGCCAGCTTTCTAGCAACCGGCTCTATCAGTTGGCTATATTATTCGGATCGATTATTGGAATTCCCACTCGGTTTGTTTGGTATTGCTATTGCGACGGTTATTCTTCCTGCTTTGTCGCGTAAACACGTAGACGCTCAAGGGGAAGGGTTTGCTCATACAATGGACTGGGGCGTGCGCATGGTTTTATTGCTAGGCATTCCTGCAATGTTAGGTCTTATTGTTTTAGCAAAGCCGATGCTGATGGTGCTCTTCATGCGTGGCGAGTTTTCACCACACGATGTACAGCAGGCTTCCATGTCTTTGGTGGCATACGCTTCAGGCTTGCTTAACTTCATGTTGATTAAAGTGTTGGCTCCGGGCTATTACTCACGTCAAGATACTAAAACTCCTGTGAAGTACGGCATCATTGCGATGGTCACTAACATGGTGTTCAACGCGATTTTCGCTTATTTCTATGGTTATGTTGGTTTGGCAATCGCAACGGCGTTATCTGCGTTCGTGAACATGACTCTACTTTATCGTGGTCTGCATATAGCGGGTGTTTATCGTTTAACCAAGACTACATTGTTGTTTAGCCTTAAATTATTAGTATCTGGAACTGTGATGGTTGGCGTGATTTTATGGCAACTAGACAATATGCAGCTGTGGCTTGATTGGAGCTTCAACCAAAGAGCGTTGACGCTAACAGGGTTGATCGCACTTGGTGGCTTTGCTTATATTGTGTCGGTACTGGTTTTAGGTATCCGAGTAAAACATTTAAAAGCAGCGACAGATTAATACTGATTAGTATATAATCCGTCGGTTTCACACAATAAATGATGCAAATAACAGGTTTTAGCTGATCACAATGGAACTGATCCGAGGTATACACAATATTAAAGCACAGCATCATGGCTGTGTATTAACCATAGGTAACTTCGATGGTGTTCATTTAGGGCATCAAGAGGTTCTGAGTCAGGTTTCTAAACAAGCTACAGCTCTGGGACTCCCTTCTGTTGTCATGACGTTTGAACCGCAACCTATGGAGTTGTTTGCTAAAGGTCGAGCGCCAGCGCGTTTAACTCGCTTACGAGATAAGTACGTGCAATTGAGCAAGCTAGAGATTAGTCGTTTATTGTGTGTGAATTTCAATCAGTATTTTGCAAGCTTGTCTGCGGAAGC
Source organism: Vibrio tasmaniensis 1F-187 (assembly GCF_000272405.2). Lineage (GTDB taxonomy): Bacteria > Pseudomonadota > Gammaproteobacteria > Enterobacterales > Vibrionaceae > Vibrio > Vibrio tasmaniensis_A. The sequence goes on from NZ_AJZM02000309.1 coordinate 33,855, forward strand.
GTTCATTAAGGATCTTTTGGTTGATAAGCTTGGTGTGAAATTCTTGGTGGTTGGTGACGACTTTTGCTTTGGCAAAGGCCGAACAGGTAATTTCGCTATGCTTAAAGAAGCGGGCGAAAAATATGGTTTTGAGGTGGTGAGCACCCAAAGCTATTGCTTAAACCAATTACGAGTAAGCAGCACTGAGATACGAAATGCGTTAGCGGCCAATGACTTGGCTTCTAGTGCTACCATGCTTGGGCGTGACTACAGTATCAGTGGTCGTGTTTCTCATGGTCGTAAACTAGGGAGAACTATCGGTTTCCCTACCGCTAATATTCCATTAAAACGTTGTGTTTCTCCTGTGTCGGGAGTGTATGTTGTTGAAGCATTAGATATCGACGGTGTTCCTGTTGGTGGTGTTGCTAATATTGGACAACGACCAACAGTTAATGGTGTAAGGCAGCAATTAGAAGTACATTTTTTTGACTTTAAAGCCAATTTATATGGTAAACAGTTAGAAGTACGACTTTTGCACAAACTGCGCGACGAGATAAAATTTGAATCGTTCGACGCACTAAAGAATCAAATAGAATTGGATGCTGAAGCCGCAAGGGTGTGGCTGCTTCAGCTAAAGAATTAGTCGGATGATTCCACCGATTAACATAATGTCTAACTTCGCCCAATATAACGGAATTAAGAATCGATGAGTGATTATAAAGATACCCTGAACTTACCAGAAACAGGGTTCCCAATGCGCGGCAATCTGGCAAATCGTGAACCAGAAATGCTGAAGCGTTGGTACAAAGAAGATCTTTACGGCGAAATCCGTAAGGCAAAGAAAGGTAAAAAATCTTTCGTGCTGCATGATGGCCCTCCATACGCGAACGGCGACATTCACATTGGCCACGCGCTGAATAAGATTCTTAAAGACATTATTATCAAATCTAAGACCCTTTCTGGTTTTGATGCACCGTACATCCCAGGTTGGGACTGTCACGGTCTTCCAATCGAGTTAATGGTTGAGAAGAAGAAAGGTAAGCCTGGTCAGAAGATTTCGGCTGCTGAATTCCGCGAAGAGTGTCGTAAGTACGCTGCGGGCCAAGTTGAAGGTCAGAAAGAGAGCTTCAAACGTCTTGGTATCATGGGCGAGTGGGATAAACCTTACCGCACTATGGATTTCGGCACTGAAGCGAACATCATTCGTTCTCTAGGCAAAATCGCAGACAAAGGTCACCTTCTTAAAGGTTTCAAACCCGTTCACTGGTGTACTGACTGTGGTTCTGCTTTGGCTGAAGCTGAAGTTGAATATAAAGATAAAGTTTCTCCATCTATCGATGTGAAATTTACAGCAGCTGACGAAGCGGCGCTTCTAGAGAAATTTACTCTAGCGGAAGGTCACGCGGGTCAGGGCGAAATCTCTATCGTTATCTGGACGACAACACCGTGGACTCTGCCTGCTAACCGCGCAGTATGTTTACGTGATGATCTTGAATACGTACTTATCCAAGTTGAAGCGAATGGCGAACAGCCAGCTCAACGTATCGTTGTTGCTTCTGAACTAGCAAAAGACGTAATGGATCGTACAGGTATCGAGCACTTCCATAACCTTGGTTTTGCGACTGGTGCTGATCTTGAGCTTTCTCAGTTCAACCACCCGTTCTACGATTTTACTGTTCCTGCTGTTCTTGGCGACCACGTTACAACGGATTCAGGTACTGGTGTGGTTCACACTGCGCCTGGTCATGGTCAAGAGGATTTCGTGGTTGGTAAGAAGTACGACCTAGAAATCGCTAACCCAGTAGGCTCAAACGGCGTTTACCTGCCAGATACTGAGCTATTTGCTGGTCAGCATGTATTCAAAGCGAACGATTCTGTTTTAGAAGTTCTAAAAGAGAAAGGTGCACTACTGCATCACCACGCTTACGAGCACAGCTACCCACACTGTTGGAGACATAAAACTCCAATCATCTTCCGTGCAACACCGCAGTGGTTCATCTCTATGGATCAAGCTGGCCTACGTGCAAAAGCACTAGAGTCAACGAAGAGTGTTGAATGGATGCCAGAATGGGGTCAAAGCCGTATCGAAGGTATGATCGAAGGTCGCCCTGAGTGGTGTATCTCTCGTCAACGTACTTGGGGTGTGCCAATTGCTCTGTTCGTTCATAAAGAAACATCAGAACTTCACCCAGATAGCCCAGCTCTTATTGAAAAAGTAGCGAAGCTTGTGGAAGAAAAAGGCATTCAAGCTTGGTGGGATGTCGATGCTGCTGAACTGATGGGTGCTGAAGACGCTGACAAGTACGAGAAAGTACTTGATACGTTAGACGTATGGTTCGACTCAGGTGTAACGCACTTCTCTGTTGTGGATTCTCGTGAAGAGTACAACTTCCCGAATGAAGAAAGAACGCACAGTGCTGATCTGTACCTTGAAGGTTCTGACCAACACCGTGGCTGGTTCCAGTCATCTTTGATTTCATCTATCGCGATGAAAGACGAAGCACCATACAAGCAAGTGCTAACGCACGGTTTCGTGGTTGATGGTAACGGCCGTAAGATGTCTAAATCTATCGGTAACGTTGTTGCTCCTAAAGATGTAACCAACAAGCTAGGCGCAGATATTCTACGTCTATGGGTTGCTTCTACGGATTACACTAACGAAGTTGCGGTTTCTGACGAGATCCTTAAGCGTTCTGCTGATGCATACCGTCGTATTCGTAACACGGCTCGTTTCTTCCTAGCGAACTTGAACGGTTTCAACCCTGAAACTGACCTAGTGCCTGCTGAAGAAATGGTCGCACTTGATCGCTGGGCTGTTGGCCGTGCTCAAGCGGCACAAGAAGAGATTGTTAAAGCATACGGTGAGTACAACACTCACGGTGTGACTCAACGTCTAATGCAGTTCTGTTCTATCGAAATGGGTTCTTTCTACCTAGACGTAATTAAAGACCGTCAGTACACAGCGAAACAGGGCAGCCATGCTCAACGTAGCTGTCAAACGGCACTTTACTACATCGTAGAAGCTCTAGTTCGTTGGATGGCGCCTATCATGTCGTTCACTGCAGATGAAATCTGGAACGAGATGCCTGGCGAACGCGACACGTTTGTATTCACAGGCGAGTGGTTCGAAGGCCTATTTGGTCTTGCTGACGACGAAGAGCTAAGCAACGAATTCTGGACTGAAATCCAGTCAGTTCGTGGCGCAGTGAACAAGCTTCTTGAAGATGCTCGTAAAGAGAAAACGATCGGTGGTGCATTGCAGGCTGAAGTGACTCTATACGCTGACGACGCACTGGCTGCTAAAATCAACAAGCTAGAAGATGAGCTACGTTTCGTACTTATTACTTCTGCTGCGGTTGTTAAACCACTTAGCGATAAGTCTGATACAGCTCAAGCGACAGACGTTGAAGGTCTGTACGTTGAAGTTGCAGCAACTGAAGCTGAGAAGTGTGACCGTTGCTGGCACCACACTCCAGATGTAGGCACAATTGAAGGTCACGAGAAAGTTTGTGGTCGTTGTGTGTCGAACATCGACGGTGAAGGCGAAGTGCGTAAGTACGCATAACGACTCAGAGAAAGACTGAACTTTTTGTAAAAATCATAGCCCCAGTACCAACTGGGGTTATTTTTAATTATAGGAAATGTGTTTAGCCAAGTTTGGTAATCAAGGTCACTTAAATTGAGTAACAGTGAATACCAAATTCGTAAATACTAGGAATAGAAATGAGTGAAGTTTCGTTAAAACAATCTGGTGTGCGTTGGTTATGGTTGGCTCTACTGGTCTTCCTTGCTGATATCGGTATCAAACTTTTTGTTATGGACAACATGGGTTATGGCTGGGCAAACCGTATTGAGGTGTTGCCATTCTTTAACTTTTTGTACGTGCATAACTACGGTGCAGCATTTAGCTTCTTGAGTGATCAAAGTGGTTGGCAGCGCTGGTTATTTACTGGTATCGCATTTGCAGTAACGGGGATGCTGACGTACTGGATGAGCAAGCTACCAGCAACAGATAAGTGGAACAACATTGCTTATGCGATCATCATTGGTGGCGCTGTTGGTAACGTGTTCGACCGTGTTGTACATGGCTTTGTCGTCGATTACTTAGACTTCTATTGGGGTACTTACCACTGGCCTGCATTTAACCTAGCGGATATGGGAATCTGTATCGGCGCCGCGATGATCATCTTAGATGGTTTCCGTAAGAAAGATGAAAGCCAATAGACTACTCAGACATTAATGAGTATCAAGCAAATCGCTTTGTAATAGATTGTCCTAAAGTCAGCCTATGACTCACAGAATAGGATAGCCCTAAGCGCTGTCGGTTGATTCCGACGGCGCTTTTTTTTATGCTGCAATTAATATCAATCGTAGTAAATAACTACTCTCCCTAGTTTGCTAAAAGCCTCGATAACTTCGTTAGAATTTT
>NZ_AJZM02000310.1 GCF_000272405.2 Vibrio tasmaniensis 1F-187
CATCGGCTTTGTGAAAGACGGAGCTAACCCAGAGGTTCCCGTCTTTACGATTAGTTTTTCTACTAGCACGGTGGGTGAGTACACCTTTACTCTACTTGAAGCATTAGATCATGCTGATGGCCAAGCGAAGAATGACCTGAGCTTTGAACTACCTGTCTTTGCGGTCGACCGTGATGGTGACGACTCATTGATGTCGCCATTGAAA
>NZ_AJZM02000311.1 GCF_000272405.2 Vibrio tasmaniensis 1F-187
GTATGTCTACTTTGGTTGGTTGGATATTGATGATTATATTAAGTTAGCGTTGGGAGTAATTTAAATGGTAATTTCATTACAACCAACCAAAGTATAAATTATCTAGACTTGGGTATGACGTAAAAGTTACGTAAGCGGTATAGTTGATAGCATTTTCGCATCTACCACTTACATAATTATATTGTGCTTGGGGAATTTAATTGCTTTAGTAAGTAACCCCCTTAGAGGGCTTTGTTGCGTAATTAA
>NZ_AJZM02000312.1 GCF_000272405.2 Vibrio tasmaniensis 1F-187
GGTTAGTTGAGTTGGTGACCACACACCACGTCATAATCTGGCGATTATGGATGGTTGTCTGTAGTAAGTGTCTGATAGGTAAGCGATGTGTAGTTTGTGTCTTTCATTGGTATGGCATGCTTTCACGAAATTTCGTGATTCTATGTCCCTATATGAAGGTACTAAATGATGAAAAAAATCTTACTCACACAACGCTTTGTTGAGCGCATCCTTTCTAACCATCTGGTTCAAGAGTTTTACGATACAAAAGTCCCTGAGTTGTATTTAAGAGTTTATCCGTCAGGAGGTAAGCGATTTTATATTCGCTTTCAGCATGAAGGGTTAAGGGTTCACCGCAAGCTTGGTAAAGCAACCGACCTATCATTACGAGAGGTGCGAAAGCAAGTGGTGAATGAAGTTCACCAGACTCGTTATCTGGCAGATATAAAAGAGCTGCCACCAATAACGATTCGGGTCTTCGCTGAGGAATTTTTTAAGCGTTATCCTCGCCACTGGAAACCAAGAACGACGGTAAAGAATAAGAGCGCCTTTCGTTTACATATCGCGCCTATTTTAGGCGATAAACAGGTTCACTCCATAGAGCGAAGAGACATTGAAGGGTGGTTTGCTCAGTTAAATCACGTGAAAGGCTCAGCGAATCAAGCGTTAGTGTTGATGTCTGTCATGATGCAGCAGTGTGAAGCGTGGGGGTATCGACATAGAAACACTAACCCTTGTCGTCACTTTAAGCGTTATAAAGCGGGAGAGGTCGAACGCTACCTCAGTCCGGAAGAGTTGCGTAGCCTATGGCATGTACTCGAAACGTTAGAAGCCGATAACCCAATTCTCGTGATGATTATACGATTATTGATATATACAGGGTGCCGTTCTTCGGAAGTGAGAACGTTGCAATGGAAAGATTACAGGGGAGGGCATTGGCATTTATCAGACAGTAAAACAGGTGCAAAAACGGTGTATCTTTGCTCACCGGTTAGGGCGTATCTAAAAGAGTGGCGAACAGAGAGTGATTATATTTTTCCTGCACGATGCCATACCAAACCGATATCTGAAGTGGCCTTGAGTTCGTTCTGGCGTAAAGTGCGCCGTTTAGCCGAGTTAGCCGGTGTGCGCCTACATGATTTACGCCACACGTACGCCAGTATTGCAATTCAATCCAACATTAATCTGACGGTGCTTAGTCGCTTACTGGGTCACGCGGATGTAGAAACGACGCTGAAATATGCCCACTTAAGCAGTCTGGATGCTTGTAAAGCGGCCTCTCATATATCAGCGACTTTGGCTAAGGGGATGCGCTCATGAGCTATATCAGACTCACTCAGAAAAAGATTAAGGATTTATTGCCCCAACCTAAAACTTATGTTGTTTGGGATACAAAGCAATATGGGTTTGGGGTGCGAGTAGGTAAAGACGCTTCCC
>NZ_AJZM02000313.1 GCF_000272405.2 Vibrio tasmaniensis 1F-187
GCAAGCCCTTTTTGAAGTTTTTCTCGTTTTTTTATTCGTTCGATTAAAAAGAGCACAAAACGCCTCAAAAGTAGGCTTTTCTCTTACATCTCTTGCAGTTTCTTAGAGAATAAAGAGACTTTTTCCCAGTTCGTGTACTCAACTTCCTTGGTTGTATCCGTTTCTCCACCTGTCATATTCATAATGAAGCGAATCATGGTTTTATCGAACCAGTTATAACGAGGGTAATAGAGGGCGCCAGCAAAAACACCGATCAAAGTAGGTTGCCACGGGGACTTAAGAAGGAACTTCTTAATATAAGCGCTGCCTTCAGGGGTATCTTTGCCTTGGTCTTCTTTACGAGCCGTTAAGTTAACGCAAAAGAAAGCAACCTTATTTGATCGCAGCTGAGCAAGGTTGGCATCAATGAACTGATATAGCTTCTTATTGAGGTGCCCATAGCGAATAGATGCACCAATCAACACTCTGTCGTATTGAGCAAAGTCGACATTACTAACAGTGTGCAGATCTTGAAGCTCACATTCGAACTCATTCATTTCTTCTTTTATATAGTTCAAGATTTTCTTGGTCTGCCCTTCACGGCTTGAATACAAAAATAGAGCTTTTGCCACAATATGTCCTTAGCTACGCCAAAACGTAGGGGTCAATAAAATTAATAATGTGAATATCTCTAAACGGCCAAACAGCATGGATACGATTAACACCCATTTGGCCTTGTCATTCACATCGCCGAAGTGCATTGCCACTTCACCTAAGCCTGGACCAAGGTTATTCAATGTTGCAGCTACAGCAGAGAAAGCGCTTAGCTCATCCATCCCCGTAGCAATAAGAGCCAACATACAAACCACAAAAACTAATGCGTATGCAGAGAAGAAGCCCCAAACCGCATCAACGACACGTTGTGGTAGCGCCGAACCACCAACCTTGATGGTATAGACAGCACGCGGGTGAACAAGACGCTTCATTTCACGAGCACCCTGTAAAGTAAGCAGTAATATTCGAATGACTTTCATACCGCCACCCGTTGAACCTGCACAACCACCTATAAAAGAAGAGAACAGAAGCAACACAGGTAAGAATAGCGGCCACTCAGAGAAACCGGTGGTGGTGAAGCCTGCGGTTGTTGAAATAGATACTGTCTGGAACAAGGCTTGATCGAAAGCATCATAATACGAATCGTAAGAGTGATGATTCAGCAGTAATAAGAAACAAACTAAGAACAGGACGACTTGAATAAAGATAAAAGCGCGAAACTCAGGGTCTTTCCAGTAATATTTAGGATGCACGCCACCAGAAGCAAATGCCGCAAAGTGAAGAGAATAGTTACATGCAGATATAAGAAGGAACACGACCGTAATCATGTTGATAGCAGGGCTATTGAAATAACCCATACTTGCATCGTGAGTCGAGAACCCACCAATCGCAATAGTTGAGAAACTATGACTGATGGCATCAAAGAAACTCATGCCTGCAAGCCAAAATGCCATCGCACAAGCAATAGTTAAGCTTAAATAGATGTACCAGAGCGCTTTTGCCGTTTCAGCAATACGCGGGGTCATCTTACTGTCTTTTACTGGACCCGGTATTTCAGCACGATATAGCTGCATACCACCGATGCCCAGAACAGGAAGGATGGCTACCGCCAATACGATGATACCCATACCACCAAACCATTGCAGGAATTGGCGGTAAAATAGAATTGCTTTAGGGAGATCATCGAGGCCAACAATTACGGTTGCACCTGTCGTTGTTAATGCAGAAAACGATTCAAAAAAGGCATCAGTAACGGAAACGCTCGGATTATCCGCGATCAAAAACGGCAACGCACCAGCACTACCGATTACCGTCCAGAACAACACCACAATGAGAAAGCCATCTCGCGCCTTCAATTCATGTTTATAGCGTCGGTTTGGAAACCAGCAAGTTGCTCCACAAAATAATAGAACGAAGAAAGTCGTCACAAATGGCACACCCGCACCATCTCTATAGATCAGTGCGACGAGCGCAGGTGCGAGCATTGATACACTAAAAAGTGCTAATAATAATCCGACGATTCGAATGATTGAGCGAAATTGCATGAGCTATTGAACGAAGCGAAATGCTTCACACTTCCTAGTTGTCTTTGACTTTCGTTACCAGTGCCTTAGCACCGCTTTTATTGATCATGGTTTGGGTAAACGAATCTACCTGAAGGAGCTCTATTTCAATAATAAGCTCAACTTGAACACCATAATCCGCTTGGACTTCAACAGCCTGATGCTGAGCCATAATGGATTGCGCGATTGGCACAAAACCATAGTCTAACTCTAGCCGTAATTTTGTGGTTATTTTTTTCTCGATAGTTTGAAGCAGCTTGAGAGCTTGTTGCACTCCACCACCGTAAGCCTTTACTAGGCCACCCGTTCCAAGCTTGATTCCGCCAGAATAACGAGTAACAACAGCCGTCAGTTCACCAACACCAGAACCAGACAGTTGCGCCAAGATAGGCTTACCCGCAGTACCAGATGGCTCTCCATCGTCACTAAAGCCCCATTGCATTGAGTCTTCAGGTCGCCCTGCAGCAAAACCCCAACAATTATGTCGCGCTGATGAATGCTCTTTTTTTACCTGTTCTACGAACTGTTTAGCAGCTTCTACACTTGGAGTATGAGCAAGATGAGTAATGAAGACGCTCTTCTTTATCTCTTCTTCAAACAGAGCCGACGCTGACGGTATTAAATAGGGCTGTTCATTCATATCGTTAACTTAATTAATAAGAGCGGCGAAGTGTATCACGCGTGAATAATAAGGGTTAGAGGATCTGTGCCATCGCACAATGTTAAACAATTGTTTAAAAAATGTATTGAAATTCACCAGGCAGAGGTACAGACTAGAATAACTGGTCTTACCAGGTATTCTACAATAATAGAAAGATAACAAGATTCTCTCAAACAATCGTGGATTGTATGTCATGGAGATAGACAATGATTTACCAAGCTAACACCTTACAGGTAAAGGAATTACAAGATGGTATTGCAGAACTTAGCTTCTGTGCTCCGGCCTCTGTAAACAAACTCGACCTTGCTACTTTAGAATCGCTAGATAAAGCGTTAGATGCTCTTAATGCTCACGCTGGATTACGTGGTTTAATCTTAACTTCAAACAAAGATGCGTTCATCGTAGGCGCAGACATCACTGAATTTCTTGGCCTGTTTGCTAAGCCAGAAGCAGAACTTGATGAATGGTTAAGATTCGCTAATTCAATCTTCAGCAAGCTCGAAGACCTTCCTGTCCCAACTCTTTCAATGATGCGTGGCCATGCCCTTGGTGGCGGCTGTGAATGTGTACTCGCTACCGATTTCCGTATCGGTGACAAGACCACTAGCATAGGTCTACCAGAAACCAAACTTGGCATCATGCCTGGCTTTGGTGGTTGTGTGCGCCTGCCACGTGTTATCGGTGCTGACAGTGCAATGGAAATTATCACGCAAGGCAAAGCATGTCGTGCAGATGAAGCACTTAAAGTTGGCTTGTTAGATGCGATTGTTGAAACAGACCAGTTACTAGAGTCGGCAATCAACACTGTTTCTCTAGCAGCCAATGAGAAACTCGATTGGCAGCTACGTCGTAAACAAAAAACATCAGCACTTTCACTAAGCAAACTAGAAGCGATGATGAGCTTTACCATGGCTAAGGGCTTAGTGGCTCAAAAAGCAGGGCCTCACTACCCAGCTCCGATTACTTCTGTGATTGCAATTGAAGAAGCAGCGCGCAGCGATCGCGATGCAGCATTGGATATCGAACGCAAACACTTCGTTAAGCTAGCAAAATCTGAAGAAGCAAAAGCATTGGTCGGCTTATTCCTTAATGACCAATACATCAAAGGCTTAGCAAAACAAGCTGGTAAGTCTGCGAATAAAGCAACTGAACGCGCAGCAGTACTTGGCGCTGGCATCATGGGTGGCGGTATTGCTTACCAGTCAGCGTTAAAGGGCGTGCCAGTGATGATGAAAGACATCGCACAGGCGTCTCTAGATCTTGGTATGAACGAAGCTTCTAAGTTGTTGAATAAACGCTTATCACGCGGTCGCCTCGATGGATTCAAGATGGCAGGTATTCTGTCTTCTATTACTCCAAGCCTGCATTATGCAGGTGTTGAGCAATCAGATGTGATTGTGGAAGCGGTTGTAGAGAATCCTAAAGTAAAAGCAGCGGTACTGAGCGAAGTGGAAGGTTTGGTTGGTGAAGACACGGTTCTTACATCAAACACCTCAACGATTCCGATTAACCTGTTAGCGAAATCTTTGAAGCGCCCAGAGAACTTCTGTGGCATGCACTTCTTTAACCCAGTACACCGCATGCCTTTGGTCGAGATCATCCGTGGTGAGCATACATCAGAAGAAACAATTAATCGCGTAGTCGCTTACGCAGCGAAGATGGGCAAATCCCCTATCGTTGTTAACGACTGCCCTGGCTTCTTCGTTAACCGTGTACTTTTCCCTTACTTTGGCGGTTTCAGCATGTTGCTACGTGACGGCGCTGACTTCACCAAGATCGATAAAGTGATGGAACGTAAGTTCGGTTGGCCGATGGGCCCAGCATACTTGCTAGACGTTGTGGGCCTAGATACTGCACACCACGCACAAGCAGTAATGGCACAAGGTTTCCCAGAGCGTATGGGCAAAGAAGGCCGTGATGCGATTGACGCGCTTTATGTCGCTGAAAAATACGGCCAGAAGAACGGCAGCGGTTTCTACACGTACAGCGTAGACAAACGTGGTCGTCCGAAGAAAACCTTCTCTGAAGACATTCTTCCTATCCTGGCTGACGTATGCCAACAGCCACAAGACTTCGATGACCAGACCATTATCCAACGTGTGATGATTCCAATGATCAACGAAGTGGTGCTTTGTTTAGAAGAAGGCATCATCGCGACACCGCAAGAAGCGGATATGGCACTGGTTTACGGTTTAGGCTTCCCTCCATTCAGAGGCGGCGTATTCCGCTACTTAGACAGTGTGGGTATTGGTAACTTCGTTGGAATGGCGAAGAGCTACCAAGACTTAGGTGCAATGTACCAAGTTCCTCAACTATTGCTTGATATGGCAGCGAAGGGCGAAAGCTTTTACGACGGTCAACAAGCCAGTTCTCTGTAACCCACATTTGGAAAAGGAATAGCAAAATGAAAAATGTAGTTGTTGTTGATTGCCTTCGTACCCCAATGGGACGTTCCAAAGGTGGAGCTTTCCGTCACACTCGTGCTGAAGATCTGTCTGCACATTTGATGAAAGGCATTTTAGAGCGCAACCCAGAAGTAAACCCTGTCGAGATTGAAGACATTTACTGGGGTTGTGTACAACAAACGCTAGAGCAAGGCTTCAACGTGGCACGTAACGCTGCTTTGCTTGCTGGTCTACCGATTGAGATTGGTGCGGTGACGGTCAACCGTTTATGTGGTTCATCTATGCAAGCTCTGCATGATGCAACCCGCTCTATCATGGTTGGCGATGCTGAAATCTGCCTGATCGGTGGTGTCGAACACATGGGTCATGTACCAATGAACCATGGTGTTGATTTTCACCCAGGCATGTCTAAACACGTAGCGAAAGCGGCGGGTATGATGGGCCTAACGGCTGAGATGCTAGGTAAAATGCACGGTATTAGCCGTGAAGACCAAGACGCATTCGCAGCACGCTCACATGCTCGAGCTCAAGCAGCAACAGTTGAAGGTCGTTTCAAAAACGAAATCCTGCCAACAGAAGCTCACGCAGCAGACGGTTCACTGTTCACTCTGGATTACGATGAAGTCATTCGCCCAGAAACTACGGTTGAAGGCTTATCTCAGCTTCGCCCGGTATTTGACCCAGCAAACGGTACGGTAACAGCAGGTACTTCATCAGCACTGTCTGATGGTGCATCGGCAATGCTTATCATGAGCGAAGAGAAAGCCAACGCACTTGGCCTGAAGATTCGCGCTCGCGTGAAGTCGATGGCTATCGCTGGCTGCGATCCTTCAATCATGGGTTACGGCCCAGTACCAGCAACGAAAAAAGCACTTAAACGTGCAGGCCTAACCATTGAAGATATGGGTGTGATTGAGCTAAACGAAGCGTTTGCTGCTCAATCTCTTCCATGTGCGAAAGACCTAGGTCTACTGGATGTAGTTGACGAGAAAGTAAACCTTAACGGCGGTGCCATTGCTCTTGGTCACCCACTGGGCTGTTCTGGTTCTCGTATCTCAACAACCCTAATCAACCTGATGGAAGCGCAAGACGTGAAATACGGCTTAGCGACCATGTGTATTGGTTTAGGCCAAGGTATTGCAACGGTATTTGAACGCCCATAGCGGTCGTTGGTTGTAATACTTGTAGGGTAATCTTTTGTGCAGCTATATTTATATAGCTGCACTTTTTATTGCTCGGCGTCCAATAATGTATCGATTCGTTCAGCGAACTTAGCGAGAGAAAAAGCACCACTCACATCTATGCACAAAACGCATAGATTCAATGTTGATGTTTCATTATTTTTTCTTCGATGATTCAACTAAAGTTACTTCAGTTTCCTAATATTCCTCCCACGGAGCAGATCATGTTTAAAGCACTTGTACTAAACCAAGAAGACAAAAAAACTATCGCATCAGTTTCTCAAATTGATGAGTCTCAATTACCAGAAGGTAACGTGAAAGTTGATGTGAGCTACTCTTCTTTGAACTACAAAGATGGTTTGGCGATAACAGGTAAAGGGCGCATTGTTCGTAACTTCCCTATGGTTCCCGGTATCGACCTTTCAGGTGTGGTTTCACAATCTGATGACCCGCGCTACAAAGCGGGCGACGAAGTTGTTCTAACGGGTTGGGGTGTGGGTGAAGGTCACTGGGGTGGCATGGCTGAGAAAGCGAGCCTAAACGGTGATTGGTTAGTGCCAATGCCAGCGGGTCTAGACGCTAAGAAAGTCATGGCGATCGGTACAGCAGGTTTCACAGCAATGCTTTGTGTGCAAGCTATCGTAGATGCAGGCATCAAACCAGAAGACGGTGAAATCTTAGTCACTGGCGCAAGTGGCGGTGTAGGCAGCGTGTCTATTACGCTACTTAACCAACTGGGTTACAAAGTGGCTGCGGTTACTGGTCGTGCTTCTGCAAACGGTGAACTACTTAAATCACTAGGTGCGACACGCATTGTAGAGCGTGCTGAACTTGAAGAACCAGCTAAGCCACTAGAAAAACAACTGTGGGCTGGTGCTATCGATACGGTAGGCAGCAAAGTACTTGCGAAAGTATTGGCACAAATTGATTACAACGGCGCGGTTGCAATGTGTGGTCTAGCAGGCGGTTTTGACTTACCAACCACAGTAATGCCATTCATTCTGCGTAACGTTCGCCTACAAGGTGTGGACTCGGTAATGTGCCCTCGTGAAAAACGTATTAAAGCGTGGGAACAACTTGCTGAGCTGCTACCTGAGTCTTTCTACGGCCAAGCGACTAAAGAAGTGTCTTTAGATGGCGCTATTCAAGCAGCAGAAGACATCACTAACGGTCAAATCACTGGTCGCGTAGTTATAAAGCTTTAGTAATCAACTAAAGCTCAAATATCTCAGAACAACAAAGGGCTGATAGTAATCAGCCCTTTTGCATTTTGGTCATTTGGTTCGAGTAAACCAAAACTAGATCTAAGTTAAGTTAACCCAAACCTACATCCGCAATCCGTTTTTGAATCAGCTCACCACACTCTTCTTTTACCACTCTTCTTAACCATTGTTGTGAAGCAGAAGAATCGCAGCGCGAGTGCCAGATCAGTGAGTAATCAAACGGCATAAACTCAAATGGTAATGGCTTAACAACCAAGTCATAGCGTTCTGCCACCAAATAAGCCAGATCGGCTGGTACAGTGATCACCAACGGCATTCTATCGACAATCGCTAATGCGGCTTCAAGGTGATAAGCACGCAGCACCATTTTACGTGGGTTTTGATTGGCTAAAGCATTATCTAATAACGCTTTAACACCATCACTAATCGCAATCATCGCATGCGGGAGTAAAACATAGTCTTCAAGGCTTAACGATCGATCGGCTAACGGATGATTTTTAGATAACAGACACGACACACCGACCGGCCCCAATACCTCTTGATGAAGTGGTGCAATGCTGCCACTCGGGCGACAAATCGCCATATCGACACGTTCGGTGCTGAGCTGTTTAAACAAATGCTCATGCTGCAATGGTGCAAACTCCAAAGAGATGTTCGGCGCTTGCTCATAAATCTTCGGCAGAGCATAAGGCAAGATAGTTTGCATCGCGTAGTCAGTGGTCGCAATTAAAAAACGCTCACTGCAATAGTAAGGATCGAAATCACTCGGACTAAGCAACTGACGGAATGATTCTAAAGGCTGATCAATGCGCTGGCTGATCTCGAGAGCTTTCTTAGTGGGAATAAGGTGCTGACCTTGGCGTGTAAACAGGGGATCATTGAGTAGTTCTCTTAAGCGGCCTAATACTCGGCTGGTTGCCGACTGGCTTAGGTTAAGACGAAGCGCAGCTTGACTAACACTGCCCTCTTCAATCAATACCTTTAAGGCGACCAGTAAATTCAGGTCTCTACGATAGATGTCTTCTAATTCCACGCCACTTACCTAGCTGTATACAACTGTCATTAGTTACTAAGTTGTTTATAGCATGCTTTAGATAAAAAAAATCCCGCAATTACGCGGGGAAGCCCAAGAAAATCTGGGGATAGTGTCGGAATGTTGTCGTATTGGAATTTGCTTGCTGTATTCAGGTTAGTGCTCTTGCTCCTCGGCTATGCCTTGCCAACGGCGCATCTCTACCCAAATACCAATAATCGTTGCTACTATGCCAAAAATTGGCATTAGAGAGGTCTCTGTCGCTGAGCGTAGTACTAACGCACAAAAAGAAATAAAACAGAGAACTGAATAAATTGTTAATCTATCTAATCCTGTCAACATCGCCACTCCTTAGCTAGTTGCCTTTGCTTTAAGTTGTTATCAACTTGTTAATTAAGTTATAGGAAATGGTTCCATTTGCCAAGCACTTATTGCATATTTTTTCTGCAGACGTATTATTCACTCGTTAGATAGATATAGAGATACAAACCATGACATTCAAACCTGAACTGGCAACCCACACTTTAGAAGCTGAAGGCCTGCGTTGCCCAGAGCCAGTAATGATGGTCAGGAAGACAATTAGAAACATGCAGGATGGCGATGTGTTACTGGTAAAAGCTGACGATCCTTCGACAACTCGTGATATTCCGAGCTTTTGTCGATTCATGGATCACCAGTTGGTAGGCCAAGCGACAGAAACGTTGCCTTACCAGTATTTGATCAGAAAGGGATTGGAGGCGTAACGCCCCACCGACTATCAAGTATCAAAAAAGCCGCTCGTACCTTATGTTCTTAAACAGAACTCAGAGTACGAGCGGCTTTTTGTTTATTCGCTTCTAGATTTGTTTTGCAGATGCTCAAGCTGATGCTGAATTTCTCGGATATCTTTTCGCATAGGAATAATATGCGCAACCCGAATCCAAGCTTCTACCGCAAGCCCGGTCATGATCATCGAACCAGCCACCATTGGTAGCCACATGTCCGTCAACACCATGCCT
The DNA here is from genome assembly GCF_000272405.2 of Vibrio tasmaniensis 1F-187. Taxonomy (GTDB): domain Bacteria; phylum Pseudomonadota; class Gammaproteobacteria; order Enterobacterales; family Vibrionaceae; genus Vibrio; species Vibrio tasmaniensis_A. Next base: position 9,598 of record NZ_AJZM02000313.1, read on the forward strand.
AGTAGTGTAAGTGCAAGACCAAAGGTAAATAGATAACTTTGGCTTTGTGGAGTAACACCCATATAACGCGTCAACATAATCATGCCCTCGTGTTCTTAACTCACAAGATTAAAATATCATGACAAGTATGACAATTATATGTCCATTCGCTCGATAAACCCCACAATACTGTAAGAGTATGACCTACAACACATTACTCTACTGATTGAGTATAATAGGACTCAATACTACCGCTTAATAGAACGCTGCTGCGATAGCCAAACCCACGAACAACAAGGCTGTGATCTTGCGAATCAGGTCAAGTGGCATCTTATCTGCCGATAGCTTACCAATGATCACCACAGGCACATTCGCCAGCAACATACCAATGGTAGTACCGAGAATGACCCACGTTAATGCATCCGAATATTGAGCCCCTAGAATCGATGTCGCAATCTGAGTCTTATCACCGATCTCAGCAATGAAGAAAGCGATAAAACTGGCGACAAACGGCCCTCGGTTCGAGATCTGTTCATCGTCATCTAATTTATCCGGAATCAGAATCCAGCCTGCCATCGCAATGAAACTGACCACCAGCACCCACTTAAGTACTTCAGGAGATAAATAATCAGCGACCACAACACCTAGCCACGCAGCAAGGGCATGGTTGGCAATGGTGGCAAAGAAAATAGCCGCAATAATAGGTAGCGGTTTTCGATATCGGCTGGCTAATAAAAGGGATAACAACTGAGTCTTATCACCGATCTCGGCTAAGGCGACAGTTGTAATTGAAATTGCTAAAACGCTCACGACATGCTCATTTGGGATGAGGATTATTATATTTAACCAAAGACAAACCTCGCGCCCCATCCCGGTTCACGATGCTTGTCTAAGGTCTTGCTAAGCGCCACCAAGGTGGTGGTTGCCTCGAACGCCATGATGATTTTGCATCAATTATGTTGACGAACGAACTCATTCAATAGGATATGAATAAGTAAGCTACTCCCCAAAGACCGCGAGATTTTAATCACCCACGCTTTCAAACACAAGAGTCAAAGTTATCAAAATATCCACTTGTGCCGAAAAACAAACATTAAAGGCAAAAAAATCCACTAAACGACATTTTAGACCACTAATTAAACAAGATTACCCCTACTCGCTTTACCAATATCTCGGTATACTCAGAGGTTATTTTTATCATTCATTTAAAAGAATCGCGCGAACCTGACTATGCAAAAATACGATATCAAAACCTTCCAGGGAATGATCCTCGCGCTGCAGGATTACTGGGCACAAAACGGTTGTACCATTGTTCAACCACTAGATATGGAAGTAGGTGCTGGCACCTCTCACCCAATGACATGTCTACGTGCACTTGGCCCAGAGCCAATGTCTACGGCATACGTTCAACCTTCTCGTCGTCCGACCGATGGTCGTTACGGTGAAAACCCGAACCGCCTGCAGCACTACTATCAATTCCAAGTAGCTCTAAAACCTTCTCCAGATAACATCCAGGAGTTGTACTTAGGCTCGCTTGAAGTTCTTGGTGTCGACCCACTTGTTCACGATATTCGTTTCGTAGAAGACAACTGGGAAAACCCAACGCTAGGCGCATGGGGTCTTGGTTGGGAAGTATGGCTAAACGGTATGGAAGTGACTCAATTCACTTACTTCCAACAAGTTGGCGGTCTTGAGTGTAAGCCAGTAACGGGTGAGATCACTTACGGTATCGAGCGTCTAGCAATGTACATCCAAGAAGTAGACTCTGTTTACGACCTTGTATGGAACGTAGCACCAGACGGTTCTAATGTGACTTACGGTGACATCTTCCACCAAAACGAAGTTGAGCAATCAACATACAACTTCGAACACGCAGACGTAGATTTCCTATTCACTTTCTTCGACCAGTGCGAAAAAGAGTGTAAAGAGCTACTTGAGCTTGAGAAGCCACTGCCGCTTCCAGCTTACGAGCGCATTCTAAAAGCAGGTCACGCATTCAACATTCTTGATGCGCGCAAAGCTATCTCTGTAACAGAGCGTCAACGTTACATCCTTCGTATCCGCAACCTGACTAAAGCTGTTGCAGAGGCGTACTACGCGTCACGTGAAGCGCTTGGCTTCCCAATGTGTAAGAAGGATAAATAATCATGGCGAAGAATTTTCTAATTGAACTGGGTACGGAAGAGCTTCCACCAACGGCACTTCGTTCTCTAGCAGAAGCCTTTGCTTCTAACTTTGAAGCGGGTCTTAAAACGGCTGAGCTTTCTCACGAAGGCATCAAGTGGTACGCAGCACCTCGTCGTCTAGCACTTAAAGTGACTGCACTGGCTGAAGGCCAAGCAGACAAAGTCGTTGAGAAGCGCGGTCCTGCAATTTCTGTCGCATTCGATGCGGAAGGCAACGCGACTAAAGCTGCACAAGGTTGGGCTCGTGGTAACGGTATTACTGTTGAGCAAGCTGACCGCCTGAAAACAGACAAAGGCGAGTGGCTTCTTTTCAAACAAGAAGTGGCTGGCAAACCTGTTCAAGAATTGGTGATGGACATCGCTGCGAAAGCTCTCGCTGGCCTACCAATTCCTAAAGCAATGCGCTGGGGTAACTCAGACATTCAATTTATCCGTCCAGTGAAAACACTGACAGTACTACTAGGTGATGAGCTTGTTGAAGGCAAAATCCTAGGCGTAGCTTCTGCTCGTACTATCCGTGGCCACCGTTTCATGGGCGAACAAGAGTTCACAATCGACTCTGCTGACCAATACCCTGCGATCTTAGAAGAGCGCGGTAAAGTAATGGCAGATTACGATGCGCGTAAAGCGATCATTCTTGCTGATGCTAAAAAAGCAGCTGACGCAGTTGGTGGTATTGCAGACCTAGAAGATGACCTTGTTGAAGAAGTTACTTCTTTGGTTGAATGGCCAGTGGTGCTTACTGCTAAGTTTGAGCAAGAGTTCCTAAAAGTGCCTTCTGAAGCTTTGGTTTACACCATGAAAGGCGACCAGAAGTACTTCCCAGTGTATGACGCTGATAAAAATCTTCTGCCAAACTTCATCTTCGTTTCGAACATCGAGTCTAAAGAGCCTCGTCACGTAATCGAAGGTAACGAGAAGGTTGTACGTCCACGTCTTGCTGATGCTGAATTCTTCTTCAACACAGACCGCAAACGTCCGCTGATCGACCGTCTTGCTGAACTAGACCAAGCTATCTTCCAGAAGCAATTAGGTACTATCAAAGACAAAACCGATCGCATCACAGAGCTTGCTGGCTACATTGCTGAGCAAATCGATGCTGACGTTGAAAAGTCTAAGCGTGCTGGCCTACTGGCTAAGTGTGACCTAATGACATCTATGGTATTCGAGTTTACGGATACTCAAGGTGTGATGGGCATGCACTACGCGACTCACGATGGTGAAGACGAGCAAGTAGCACTAGCACTTTACGAGCAGTACATGCCTCGTTTCGCGGGTGACACACTACCAAGCACTGGTATTTCATCAGCAGTAGCAATGGCAGACAAGCTAGACACTATTGTAGGTATCTTCGGTATTGGCCAAGCACCAAAAGGTTCTGACCCATTCGCTCTACGTCGTGCATCACTAGGTGTGCTACGTATCATCGTTGAAAACGGCTACAACCTAGACCTAACTGATCTAATCGGTAAAGCGAAAGAGCTACTAGGCGACAAGCTAACCAACGAAAACGTAGAAGCTGACGTTATCGACTTCATGCTAGGTCGTTTCCGCGCATGGTACCAAGATGCTGGTTTCAGTGTTGATATCATCCAAGCGGTACTAGCACGTCGTCCAACCAAGCCAGCTGACTTTGACCAACGTGTTAAAGCGGTTTCTCACTTCCGTGAACTGGAAGCAGCAGAAGCACTAGCAGCAGCGAACAAGCGTGTAGGTAACATCCTTGCGAAATTCGATGGCGATCTACCTGCTGAAATCGATCTAACGCTTCTTCAAGAAGACGCAGAGAAAGCTCTGGCTGAAAACGTTGAAGTAATGACAGAAGCACTAGAACCAGCATTCGCGACAGGCAACTACCAAGAAGCCCTAAGCAAACTTGCTGACCTACGTGAACCAGTTGATGCATTCTTCGATAACGTAATGGTTATGGCTGATGACGAAGCGCTTAAGAAAAACCGTCTAACGCTACTGAACAACCTACGTAACCTGTTCCTACAGATTGCTGATATTTCTTTACTACAGAAGTAAAACCAATTTGGAATAAATATTAAGGGGGAAGCTTTGGCTTCTCCCTTTTTTTTATCCAAAGCTAGTGTAAGCTCTATCTGGTTGAATATTATTGTAGATAGGGATATTACATGCTGGTTGTTTTGGTTGAAGATAATGAAATATTGAATCACCACCTATCTTCTCAGCTCAGTGAGCAAGGACATACTGTCCATGCAGATAGAACAGCTTCTGCGTGTTTACAAACGATTCAAAAACAGTCCAATACAGATGTGATGATCATTGACCTTGGCCTCCCTGACTTTGATGGCATTACGCTGATCAAGCAAATACGTCGTAAAGAAATTGCAGTCCCAATATTAATCTTAACCGCACGTGGCAACTGGCAAGATAAAGTAGAAGGGCTTAACTCCGGGGCTGATGATTACCTTACCAAGCCCTTCCAATTTGAAGAGCTACACGCTCGCCTTGAGGCGCTTGTTCGTCGCAATCAAGGGTTTTCCGCTTCCCAAATCAAAGCGCAATCGCTCACCTTAGACACTCAAGCCAAACGTATCAGTTACGATGATGCTCTGATTGAACTTACAGCCTTAGAATTTCAAATATTCGAGTACTTAATTCGCCATTGCTTACAAATCGTATCTAAGCAACAAATCGCAGATTCCCTTTATGCGCAGGGTGAAAATGTTCAGCTAAACAATATTGAGGTCATCGTTTCACGCTTACGTAAAAAGTTAACGCTATACACTCAAGCTAAACTGATCAGCACCATTCGCGGGCAAGGTTATCGTTTTGAACTAGAAGCTAAGTAGTATGAAAAGACTGTACAAAACTCAGTTCAGACGTCGGACATTCGCCGTTGCTGCTTCCATTATGATTTCAATGGTACTCACTAGCGCCTGGTTCTACTACAACAGTCAAAAACACCAACTTTTTGAGTACTACTCGAAAAATACCCTTCGAGAATTGCCTGCTGTAATCAATGAACTGCTGTCTTCTGGGGAAATCCCGCCATTGACGGAGTGGGATAGGTTCTATGCGAAAGATTCTCCCAACACTAGCGTCACTCTATGTGATCACAACAATCAACAAGTATGGACATCAGTAAATATTGAAAGACGAGCTAAGCTGCTATCAGAGATAGGCGTCAGCCAATCTCAAGTTAGCGAGCTCTGTCGTGATCTAAATTTCCCCATAGATACTATTCGTTTGGTTGAAAGACCGAATGGCGCCGCTTTTATTGTCCACACAATTCTCTGGAAAGGTTTCCAGGAAAAAAAAGATGGCAGAGTTATCTTTACCCAAAGGGTCGAAGAGAAAATAGAACCCATACATCAGTTAAAATACACCGCGGTTGGAGTGTTAGTGGTTGCGCTTGCTTTGATCAGTGCTCTACTTTTGGTTTTTTATCGAATTAGTTTTGCTCCGTTTGCTCGACTAGAGAATGAGCTACATGACATAAAACAAGGTAAGAAAAACCAATTAGCCCAGTCATACCCTGAAGATTTACATAGCGTCACCAGTGCATTGAACGAATTGCTATACCAACAAAAAGAAAATCAGGAGCGTTATAAGCGTTCTCTCAATGATCTCGCCCATAGTTTGAAGACTCGCGTGACAGTTTCTCAAGCATTGCTTGATGAAGACTCATCCAAAACAAAGAATGACCAAATCAACCAACAACTGTTAGAAATGGATAGCTTAATTCAGGCACAACTCAAAAGGGCTTCGCTAGGCGTTAAAGGTATAACGACTTCATCGACACCGATAAAACCAATCCTCGACAGCCTAGTAGGCATGTTTACGAAAATCCATGCCGACAAAAAGATCCAATTCATCACTAAGTTTGACGACCAACAGACCGTGCCTCTTAATAAAGATGATCTTATGGAAGTGCTCGGTAACCTATTAGAAAATACTTATCGGTTCGCACAAACCTCTATCGAATTCAAAGCCACTCAAAGCGAACAGCAGATCCTGATTGAGATCTATAATGATGGGCCAGTAATAGATAGCTCGATCAGCCAAACCTTATTTCAACGCGGCGTAAGAGCCGATCAGAAGACCCATGGTACGGGGTTAGGTTTGGCGCTATGTGATGAGATACTCCATAGCTACAAAGGGACAATCTGGTTTGAGCAATCAGATAACCCATCCGTGGGTGTCGTTTTAAAAATACTACTCCCAACAAGTTAAATTTGTAAGGCAGGGTTAAGAGCGAATATCAACCCTGCGATTGTTATGGCGACCGGATTCAATCTCGTTACTCTGCACTGGGTTCGCCTCACCTTGTGAACTCACTGTCAGGTCTTCAATATTTACGCCTTGCTCTTTCAAATACCCAACAACAGCATTCGAGCGCTGCAAGCCTAAGCTTAAGTTGTAACTATCACTACCTTTTGAGTCGGTATTCCCCGTGACGATAAATTCGGGAGTTTGATGTTCAAGTTTAGCTATAAGTTTTAACAATAAATAACGAGATTTTTGATTCAGTTCATCGTCATCGAAATCAAAAGTCACGCGAGCCAACACCTCACGAGCCAACTTACCTTCTACAAATTTAGTTCGACTCAGTAAGTATTGTGCGCAATCAGCACTTTCTGATACTTGAGTTAACTTATCTTGAATCAAACTTTTAATCGCTTGATTAGCTGTGCTTGCGTTCACTTGCATGAACGGGCCTTGGTGATACATCACTTTCTTCCCCTGACCGATCGTTACCGTCTTCTCAAGTTCAGAGTCGCCCATATGGCAGTAATGATAAAGTAGTTCGTTGGTATCTGGTTTTAAAGGGGCTGCCAGTATAGAAAACGACAGAGTAAATAAAGACATAACAGATATAAGCGTTTTCATTTTTGCTCTCTTAATAATATTCAGTTAATAAAAAGGATTTCACATACCTCTATTGCGCCAAGTGACCTACTTCTTCCGTAATTAATCCCAAAATTTTATTGAGAATGTCTTCCTTGTTTTCAGCCTTATAAACATTATCTCGGCCAACGCAATTACGCAGACCCACGTTTTTATTAAGTTCATAATCGAAACCAATCACAGCCATGCGCGCGTTCATTCGTTCACCATCAGGTGTCATCATTCCTTGGCTTACCCCGCCAATTACCTCTATGTCATCATGCGTATTATCTGCCGAAACTTTGCCGCCGTTGACCATGTTGAGAATGTTGCTACACATACCTTTCGACACAAGCTTATTGGTTTGCCCTGCGTAGTGATTCCAATCTTCCCCATCAGACAGAATAATGATCAGCTGCTTTTGGTTCTTCGACATTGAAGTCACAATTTGCCCTGCACGAATAATGCCTTGCAGTGAAGCAGTGCCTCCCCCAGCTTTGAATTTCTTGACCTTTTTAGTGAAGGATGAAAAGTCGGTGGTAAAATAGAGGTCGTAGAACCGTGCATCATCATCGCCATTAGGCACACGCGAGGCTTCTCCTTTAACGATAAATTGTTGAGCTATCGTTTTGTTAAAATTCACCGTATCGTCTTTATCGTATTCACCTTCTCTTGAAACTACCCGCTGATCGCGAACCACTAAGTTATCATTCTTATCTTTATTGATGGTTCGGCGATTAAAACCGGTAAGTGCAACCCGATGAGGGTGCTCTGGATATAGATCGTTATACGCGCCGAGTTCATCAGCCACATCTTCAATAATGTCTTTCAGATCATTTAGCTTAGAATGCCGACCACCACTCCACGAGTCATTCATAGATTCTGAAAAATCGACGATAAAAGTAATGTCTATCGGCTGGCTTTGATAGCGTCGTGCTTTCGATGATCCCGTCACATTGAAGCTATCACCAAAGCCAGAAATCACATCGTTACCAGGAAACCAGGACTTGTGCAGTGTTTGACCCGCAACACGATATTCAAAGTAGCGTGCTTCGCCTCTTTCCGTAGCAGCAATACATTCAGGTATCTCATCACACCCTAGCTTCTTAACTTCAATATCTAGGATCGAGTCCATGTCATATAGATAATGCTGAATATAGCGCTCCGCCAATTGGTGGTCTTGCTCATCTTTTGCTGATACCGCTAGAACAGCCGCTTCTGAAGCTTCCTCTAATCGAGCTTTGGTTTGTAATGCGCGGGCACCATCAGAACCAAGCATAAACACTCCAAACAAAGCTGGGATCATAATGGCAAACAGCATAGCTGCATGGCCAGACTGCTTACGCATAGCGTGTTTCATAACCTTTCTCTTCGCTCTACCTGCCGATCACGACAGAATCAGACATCACGTGAGTAAACTCACGCCCCAAAATACCACCAATCCAATTATCCGATTCATAACAAACCGTCACTCGGTACAGGGGCATTTCTCGACCTCGGTTAGTCACTACCGTCATGGACTCTAATGAATCAATGGTTTGCTTTATTCTGCAGGCAACAACACCGCGTTTTTCACTGATCGCGGGGTTAGGTGTACCCACTTGTTTGAAGCTCAACTCTTCCACCAACAACCCATAGTGTTCCCGTTCAAAATGACCAAAGGTACGCAGTAAGGAATGCTGAGCAATGATATCGATATCATCGACTTCTTTAGTTGTAAGCTGATAATCAGTATCATAAAGTTGGGTTCTCTCTTTAAGTACATTGACCAGTGAATAAGAGAGTCGATCGAGTTTTCCTTTCAATGAAAGCTTGATGATCACGTCACCACTGAAAGCAATCAATAAGCTGAAAAATACAGCGACCATGGCAAACTCAATACTAAAAACCCCCTGCTGCTTACTCTTCAAATCCCCATGCTTTAGGGTTCTAAATTTCAAATTTTGACCTTTCATATTCCTGCACAACAATCATCTCTCTGCTCATTAAATTCTGAGTCGTGAAGAAGTAGCTAAAGATAGGTGAAAAACGGTAGTTAATTCGATAAATGGCAAGCGCTGCGTTATCAGCATCACCACACTCTTTAAATTTTTGACTACCAGAAATACTGCATTGGTTTGTAATACTAGCTAACTCACTCAGGTTTTTAGAGTAGCGAATCGTGACTTGAAAATTGTCGCCATTAACAACCTGATTCCAGATACTGCCTTCTCGGTGCAAAACCTTATCTACCGTATCGAGATAATTTCCTGAGCCCTTTTTAGCTGTGCGAGCCACCTCTGAAACCGCCAAGTCGTTGATCGCCGAAATGTACGAGATATAGCTCATCTCAACCCACGCCATACACATCAACCAAAAAGCAAAAAAGCCCACCGCAAACTCTATGCTCGCGACACCCTTTTGCTTATATCGCATTACCCGCCTCCTCCGATAACGAAAGACCACTGACTGCCAGCGTTTGGCTCTCTAATGAATAAGGAGTGTGGTGACGCAACGCCTGATAAATTTTTTGGATTTGGTGCTTGCTGTATCTTTCACTCAACACACTTTCGACAAACGGGTAGTGGCCCAACTTAGCCATACTCAACGTCAAGTTTGCCATCATCTGTTCATTCATCTGACCGCGCTTATACAATGGTAATAAACGCTCCATAGCTGCTTGATAATGCTCTTGCGTAATATCGAGCACAGCCAAGTTATTATTCACGGATACCGAGTCATAAAAATGCTCTCGCGCGCGTTCAAAATACCGACGAGATAGATCAAACTGATAGCTGTAACCATAAAACGTTCCCAGTAAATTCTCGGCTGCCGCATGTGTAGCATTTTCCATTAATACTTGTTTAGCACTACTGATCGCTGCTGGGTACTGACCTAATTCTCCGTATGCTTTCGCTTGCAGCAATAAACTATTCACACTGGGTTGTGATTTTTGAGTAACAGGCGCAATGTAAAACAGAGCCGACTCAGCATCGCCCATAGCTAAATATGTATTCGAGAGTTTTTCTCTCACTTCATCAGCGTCGTATTGCTGCAGCTGATTTTTATACAAACGGGTTAACTGAACGTAATTATGTGTTTTTTGATAGATCGCCTCTTTTGACTCATCTTTCTGCCAACTCGCTTGAGTTGAACTGCATGCCGCCAACATTAAAACTAACGTTAGCGCGATTATTTTCTTAAACATTAAGCATCATCCTCATTACCCCCGGAGCGGCAATTACGAATACAATTGGGATCAAGATAAACACGATCAGTGGAATCGACATCTTGGCAGCTAACTTCCCTATTTCTTCTTCCAGCTCTAGCATTTGCACTTCTCGAATATCGCCTGCCAACGTCGTTAACACGTTATAAATCGAGGATCCATGTTGAATGCTCTGCGTCAGCGTCATCACAAAACTACGAACTTCTGGTGATGGAACCTTGCGATACAACTCCTCTAAGGCATTTTCCATTCCGACCAAACGAGCCCGTTGGTTTGTCACCTCCAACAAGCTAGAAAGCTCTTTATCAAAGCTTTTCATTTCAATGGAGAGGTATTTCATTGATGCTTCGATTGTCATGCCGGTTTGGACGCAAATCGCCATTAGGTCAATCAGGTACGGCATTTGACGAGAGATTCGACGTTGACGGTTTTTAGCCATCGAGCTCAAGACTAGGTCAGGCATCACAATAACCACCATAGCCCACCCCGCAGCTATCGCGATCCATGATTCAGACGAAACCTCAAAAAACCAACACACGCCTGCAACAACCACTTGCCCGATAAACAACGCACTGTACTTCAGTGGCATAAACCATTGAGCCCACCGGATGTCACTCACGCCTGCATTAGCAAAGCGCACTGCAATATCACTTTCGGAGGTGACGAAAATAGTCGACATGGGCGTCAACCAACGATTCAGTTTTATTTCTGCCTCTTTTGACTGATCGGCCAATCGATGATGTTTCGCTAAGGCTGCGATACGGTGTTTTTTCTGAGTACACACGACTAACCAATAAAATATGAGCAACAAGCCAAATGCTACGCCGGCCCAGGCGAAAAATAACCCAACGTTCGAGAAGTTTATTGAAGAAGCCATTACTTCACCTTTTTCATTAACGCCCAGATGATCAGCATGCCGATACTTTCACTTGTGATGAGGTAGTAAAGAATCGGTCTCCCTTCTGGGTGGTGCATTACGAACTCAAAATTTTCAGGACTAAGAAACTGCAAAATAAACAGAAAGAAGAATGGTGTTGCTCCTACAATTTTTGCGGAGATACGAGCCTCTGAAGTAAGAGCAAACTTTTTTCTTTCTACAGCTCTCGCTTCGAACATTTGTCGATTCAGACGTGACATCACCTCTTTTAATTGCCCCCCTCTTTGCATGTTAGCTCGCAAGGTAATGACAAAAAAATGAAACGACGGATACGGAAAGCGACGACAAGATTTACGAAACACATCATCAATCGGCTCGCCTAAATTGAGGCGCTCGCTCATCAGCTTAAACTCTTTACCTACCTCACCTTCAAGTTTCTTCCCTACATACCCAATGCCTCGCCCTATGCTTTCACCCGCACTAAGGGAACTTGCCAGCATGTTCAACGCATCAGGGAAGGTTTCTTCAAAGCGTTTTTTCTCTCGTTTCTGTAAATGGAGATAACCCAAAAACCAAGCGGTAATGAGAGTCAAAGGCAAAATTTCGAACCAAGGTAAGCGCAGTGACATTTGATTAAGAGTGCCGATCGCAAGCAGTGCTACAACAGAAAAAATGACGACCTTACCTAATGCCATTTTTCCAAGTTGGCGCTGTAAGTTATCCCAACGCACATGAAGTTTCTGTTTGAAGTTACGATCAGAAAGACTGGCAAAATTAACCGCTTGTTGCGTAAAACTCAGATCGCTTTTCAGATTACCTTTCGCTTGCTGTGATAAATACTCATCAACAGAAGGAGCTCTATTCGGCTTAAGCGCGACAATCATGAGTATTGCCCCACCCAAAATAATCAACCAATACATGTCTCACTCCTATTGATTGAGTGTCATAGACTCAATCACTTGAGTTAACTTCTGCTCTACACCAAAGAAACGGGCTTTTTCATAAAGCGCAGAACGAGCCATAACACCAGATGTCACATAACTACCTCGAATGCGACCATCAGGGCTGTGAGGTGAAGTTTGGAAAGAGAACAACTCTTCTAACACCACGTTGCTTCCCTCAATACCGACCACTTCAGTGATATTCATGATCTTTCGAGAACCATCATGCAATCGGCTGACCTGAACGACTAAATCGACCGCGCTTACAATTGAGCGGCGGATCGCTTCTAAGGGCAAATTATTGGTCGCCATCATCACCATTGATTCGACACGAGCCAAAGCATCTCGTGGTGTATTGGCGTGCAGCGTAGACATTGAACCATCGTGCCCAGTATTCATGGCTTGCAGCATTTCAAACGCTTCACCACCACGGCATTCACCCACAATAATTCGGTCTGGGCGCATTCGCAGTGAATTAATCACTAAATCTCGAGCGGTAATAGCCCCCGTCCCTTCAATGCCCTCATGACGAGTTTCCATTCGAACAACATGTGACTGCTGAAGCCTTAATTCAGCGGTATCTTCAATAGTGACGGTTCGTTCACCCTCTGATATATGCTGTGATAAAGCATTAAGTAACGTTGTTTTTCCCGATCCCGTACCACCAGATACAAGAATATTGAGTCGGCAACGTGCAGCTAACTGAAGTAAACCTGCCATATCGGGAGTAAGAGACCCAAACTCAACTAATTCTTCAAAACCAATACTTTGCTTTTGAAACTTACGAATCGAGATTGACGTCCCTTCCAATGTGATAGGAGGAATGACAATATTCACACGGCTACCATCATCTAACCGGGCATCACAAGTAGGAGAAGACTCATCGACCCTGCGCCCAACACGACTAGCGATGCGCTTAGCAATATCAAGCAACTGCTTCTCATCGATAAATCGAACAGGTGCTTTCTCGACTAAGCCATGACGCTCAATATAAACCTGTTGTGGGCCATTGATCATGATGTCGGTGATCGAGTCATCATCCATCAACACCTGCAAAGGCCCGAGGCCAACTAACTCATGTACCATGCTGGTGACATATTCTGATTTTGCCAGTGATGAAATAGATAACTGATCTCGACTCACTAGCATATCAACTGCGCTAGCTAACTGAGCTTCTAACTCTAGACGCGGTAAGCTTTCAATAACACTGGCATCAAGTGCATCAAATATCTGCTTACGCAGTTGTAAATAAATGCGCTGTGCATGTTCCATATCGTCCCCTTACCGTTTTAACCACTGGAAGAATGAAAATGCTGTTTTTTCCGCAACTTTCTCTCCCATCAATAAGGCAACTAACGTTTGCAGTCCGTATTTCATTTCAGAACATGATTCACTAAGCAACTCACCTTGAAGTAGGTATTGATTAGCTTTGAAATCAAACACTAAATTCGCGTCTGCCTCTCGACCAAAATACTTAACTACATCCGCCTCACTAATTGACGCTGCGTTATGTGGTCGAGAGCGGTTCATTACCGTCAGTACGACAAGGTTGGGATAATGCACGTCGATTTCAGAACGAATTCGATTCAGCTCTCTTAATGACGATACTGTTGCATCAAATACCAAGACTAAAGCATCTAGTTTCCCCACCGCTTGTCTAAACTCTTCATTGGTTGTCGCAGTGTGAGAATAGTCTTCCACGACAAAAGCATGACTTGAAATCATCTGCTTCTTTAAAGACTGGGTGTATTGGAATAACTCATCACGGCCAAACTCATCTGATTCCACCGCAAGAAGTGACAAATTTTTTTCAATCTTTTGTACCAAGCTTGTCGCGATATCATTATCCACTCCTGTAGTAAGGGTGCCTTTTTGAACACTGCGCTTAGTAAACTTCTTAAGCCCTAACATCACGTCAATATTGCTGCCAGTGTAGGTATAGTCGACTAGCAAAGTACTCGCATTTTGATGCTTGGCCAAACGGCGAGATATCTCACACGCTACAAGTGAAGTACCGACCCCACCTTTCACGCCCATGACTGCTATTTGCTTGGCTTTACGATTTGTACTCACGCCTTGTTGTGCTGCGTGGTTACGGGAAACGTTGTGATAAAAATCGATCGTTTCCGCTTCACCCGCTGGCCAAAACAAGTAATAGAAGCCCAACTGTCTTAAGGCTCGAATGATGGATATGGTATCTTCACTGCCAATAATGATCACTGACACATGAGGAGGTAAGGTATGAGTCAATAACTGAGCATCAGCGACAATATCTTGGCTTTGATTTAATTCAACAAATACCACTTCAACATCTGGGTATTGCTCTAATCTAGTCACACTTGTGTCTTGGCTGGCGAACGAGCTAGGCTCAATCAACCCTTCAAATCTGAACGTTTTTTGGATGAAGTCACGGCATATATCGGTTTGGAAAAGCATCGCACAACGATTCTGTTTCTCCGATTTTTTAGGTTCCGCACTGTTTAGTTTATTCACTAAATCAAACATCTGAAATTCTCTAACAGTTAGTAATTAGATTGCTTTGTGCGGGTTGACCATTGACTGCCAACGGCTCGTGTCCACATTGCACCCTAAGCTTCCATTCCCATACTCGCCGACCCGTTCCTGGTGGCAAATTTCTAGTTTGGTCTTATATGTTGTGACTGAAAGACTTAAGTCAAAGCGACTCTCTAGTGGTAACGGATCTGATGCGTTTGAGTTATGCTCATTTGGGCTATAACCTATTTGACTGTATTCAATCTGACTCGACATCACACCAGCTTGGATTAACTGGCTCACAACCTCTTTATAAAGCGCCTGATTCCCGTTCCCTTTGGTACGTATTTTCCATTGCGCCACCTTTACATTTTTAGGGTAACCCAAGATAAACTCACTCACTTTTCTGGTCACCAACAGGGGTTGGTCAGAGCGAAGTTTAAGCTGATAAGTCACAGGAAAAACTTCAACTTCCGTTCCGCGAGGCTCCGATATACGGTCAACACACCCTGTAATAATGACGGCGGTAAGCAAAGTAACCATCAATGATTTCATTGGCTAAACCCTCCAGCAGACAAAACTTCATCAGCCCACTTTTGTTGTGATTGTTCATAGCCACTGCCTAGTCCAAAAAAGCGCTTGAGCGTGCTAGTCTTTTTCATCGTCGGTAATTGGATCTGCTCCGCTTTGACTGGTTGAACTAAATTAACGGTCGCTACAATGACTAACTCAGTTTTACTACGTTCGGTTCCTGTATGGCGAAACAAAGCACCGATAATAGGTATATCACCAATGTAGGGAATTCGAGTCAGTGACTCTTTCTCTTCACTGTTAAGCAACCCACCAAGAACGAAGCTTTGTCCATCCCCCAGTTCCACGGTTGTCTGGGCGCGTCGTGTTCTTAATGCTGGTAAATCAAAGTTGTCACTGCTGTAACTACCATCTAGGGAGCTAACCTCTGGTGTCAGTGCTAGCTTAATTTTGTCATCTCGAAGCACCTTAGCCAGTAATTCCAGTCGCACACCGAATTCCTTATATTCAACGTTGGTTGCACCATCTATAACCGTCACAACGGGCAGTTCTCCACCCACTAAGAAACTCGCTTTCTCACCTGAAATCACCGACAAATTAGGTTCAGCTAGAACTTGACCAACGCTATCGGTACCTAAAGCTGAAATAACAGAGACAATATCGCTAGCACTAAAATGAGTAAGTTGATCCACAAATATGCCGGGCGTACCATTGCTGCCCATCTTGATGCCGAAGTCTTGCATAAAAGAGTGCGATACCTCTGCAATGGTCAACTTAACGTTCACCTGCTTAGTCGCTGATATTTCGATATTATTCACGACGCCTGCGTAATTAAGTTGAGTCATAAACCCCACATCAATGTCGTCACTCTCTTCATCACTCATTTGAAAAGAGGTTGAGTTCGCTGTTTTCCCCAAAAGCTCACCCACCAACTGGTGAATGTTATCCTTTTCCTGTTCATTAGCGACGACACCACTCAGAACAACGTTCTCACCGATGCCTGCTACAAACACTTCCGCATCGGGAAATAACACATCAATTTGTTGCTCTATTTCGCGATAACTTTTATTCACCAACAATAAGCGGTTAAATAATTCACGTCCTTTCGCATCAAATGCGATAAACGAGGCAGATCCTATATTCTTCCCAAACACCACGACCTTATTACTATCAATCACTTGGTAATCTGCAATATTCTTCCCTGAGATAAAAACAGAAGCGATTTCCCCTCGAATCGAAAAGGTTTTAGCTTCTCCCTGAGCTAAATTAGTCGAGCCTTGAGCCAAAACCTCGAATGGAAGCAGCAGAACCAATACTAAAGTCAACATTGTTGTTTTCATGGTTAACGCCCTACTCAAAACGGTATTCACGAATTCCACCAGTGCCGCCACTGCTTGGAATGATGTCTGAAGAATCAGCTTCTAGATCATCAGAAAATTCCTTACCCAATGATTTATGCACGGCCACTTCTGCAATCCGCTGTGCCACCGTGAGTTGTGCCAGTTGTTGATTCGTCACTTGTAAGATCAATGTCACCTGAGTCTCTTTTTCCAACGTTAACGTGCTCACTGCTTTTTCTGACGTCACCATGTCCAAAACCGGTATTTGAGCCAGTAATGGCACCATAGTGAGATGTTGGATATCTGACACCGTATCCTCACTTGATAAGTTCTGATCCGGCGTTGAAAGAACAGATATGTCGACTAAATCTCCGACTGCGATGGTGCCACCTAATACATCTCTTCCCGGTACCGTAACGTTATAAGGCACAAATCCAGGGCGGATCACCGCCTGTAAGTACTGACTGTCTCCGGGAGATGTCAACATATTCGAGTCCACCAGCTCATATGCGGCAATGTCATGCACTGCGAATTGAGGAGCATTCCAATCTAACTCAATGTTTCGATCGATTCCCAATAGCGCTGCACGAGCTTCAGGCAAGTACTCTATAACGAAGTCGCTACGCTTCAGCTGCTGACCTTTCACTGCCGGGTGAGTGAGTTTCCATACCTTAAAAGTCACTTCTATAATGGGTTCTTCAGGCTGAACGGGGAAAGTATCCATCGGTACATTCACCACACCATAGAGGCCTATAGATATAGCGAGAAACGCTAAGCCAAGAATGATTTTGGAGTTCATTATTCACCTATAACGATGCAGCTATACCTAGTAGGCTTCCTAGACAAATAGGTACCCCATAAGGAACGCCTCTATTTATCCACTCAGAATTACCAGTTGTTTTTCCTAATACCCACTGAGTAATCACTAGGGTTCCACCTGCAAATAAAATCACATTAACCGCCAACAACATCATATTGGGCGATACCATTAAACTGAATGCAGCCAATAATTTACTGTCTCCAGCAGCTATAACATTGAAATAAAATAAAACTGCGCCGACGGCTAACACTATGAAAAAGTTATAAAACTGCTCAAACTTTTCGGTTTGACAGATATAAAAAACACCCAAGAGAGCAACAGCTACCACCACTCCATTAGGTATTATTCGGTATCGGATATCTTGATAACTGACGATTGCAGCCATGGTGGCTAAGGGAATTAACCACCACAGTTTATGAGGCATTAATTAACCTACACTTGGCGACGAATTAGCGGCTTCAATATTATTAGTGATGGTTGTGATAGCACCTTCTAAAGCTTCACGAAGAGAGTCGTTAAATACAGCCAATACGATTGCTGACATACACACACCTAGGATTGCGTATTCAATCGCTGTAACACCACGTTGATCATTATTAAAAGATTGAATAAATAGCTGAGTTCTAACAAATAAATTAGTTAACATTCGTTTCTCCAAAAGATAGATAGGTTGTTTTTTCTTCGGAGGAAATAATATTCAGTGCGCTATTTTTGAGCAATCCAAGAGTGACCGTCCTCACATTGCTCTGACATTTGCCGTCGTTCTATTCAGTTTGAGTTCAGTTTAAAGTGAAAAAAGTGATTAAACGGGAGCGGTGAGAAGAGAAGTTTTTTCCGTGTGAGGGCAATTCGTGCTTTGCGCCGCAAAAACATTGCGGTATGTTCAAAGATTACCCACTGTAACCCGCCACGCTCGGGTTCATAAGATTGATCATAATCTACGAATAATAATCACAATGAATTAGGTATACGAAGCAATGCAATTCTCAAAGTTTGGTGAAAAGTTTAATCGATACTCTGGAATCACTCGTTTAATGGATGATTTGAATGATGGCCTGCGAACTCCTGGTGCAATTATGCTCGGTGGTGGTAACCCAGCCGCTATCCCAGCCATGCTCGATTACTTTAACCAAGCCAGTGCCGACATGCTCGCCAGTGGAGAACTCATTGCCGCCCTCGCCAACTACGATGGTCCACAAGGTAAAGACAGCTTCATTAAGTCGTTAGCTGGAATGCTGAAAGAGACCTATGGTTGGGACATCAGCGAGAAAAACATCAGCCTGACCAACGGCAGTCAAAGTGGCTTCTTTTACCTATTCAACTTGTTAGCGGGTCAACAGCCAGACGGTTCTCACAAGAAGATATTGTTGCCGATCGCACCAGAATACATCGGCTACGGCGATGCGGGCATTGATGACGATATTTTTATCTCTTACCACCCAGAGATCGAACTGCTAGAAAACCGCCAGTTTAAATACCACGTTGATTTTGAACAGCTCAAGGTTGATGACTCGGTTGCCGCTATCTGTGCTTCTCGCCCAACCAACCCAACTGGTAACGTACTGACCGATGAAGAAGTGCGTAAACTGGATAAGCTGGCGCGTGAAAACAACATCCCACTGCTGATCGACAATGCTTACGGCCTGCCGTTTCCAAACATCATCTTTGAAGATGTCGAACCGTTCTGGAATGAAAACACCATTCTGTGCATGAGCTTATCTAAGCTTGGTTTGCCGGGTGTACGTTGCGGTATCGTGATTGCGAGCGAAGAAGTGACACAAGCTCTGACCAACATGAATGGTATTATCAGCCTAGCACCAAACAGTGTAGGCCCTGCAATTGCCAATCATATGATTGAAAAGGGCGATTTACTGCGCTTGAGCAGTGAGGTAATAAAACCTTTCTATAAAGACAAATCTCTACGTGCGGTTGAGCTTTTACAAGAAGCGATCGATGACCCTCGTTTCCGTATCCACAAACCTGAAGGTGCGATTTTCTTGTGGCTATGGTTTGATGAGCTGCCGATTACCACCATGGAGCTGTACGACCGCCTTAAAGCTCGTGGCGTATTGATTGTTCCGGGTGAATACTTCTTTATCGGCCAAGAAGACGAGTGGGATCATGCCCATCAATGTCTACGCATGAACTACGTACAAGATGATGAGGCGATGCAGAAAGGCATTAATATTATTGCAGAAGAAGTGAAAAAGGCTTACAGCGAAAGTAAATAGAGATTCCCTACTCGGTCGTTCCTCCCTCTATGGAATGACGGTGATAGGACAAACAAAAAAGAGCACCGACCTTCTTCAAGGTACTGGTGCTCTTTCACTTTTACTTCCCAATATTTATTAGCTCAAATGAGCTAATAACGCTTAACCTTCTAGAAGACTATTACCATTAATAGCAATCTTACGTGGTTGCATCGCTTCTGGAATTTCACGTTCTAGGTCGATGTGAAGAAGACCATTTTCCATGCTTGCGCCCACCACCTTTACATAGTCAGCCAGTTGGAATTTACGCTCGAAATCTCGCTCTGCAATACCTTGGTATACGAAGGTTTTCTCGGCTTCTGCTTTACGCTCACCTTTAACAATTAGCATGTTCTCTTTCTGAGTAAGATCTAATTGGTCATCAGCAAAACCAGCAACGGCCATAGTAATACGGTAGTTGTTCTCGTCTTTTTGCTCGATGTTGTATGGAGGGTAACCACCAGAAGAGTTCTTCGATGTGTTCGCTTCCATCATGTTGAATAGACGATCGAAGCCGATTGCGTTGCGGTAAAGTGGAGTGAAATCTACAGTTCTCATAATGCTATCCTTTTAGTAAGCAATAGTCTTAGCCGTGAATTTTACTGAGATCGAACCTGTGAGAGATCCAGTAAACAGCTAAGGGATTCAGTTCGCATTCCACGGGTTTCACCTCGTTTGGCGACAACACTGGGACATGGCAATGAATCAATTTTTAAATTGTGTGCTGCCAAAGTTATCCTCTATTGAGCGATACTCTAGCAACGATTATGAAGGTTCTGTTTCTTCTCTTGTAGAGCAAGACAGTCATCCTCTTCACAACTAGATATGTGGATTGAGCAAATCAGTTTCAAGCGCTTATTTTCAATTATTTTTCCAATCCAATATTTTTCAATCACTTAAAAACAAAAAAGACTGTCATTTCTGACAGTCTTTTCAATACGATATTGAGTTTTTTGAGACGAAGCTATTTCGTTTTAGTTCAAGGAAGAGGCGCGGAGCATACGAATGTATGTGAGCACCTCTAACACAGAAATTAAGCGAAAGAGCGAAGTATCAAAGATACTAAACGTCTAGGTTAGCTACTTTAAGTGCGTTTTCTTCGATGAAATTACGACGCGGTTCTACTTGGTCGCCCATCAACGTTGTAAACAACAGGTCAGCACCAACAGCATCTTCAATCGTTACTTGCATCATACGACGAGTTTCAGGATCCATTGTCGTTTCCCAAAGTTGATCAGGGTTCATCTCACCTAGACCTTTGTATCGTTGTAGGCTCAGGCCACGACGAGACTCTTTCACTAACCAGTTCAGAGCTTCAACGAAGCTAGAAACTTCTTGAGTACGCTCGCCACGCTTAATGTAAGCACCTTCTTCAATCAGGCCATCAAGTGCTTCAGAAAGATCCGCTAGCTTGCCAAACTCTTTCGAGTTAATCAGATCAATGCTCAGTACGTGTTCATGAGTTACACCATGAGTACGAACCACAATCTTAGGCACGCTTAAACCTAGCTCTTCGTGTTTTTCAACTTCAAGGCTGTATTGGCTTGCACCCGCTTCTTTACCGTTTAGCTGCTCTACTAGCTGCTTACCCCAAGCTTCAACCACCGCGTCATCATGACACTGCTCAGCGGTTAGGCGAGGAACGTAAATCAGTTCGTGAACCAATGCGCGTGGGTAGCGGCGGCTCATACGATCAACCAGCTTGATGCCTGCATTGTATTGCTGAACAAGCTTCTCTAAGCCTTCACCGGCAAACGCAGGTGCTTCAGGATTTACGTGCAGTTCTGCATTGTCTAAAGCCAAAGATACTTGATACTGGTTCATCGCATCTTCATCTTTGATGTACTGCTCTTGCTTACCCTTCTTCACTTTGTAAAGTGGCGGTTGAGCAATGTAGATGTAACCACGTTCAATCAACTCTGGCATTTGACGGTAGAAGAACGTCAGTAGCAGAGTACGGATGTGAGAACCATCGACATCGGCATCGGTCATGATGATGATGTTGTGGTAACGCAGTTTATCTGGGTTGTATTCATCACGGCCAATACCACAACCAAGGGCTGTGATTAGCGTTGCGACTTCTTGAGAAGACAGCATTTTATCGAAACGCGCTTTCTCTACGTTAAGAATTTTACCTTTAAGCGGTAGGATTGCTTGGTTCTTACGGTTACGCCCCTGCTTAGCTGATCCGCCAGCAGAGTCTCCTTCCACAATATATAGTTCAGACTGTGCAGGATCTTTTTCCTGACAGTCAGCTAGTTTACCTGGAAGACCCGCTAAATCTAATGCGCCTTTACGACGAGTCATCTCACGAGCTTTACGCGCTGCATCACGAGCACGCGCTGCATCGATAATTTTAGAACAAACGATTTTCGCTTCACCTGGGTTCTCAATTAGGAACTCAGATAGCTTCTCACCCATCGTAGACTCAACGGCAGACTTCACTTCTGAAGAAACCAGCTTGTCTTTCGTTTGGCTTGAGAACTTAGGATCTGGCACTTTCACCGAAACAATCGCCGTCAAACCTTCACGAGCATCATCACCTGATGTTGAAGTCTTCGCTTTCTTCGAGAAGCCTTCTTTATCCATGAAGCTGTTCAGAGTACGCGTTAGTGCAGCACGGAAACCCGCTAAGTGAGCACCACCATCGCGTTGAGGGATGTTGTTAGTGAAACAGTAGATGTTTTCTTGGTAACCATCGTTCCACTGCATTGCAACTTCAACGGTAATGCCGTCATCACGCTCTGAATCAAAGTGGAAAATCTTTTGGATGATTGGTGTTTTATTGGTATTAAGGTGTTCAACAAACGCTTGGATACCGCCTTCGTATTCGAAGTGATCCATTTTGTCTTCTTCACGCTTATCAATTAGCTTAATTGATACACCTGAGTTCAAGAATGATAGCTCACGTAGACGCTTAGCTAAAATGTCGTAATGGAACTCGATGTTAGTGAAGGTTTCTTCACTCGGCCAGAAACGAATCTCTGTACCGGTTTTATCCGTGTCACCGATAACCGCTAGTGGCGCTTGAGGCTCACCGTGGCTGTAGGTTTGAGTGTGGATTTTGCCACCGCGGTGGATAGTAAGAGTAACTTGCTTAGAAAGTGCGTTAACTACTGAAACACCAACACCGTGCAGACCACCAGATACCTTGTACGAGTTATCATCGAACTTACCACCAGCGTGAAGAACCGTCATGATTACTTCTGCTGCTGATACTTTTTCTTCTGGGTGCAATTCTGTTGGAATACCACGGCCGTCATCGCTTACAGACACTGAGCTATCTTCATGGATAGTTACAATGATGTCATTACAGTGACCAGCTAGCGCTTCATCAATAGAGTTATCTACCACCTCAAAAACCATGTGGTGCAGACCGGTACCATCATCCGTGTCGCCAATGTACATTCCAGGACGCTTACGTACCGCATCCAGACCCTTCAGTACTTTAATACTCGATGAATCGTAATTATCTGACATAGTTACTCTCTGACTAATTATCCTTGCTCTATTTTGCCATGTTCCACATGAAACATCCTGCTATTTTCGTCATGCATATCTGCAATCTGATCAGCGGTAATAGAGCTTACAAAAACTTGAGCCTGGGTCGCCTTTAAACACTCAGCAAGACGTGCTCGGCGTTGGCTATCTAATTCGGAAGCAAAGTCATCTATCAAATAGATGCACTGCTTACCTGTCATTTGAGTGAGGTGTTGCCCTTGTGCTACTCGCAGCGCGCACACCATCAACTTCAATTGACCTCGTGACAAGACATCTTCCACTGGAGTGCCGTTCACTTTTATCTTCAGATCCGCTTTGTTTGGCCCACTAAAGGTGTAACCAAGCTGCTGATCCCTTTCAAAATTCTTTTCTAAAATATCGGCATATGGGGTGTCTTTGTCCCAACCACGATAATAGTTAATCTTTATCTCAAACTCAGGAAGGAAGGTCGCACAGATTTCTTCGGCGACTTCTTTAAGCTGTTCAACGTAAGTGGCACGCCACTGGCTGATACTTTCCGCTAAACGGGCCAATTCTTGGTCCCAATAGCTCAGTTCTCGATAGTTTTTTGCCGTTTTCAATAAGGCGTTTCGCTGCTTATTGAGGCGCTTTACCCTGCCCCATGCATCATAAAAGCTGGACTCACTGTGGAAGACTCCCCAATCAATGAATGCGCGGCGATGCTTAGGTCCATCGGTTAGTAAATCAAACCCTTCCGGGTGAATCAACTGCAAAGGTAAAACCTGAGCTAACTGAGCCAATTTTTGCCCAGTTTGACCGCTTATTTTAACCTCTGTTGTGCCATCGCGCTGCTTATTAATGCCAATTGGCAGCTCAAATTGATCCGAGGTCATAAAACGGCCATGTACAAACAGCTCACTGCACTCGTTTTGTATGATACGGCCGGTGAGTGAACTCTTAAATGAGCGACCATGTCCAAGCAGATATACCGCTTCAAGGACACTGGTTTTTCCGCTCCCGTTAGCCCCTATAAGAAAGTTAAAGCCTGATGACGGTTGAATGTCACAGGCTTCTATATTTCTAAACTGCTTAACGATTAAGCGCGATAAAGGCATAACGTCTTCATATTAATCTTCAATCACGACTCGATAGGTAAACGTTGTTGATCAGTAAACATCACAAACAACGCTTATAAGCGAATAGGCATAACAACGTACATCGCGCTGTCGTCTTGTGCGTTCTCGATAAGAGCACTCGCATTGGCGTCTGACATTGAGATGCGAACTTGTTCACAACGTAGTGTGTTCAGAACATCCAATACGTAGCTTACGTTGAAGCCAATCTCTAGCGCGTCACCGTCGAAGTTAACATCTAACACTTCTTCCGCTTCTTCTTGTTCTGGGTTGTTCGCGGTAATGCGCATCTCGCTATCTACAAGATTAACGCGAACACCACGGAATTTTTCGTTCGACAGAATCGCAGCACGAGAAAATGCTGAACGTAATTCATCACAACCAGCTTCAAGTGTCTTGGTAGTATTTTGCGGCATTACGCGGCGATAATCAGGGAAACGACCATCAACCAGCTTAGAAGTGAAGACATAGTTGTTCACTTCAGCACGCACATTAGAGTTACCAATCTGCAGCGTTACCGGTTGCTCTGGTGCATCCAGTAGCTTCACTAACTCTTGTACACCTTTACGAGGAACAATGATCTGCTTCTGAGCAAAATCGGCTCCCAATTGTGCTTGAGATACCGCCATACGGTGACCATCAGTTGCGACACTTCGCAGGATTGAACCTTCAATCTCAAACAACATACCGTTAAGGTAATAACGAACATCTTGGTTCGCCATTGAGAATTGGGTTTTCTCGATAAGACCGCGTAGCTCAGCTTGTGTCACTGACACTTCAACTTCACTGCTCCAGTCTTCAATGTTTGGAAAATCTGCCGCAGGTAATGTTGCTAATGAGAAGCGGCTACGACCAGAACGAACCTGAATACGATCGCCATCCAATACCACAGTGATCACTGAGCTGTCTGGCAAGCCACGACAGATATCTAGGAATTTACGTGAAGGTACAGTAATGCTGCCCGCTTCGAAATCACCTTCAAGCGTTACACGGCTGATCAGTTCAACTTCTAGATCCGTTGCTGTCATCGACAACACGTTATCTTCTACTTTAATCAGTAGATTTCCTAGAATTGGAAGCGTTGGCCTGCCACCGAGTGCGCCAGATACTTGTTGTAATGGCTTAATCAGGTGACTACGTTCAATGGTAAATTTCATATCTTGCTCTTACGGTCTAAATGGCA
This sequence comes from Vibrio tasmaniensis 1F-187, assembly GCF_000272405.2. Taxonomy (GTDB): domain Bacteria; phylum Pseudomonadota; class Gammaproteobacteria; order Enterobacterales; family Vibrionaceae; genus Vibrio; species Vibrio tasmaniensis_A. Next base: position 34,857 of record NZ_AJZM02000313.1, read on the forward strand.
CTGCGTAATAGTACGTGGCCAAGATTCTGCTTATTAAGGTTAAGAATACTGTGTATTAAGAAGAAAGGGTACGAATCAAGTTCGAATAATCTTCTTTAATGTCGTGGCTCTCTTCACGCAACTGAGCAATCTTACGACAAGCATGCAGTACGGTCGTGTGGTCACGGCCACCGAATGCATCGCCAATCTCAGGCAAGCTGTGGTTGGTTAACTCTTTAGCCAGTGCCATCGCCAGTTGGCGTGGACGAGCAACAGAACGAGAACGACGTTTAGATAATAGATCAGCAACTTTGATTTTGTAGTATTCAGCGACTGTCTTTTGAATGTTATCAATGGTGACTAGTTTTTCTTGCAGGGCAAGTAAGTCACGCAGTGCTTCACGCACGAAATCGATCGTGATCGGACGGCCAGTGAAGTTTGCATTCGCAATAACACGGTTCAATGCGCCTTCAAGCTCACGAACGTTAGATCGTAAACGCTTAGCAATAAAGAATGCCACTTCATCCGCAAGGTGAATTTGGTGGTCTTCGGCTTTCTTCATTAAGATCGCAACACGAGTCTCAAGCTCTGGTGGCTCAATCGCAACCGTCAAACCCCAGCCGAAGCGAGATTTAAGACGATCCTCTACCCCGTTGATCTCTTTTGGATAACGGTCAGAGGTTAGGATGATCTGTTGGTTGCCTTCAAGCAGCGCATTAAAGGTATGGAAGAACTCTTCTTGAGAGCGCTCTTTATTCGCGAAAAATTGGATATCATCGATAAGCAAAGCATCAACACTACGGTAGTAGCGCTTAAATTCTTCAATCGCGTTATTTTGTAGCGCCTTCACCATATCCTGAACAAAGCGCTCAGAATGCATGTAAACCACTTTCGCATTCGGCTTATTATCAACAATGGCATTACCCACCGCATGCAACAAGTGTGTCTTACCTAAACCGGTGCCACCGTATAAAAACAACGGGTTATAGGCTGTTCCTGGATTATCAGAAACCTGACGTGCCGCCGCTAAACCCAATTGGTTTGATTTACCCTCAACAAAGTTATTGAACTTATGTTTTGGGTTTACGTTTGAACGGTGGTTAAGATCAACCGCTACAGGCTCTTCATCACGCCAGATATTGTGAACAGGCTTACGAGCTTGTAACTGCGCAGGTGCTGACGATTCAGCGGCCACATCAGCGGCTGTGCGGGTACGAGCTGGGGCGATAGTCTCAGATTTTGGAGCCGTAACTCGTTTGTTCCCAATTTCAAAATGAAGATGCGGAATATCATTACCACAATATTCTTGTAGCAAACGGTTAATGCTATTTAGGTACTTATCGCGCACCCAATCGAGTACAAATCGGTTTGGTGCAAATAGAGTTAGAGTATTACCATTGAGCTCCGCTTGTAGCGGACGTACCCACATACTGAATTCTGTAGCTGGTAACTCTTCTTGAAGCTGTTGCAAGCATTGCAACCAAAGCGAAGATGACACGGTGCCCCACTCTATTTAAGTTATATGAAATGACCGTTAATTTTACCTGTTGATAAGTCAGATCACCAGCAATTGATCACAGATCCAGTGAATAAGATCCAAGTTATTCACAATAAATTTGTAAATAATCGGTGGATCCACACATCTTGCCCCTAATTTACTCACACAATGATCCACTTATGCCCGGATCCTTGCTAGTTATCCCCAAATCGAGAATGCGATCTGGTTATGGTTAATAACATCTGGTTATTTATTCTATTGAGCATTTTCCCAGTAACATCCAACCCTATAAATATAAGGAGTTACCAAATGAATAACTGGATTAAGGCTGCAATTGCGGCTATCGCACTCTCTGCTGCTACTGTTCAAGCCGCGACTGAAGTTAAAGTCGGCATGTCTGGTCGCTACTTCCCGTTTACGTTCGTTAAACAAGACCAACTACAAGGTTTTGAAGTGGATTTATGGGATGAGATCGGTAAGCGTAACGATTACAAGGTTGAATACGTAACGGCAAACTTCTCTGGTCTGTTTGGTCTTCTTGAAACGGGTCGTATCGATACCATTTCAAACCAAATTACAATGACGGATGCACGTAAAGCGAAATACCTATTCGCAGACCCATACGTAGTAGACGGTGCACAAATTACCGTTCGTAAAGGTAATGACAGCATTAAGGGTATCGAAGACCTTGATGGCAAGACGGTTGCGGTAAACCTAGGTTCAAACTTTGAACAACTGCTTCGCAGCTACGATAAAGATGGCAAGATCAATGTTAAAACCTACGATACAGGTATTGAGCATGATGTCGCTCTTGGTCGTGCCGATGCATTCGTAATGGATCGCCTATCAGCACTAGAGCTTATCAAGAAGACGGGGCTACCATTACAGCTAGCGGGTCAGCCATTCGAAACCATTGAAAACGCTTGGCCTTTCGTGGACAACGACAACGGTAAAAAACTGCAAGCAGAAGTAAACCAAGCATTAGCAGCAATGCGCGCAGATGGTACGCTAGAAAGTATCTCTCAGAAATGGTTTGGTGCGGACATTACTCAGAAGTAATCACTCACTATCTCCATTCGAGGCCCACTGCTTTACACGGCGGTGGGCTTTTTGCTTTTGTGCACTGATTAAAAGCCTGATAGAACAGTATTTCCAAATAGAACAACACTTCCAATACTAATACGAGATAGATTATGGGATTTGACTTTAATTACATGCTAGAGCTGTTGCCAATACTACTGAAGTATTTAGGCACCACGATGGAGATGGCGACTTGGGGCTTGTTCTTTGCTCTGATCCTGTCTCTGATACTGGCGAATATTCGTGTATTCAAAATCCCAGTACTCGACCAACTGAGCCAGCTGTACATTAGCTTCTTTCGAGGCACACCACTGTTGGTACAGCTTTTCCTCCTTTATTACGGCTTACCACAAGTATTCCCGTGGATGGTTGGGTTGGATGCTTTCAGCGCCGCTGTAATTGGCTTAACCCTGCACTTTGCCGCGTATATGGCAGAAAGTATTCGTGCCGCGATTATCGGTATTGATCGTAGCCAGATGGAAGCCAGCCTCTCAGTCGGTATGACAACCAGTCAAGCGATGCGCCGAGTGATCTTGCCGCAAGCAACCCGCGTAGCACTGCCTTCTTTAATGAACTATTTCATCGACATGATCAAGTCGACTTCACTTGCATTCACCTTAGGTGTAGCCGAAATCATGGCTAAAGCTCAGATGGAAGCTTCTTCAAGTTTCCGCTTCTTCGAGGCTTTCTTAGCAGTCGCGCTGATTTACTGGGGCGTAGTGGTTATCCTCACTCGTATTCAAATTTGGGCCGAAGTGAAACTAAATAAGGCGTATGTACGATGATCAAATTACAAAATATCCACAAGCAGTTTGGTGACACCGAAGTTTTGAAAGGGATCGACCTAGAAATCAAACAAGGTGAGATAATTGTCATCATAGGTTCAAGTGGTACGGGTAAGTCTACCCTGCTGCGTTGTGTGAATTTTCTAGAGCAAGCCGATCAAGGTATTATTTCGATTGATGATATTAAGGTTGATGCTCAGAAACACACCAAAGCAGAGGTGCTTGCACTGCGTCGTAAGACTGGTTTTGTATTCCAAAACTATGCACTATTTGCTCACCAAACCGCGAGACAGAATATAGCTGAAGGTTTGATTACCGTTCGTGGTTGGAAAAAGAAGCAAGCCCATGAAAAAGCACAACAAATACTCGACGACATTGGCTTAGGAGAGAAAGCTGATAGCTACCCAGCCGCGCTCTCTGGTGGCCAGCAGCAACGGGTTGGTATTGGCCGTGCAATGGCTCTACAACCAGAGCTTTTACTGTTTGATGAGCCGACTTCAGCGCTTGATCCTGAATGGGTTGGCGAAGTGCTTAACCTAATGAAAAAACTAGCAAATCAGCATCAAACCATGCTGGTGGTTACTCACGAAATGCAGTTCGCTAGAGAGGTCGCAGACCGAGTGATCTTCATGGCTGATGGCCACATTGTCGAACAGGGATCTCCACAGGATATTTTTGGTAATCCACAGGATCCTAAATTAAAGAAATTCTTAAATAAGGTCGGGATCGAATAAGGATCCTTGTGATTTTAGTTATTCTACGTATAATCCCCCGACCGGAATTTTAGTTAACCCAATCATTGACACTTTTTGTGACAGTGATTACAATTCCGCCTCTTTGTTGAGAGGCGTCGGTTTTCCTTTCTTATATAAAGAAGAGAAAAAATGCCCACGCCGGGTTTAACAAAAACCTAAAACTACTGATCAGTAAGGTAATTACAATGAAACGCACTTTTCAACCTACAGTTCTAAAGCGTAAGCGTACACACGGTTTCCGTGCTCGCATGGCTACTAAGAACGGTCGCGCAACAATCAATGCACGTCGTGCAAAAGGCCGTAAGCGTCTTTCTAAGTAATCTTTGATTATTTTGAATAAGCTAGCCTTCGGTCGGGAGTTACGCTTGTTAACTCCCGAACATTATCAGAATGTCTTCAAGCAAGCTCATCGAGCAGGCTCCCCTCATTTCACCATCATTGCCCGAAATAACTCTCTTTCAAATCCTCGCCTTGGATTAGCCGTTCCGAAAAAGCAGATTAAAACCGCCGTGGGTCGTAATCGATTCAAGCGTCTTACTCGTGAAAGCTTTCGTAACACTCAACACAAACTTCCTAACAAAGATTATGTTGTAATCGCTAAGAAGAGCGCGCAAGATTTAAGCAATGAAGAAATGTTCAAGCTACTCGACAAATTATGGCTTCGCCTGTCTCGCCCTTCGCGTGGATAGCGCTAATACCCATCTATTTTTATAGATGGTTTATTAGTCCACTCATCGGCCCACGCTGCCGATTTACTCCAACCTGCTCTTTATATGCGATAGAAGCGTTGAAAGCTCACGGTTTTGTAAAAGGGTGTTGGTTATCAGGCAAACGTCTATTAAAATGCCATCCTTTGAACGAAGGGGGCTTTGACCCCGTTCCACCAGTCCAAAAACAAGACAGAGATAAATAACGATGGATTCTCAACGTAATATCCTGTTAATCGCATTGGCTTTGGTTTCTTTCCTACTGTTCCAACAATGGAACGTAGCTCAGAACCCAGCTCCACAAGCGGTTGAGCAGGCACAATCTGGCAGCACCCTACCAGCGCCATCTTATGCAGATGATCTAGACCCGGCTCCTGGTCAAGTTGCTTCTGCTAAAACTATCACAGTAACAACTGATGTTCTGACTCTGTCAATTGATACGGTTGGTGGTGATGTCGTTACAGCAAACCTAAACGATTACTCTGCTGAGTTCGATTCTGAAGACACTTTTGTTCTTCTTAAAAACGAGCCTGGTCACCAATTTATCGCTCAAAGCGGTCTAGTGGGTCCTCAAGGTATCGATTTAAGCAGCACTAACCGCCCTAGCTACACGGTTTCAGCAGACAGCTTCACGTTGGCTGAAGGTCAAGATGAACTACGCATCCCAATGACTTACCAAGCGAACGGCCTGGATTACACAAAAACATTCGTCCTTAAGCGCGGCAGCTACGCGATTGACGTTGAATACGATGTAGTCAACAACTCTGGCAATAACGCAACATTCGGCATGTACGCTCACCTACGTCAAAACGTTATGGATGACGGTGGTAGCCTAACAATGCCAACTTACCGTGGTGGTGCTTACTCTACGGAAGATACGCGTTACAAAAAATACAGCTTCGACGACATGCAAGATCGCAACCTTTCTCTTAACCTAGCAAACGGTCAAGGTTGGGCAGCGATGATTCAACACTACTTTGCAAGTGCTTGGATTCCACGCGACGAAGCAGGCAGCAACCTTTACACTCGTGTAATTGGTAACCTTGGCGACATCGGTGTTCGCATGCCGAACAAAACCATCGCTACTGGCGACGAAGCAAGCTTCAAAGCAACGCTTTGGGTTGGTCCTAAACTTCAAGACCAAATGGCTGCTGTTGCACCAAACCTAGACCTAGTAGTTGACTACGGTTGGTTATGGTTCATTGCTAAACCACTTCATACTCTGCTTTCATTTATTCAAGGCATCGTTGTGAACTGGGGTCTGGCAATCATCTGTCTAACTTTCATCGTTCGTGGTGCTATGTACCCACTAACGAAAGCTCAGTACACGTCTATGGCGAAAATGCGTATGCTTCAGCCTAAGCTGACTGCAATGCGTGAGCGTATTGGCGACGACCGTCAACGCATGAGTCAAGAAATGATGGAGCTTTACAAGAAAGAGAAAGTAAACCCACTAGGTGGCTGTTTACCTATCCTTCTTCAAATGCCTATCTTCATTTCGCTATACTGGGCACTAATGGAGTCTGTTGAACTGCGTCACTCACCGTTCTTCGGTTGGATTACTGACCTTTCAGCACAAGACCCATACTACATCTTGCCACTTCTGATGGGTGCTTCAATGTTCCTAATCCAGAAGATGAGCCCGACAACTGTAACGGATCCAATGCAGCAGAAGATCATGACCTTTATGCCGGTTATGTTCACATTCTTCTTCCTGTTCTTCCCTTCAGGTCTGGTTCTTTACTGGCTAGTATCGAACATCGTAACTCTAATTCAGCAAACGCTTATCTACCGCGCACTGGAAAAGAAAGGCTTACATTCTAAGTAAGTTCGATAATAGAAAGAGATAAAGAAAGGCGACCAAAAGGTCGCCTTTTTGTTTTTAGCTGATTACAATTCAGCTAATTGATTAATCGTGAATGCCCTCTTTGGCTTTCACATGCTAGCAGGCACACCTATGACTACAGATACGATTGTTGCTCAAGCGACCGCGCCAGGCCGTGGTGGCGTCGGTATTATCCGCGTTTCCGGCCCATTGGCGACTCAGGTTGCCCTAGAAGTAACAGGAAAAACACTTAAGCCTCGCTACGCTGAGTACCTGCCGTTTAAATCTCACGATGGCATCGAACTCGACCAAGGTATCGCGCTTTTCTTCCCTAACCCACATTCGTTTACTGGCGAAGACGTGTTAGAGCTGCAAGGCCACGGCGGTCCGGTGGTGATGGATATGCTAATCAAACGAATCCTCGCGATCTCAGGCGTGCGTGCTGCGCGTCCAGGTGAGTTTTCAGAGCGTGCCTTCTTAAACGACAAGATGGATTTAACTCAAGCCGAAGCGATTGCTGACCTGATTGACGCAAGCTCAGAAGAAGCGGCGAAATCTGCACTACAATCCCTGCAAGGTGAATTCTCAAAGCGTATTAATACACTGGTAGATTCCCTGATTTACCTAAGAATCTACGTTGAAGCGGCTATCGACTTCCCTGAAGAAGAAATTGATTTCCTTGCTGACGGTAAAGTAAGTGCTGACTTACAGGCTATCATCGACAATCTCGAAGCTGTGCGCCAAGAAGCCAATCAAGGTGCCATCATGCGTGAAGGTATGAAAGTCGTGATTGCAGGTCGCCCAAATGCGGGTAAATCGAGCCTATTAAATGCATTGTCAGGCAAAGAATCTGCCATTGTGACTGATATTGCCGGCACTACGCGTGATGTACTGCGTGAACATATCCATATTGATGGCATGCCACTGCATATTATTGATACCGCAGGCCTACGTGAGGCCTCTGATGAAGTAGAAAAGATAGGTATTGAACGTGCTTGGGAAGAAATAGCTCAGGCAGACCGAGTTTTATTTATGGTTGATGGCACAACAACAGACGCAACCGACCCGAAAGATATCTGGCCAGATTTCGTTGATCGTCTACCAGACAACATCGGAATGACGGTAATTCGTAATAAAGCGGATCAAACCAGTGAAGAGTTAGGCATTTGTCATGTTAACGATCCAACCCTGATTCGCTTATCAGCCAAAACCGGCCAAGGTGTCGATGCTCTGCGTAGTCATCTAAAGGATTGTATGGGCTTTGCTGGTGGTCATGAAGGTGGCTTTATGGCACGTCGTCGTCACTTAGATGCCCTAGAACGTGCATCAGAACACCTAGATATCGGCCAACAGCAGCTTGAAGGCTACATGGCAGGTGAGATTTTAGCGGAAGAACTTCGAATTACTCAGCAGCACCTCAATGAGATCACGGGTGAGTTCAGTTCAGACGATCTTTTAGGTCGCATCTTTTCTTCATTCTGTATTGGTAAATAACCTTAAAAGGCCGGCTCATGCTGGCCTTCTTCTTTAGTAAGGACAGCTTAATGATCCACATTATTACAGGCAGCACCTTAGGTGGTGCAGAGTACGTTGGCGATCACCTTAATGATCTTCTTGAAGAGCAAGGTCATGAAATAACCCTCCATAATCAGCCTGAATACGATGATATCCCCCAACAAGGCTTTTGGTTGTTGGTCACTTCAACTCATGGTGCCGGTGAATTTCCAGATAATATTAAGCCGTTTATCGACGCATTGACCCAGCAATCTCCAGATTTAAGCCAGGTTCGCTTTGCTGTAGTGGCGCTTGGAGATTCGAGCTACGATACCTTCTGTTTGGCAGGTAAATCAGTCCACAGCCAACTAAAAGAGCTCGGTGCTCAAGCGATTTCCGGCTGTTTTACCATCGATGTTCTTGAAACACCGGTCCCAGAAGATGCTGCAGAGGAATGGTTTAACGATCATAGTGACCAGTTTTAACACCCCAATCTTCTAAAAAGCGGCTTATGCCGCTTTTTTTGTCTCTGAAAATCGTGATTGTGAATAACTTTTTTGAAAATAAATCGAAATACATGTCATTTTTTTCAATTTTCTCTGTGGATAAGATCATACATATACGGTGATCAACCTATAGTTATCCAAATAACAACTTTCTAGGTAATTTCCCTTTGTGCATAAGTGGCCATTTTGATCCCAGCTAATCCTCATTATGATCAAAGTTAGATCACACCCTTTGATCCAAAAAAGATCCATGATCTTGTTGATCATTTTCTACTTATCCACAGACACCCTCGATCCTAATAATAGATCTAATAAAAGATCTAATAAAAGATCTTATCTATATTAATTAAAAACAGCTTTTTCGAAAAATTCCAAAAACGTTTTCTCAAGCTATGAAAACAGGTAGAATATCGCTCCTTTTTATCAATCTAGAAACGTTTGAGTACCTGAGGTCGGTTCATGCTTTATCACGAAAAATTTGACGTCATCGTTGTTGGTGGTGGCCATGCAGGAACGGAAGCCGCACTCGCATCTGCACGTACTGGTCAAAGTACGTTATTACTAACTCATAATATCGATACGTTGGGACAGATGTCTTGTAACCCAGCCATTGGCGGGATCGGTAAGGGCCACTTGGTAAAAGAGGTCGATGCTATGGGTGGATTAATGGCGCAAGCTATTGATCATGCAGGTATTCAGTTCAGAACATTAAACGCATCAAAAGGCCCTGCGGTACGTGCAACTCGTGCACAAGCTGACCGCGCACTTTACAAAGCCTTTGTCCGTAATGTTCTTGAAAACACACCAAACCTAACTCTGTTCCAACAGTCGGTTGATGACTTGATCGTTGAACAAGATCAAGTGGTGGGTGTGGTTACGCAAATGGGCCTCAAATTCCGCGCTAATGCTGTGGTCTTAACGGTAGGCACATTCCTAGGCGGTAAGATTCATATTGGTATGGAAAGTTCATCGGGTGGACGTGCGGGTGATCCACCATCGATCGCGCTCGCTGACCGTCTTCGTGATCTTCCATTTCGTGTTGATCGCCTGAAAACGGGTACACCTCCTCGCATCGATGCACGCAGCGTTGATTTTTCTGAGCTTGAGGTTCAACACGGCGATAATCCGACTCCGGTTTTCTCATTCATGGGTAACCGAGCTCAGCAGCCGCGTCAGATTCCATGTTACATCACGCACACTAACGAAAATACGCATGACGTTATTCGTGCCAACCTCGATCGCAGCCCGATGTACGCTGGTGTGATTGAAGGTATTGGCCCTCGTTACTGTCCGTCGATTGAAGACAAAGTGATGCGCTTTGCTGATAAAAACAGTCACCAAATTTTCATTGAGCCTGAAGGCCTAACGACGCACGAGTTATACCCGAATGGTATTTCAACCAGTTTACCGTTTGATGTTCAGGTAAAAATCGTTCACTCAATGAAAGGTTTTGAGAACGCACACATCGTCCGTCCTGGCTACGCGATTGAGTACGACTTCTTTGACCCTCGCGATCTTAAACTGACTTACGAGACCAAGTTTATTAAGGGGTTGTTCTTTGCGGGGCAAATCAATGGCACCACTGGCTACGAAGAAGCTGCAGCACAAGGCTTAATGGCCGGTTTGAATGCGAGTTTGTTTACGCAAGGCAAAGAGGGCTGGAGCCCACGCCGCGATCAAGCTTACATGGGTGTACTTATCGATGACTTGTCGACGATGGGTACTAAAGAACCGTACCGAATGTTTACATCTCGCGCGGAGTACCGCTTGTTGCTTCGTGAAGACAACGCTGATATCCGTTTGACTGAAAAGTCTCGTGAACTTGGCTTGGTCGACGATGCTCGTTGGACGCGATTCAACGAGAAGATGGAAAACATGGAGAAAGAGCGTCAACGTCTTAAAGAAACATGGATTAATCCAAAATCTGAAGATATTGATCAATTGAACCAGATCCTGAAAACACCAATGTCTCGTGAAGCGAGTGGTGAAGATCTTCTTCGTCGTCCTGAAATGACTTATTCACAGCTAACGTCGTTGGATCGTTTTGGTCCTGCACTGGAAGATCAACAAGCGTCTGAGCAAGTTGAGATCCAAGTGAAGTACGATGGCTATATCCAACGTCAACAAGATGAAATTGAAAAATCACTGCGTCATGAAAACACCAAACTGCCGGCTGACATCGATTACAGTAAGGTAAAAGGGCTTTCTAACGAAGTGGTTCTAAAACTAACTACCGCTAAACCAGACTCAATTGGTATTGCATCGCGAATCTCAGGTATCACACCTGCTGCAATTTCAATTCTGTTGGTTTACTTGAAAAAACACGGCCTGTTGAAAAAAGGTGAGGAAGCATAATGAGCGCATTACGCGAAAAACTGGATCACCTGATTGGCCAGACTGAACTTGAAGTATCTGAAAAGCAACGCAGCCAATTGGTTGGCTACGTTGAGTTACTAAACAAGTGGAACAAAGCATACAATCTGACGTCAGTTCGTGATCCGCAAGAAATGATGGTGAAACATATCTTAGATAGCATCATTGTTAGCACTCACTTACAAGGCAAGCGCTTTATTGACGTTGGCACAGGCCCTGGCCTTCCTGGGATTCCGCTCTCAATCATGAATCCTGACTGCGAGTTTTACTTGCTAGACAGCTTGGGTAAGCGTATTCGTTTTATCAAGCAAGTGATTCATGAGCTGGGTATCGACAACGTGGTGCCGATTCAAAGTCGCGTTGAAGAATTTCAACCAGAAGAAAAGTTTGATGCCGTGCTCAGTCGCGCATTTGCATCAATGACAGACATGGTAGAGTGGTGTCATCATTTACCTAAAGAGCAATCCGGTGTATTTTTGGCTCTTAAGGGACAACATCCTAGAGACGAAATCGACCTGTTACCTGAATGGTGTTCAGTGACAGACATTAAAGCTTTGCAAGTGCCAGAGCTTGATGGAGAGCGTCATCTAGTTACTTTATCGCGTCAGGGATAATCAGCGAGGCCATAGTGGGTAAAATCGTAGCAATTGCCAACCAGAAGGGTGGCGTAGGAAAAACAACAACTTGCATTAACTTGGCAGCATCAATGGCGGCAACAAAGCGCAAGATATTGGTTGTTGACCTCGATCCTCAAGGTAATGCCACGATGGCGAGCGGTGTTGACAAGTATCAGGTTGAAGCAACTGCTTACGATTTGTTGGTTGAAGACACCCCATTTGATGAGGTAGTTTGCCGAAGTACATCTGGCAACTATGACCTTATCGCCGCAAATGGTGATGTTACAGCGGCAGAAATCAAATTGATGGAAGTGTTTGCTCGTGAAGTTCGCCTAAAGAACGCGTTGGCATCCATTCGTAATAACTATGATTTCATCTTTATCGATTGCCCACCGTCATTAAATCTTCTTACAATTAATGCGATGGCTGCGGCCGATTCCGTATTGGTTCCTATGCAATGTGAATACTTTGCTCTGGAAGGTTTGACTGCGTTGATGGATACCATTAGCAAGCTCGCTGCGGTGGTAAATGAGAACCTGAAGATTGAAGGTCTTCTGCGTACTATGTACGATCCTCGTAACCGCTTATCGAACGAAGTATCTGATCAACTCAAAAAGCACTTCGGTAGCAAAGTCTATCGAACTGTGATCCCTAGAAATGTGCGTCTGGCAGAAGCGCCGAGTCATGGCAAGCCAGCAATGTACTACGACAAATATTCTGCAGGAGCTAAGGCATATCTTGCTCTTGCTGGCGAAATGTTACGTCGTGAAGAAGTCCCAGTATAGGTCCAACCAAAGGAATTCGCTCAATGTCTAAGCGTGGTTTAGGAAAGGGGCTAGATGCATTGCTTGCAACTAGCTCATTAGCTCGTGAAAAGCAGCAAGTTGCTTCTTATAGTCAGGCGTTGTCGGCTGATGGTGAGCTTATCGAATTGGCTGTTGGTTGCTTAAAGCCAGGTGTATATCAACCGCGTAAGGATATTGCGCCGGAAGCGCTAGAAGAGCTGGCAGCATCAATCCAATCTCAAGGTATTATTCAGCCAATCGTTGTACGCCCCTTAGCACACGACCAGTTTGAGATTATTGCTGGCGAACGTCGTTGGAGAGCTGCTCGTCAAGCTGGCCTTAAGCAAGTGCCATGTCTAATTAAGAGAGTCGAAGACAAGGCCGCGATTGCGATGGCATTGATCGAGAACATTCAGCGTGAAGACTTGAATGCTATCGAAGAAGCACAAGCGTTAGAGCGCTTGCAGAACGAATTTGAGCTGACACATCAACAAGTTGCTGAAGTGATCGGTAAATCGAGAGCAACGGTTAGTAACTTATTACGTCTAAATCAGCTCGAAAATGAAGTAAAAGGTTTAGTTTCCAACAAACACCTGGAAATGGGGCATGCTAGAGCATTGCTTGCGCTCGAAGGCGATACCCAGGTTGAGGCAGCAAACACTGCGGCAACCAAAAAAATGACCGTGCGTCAAACTGAGCAGCTTGTTAAAAAGTGCTTAAAGCCAGACGTTGAATCAGAATCGAAGCAAGAAGACACTGAAGCTATCGAACTTTCACGAAGACTCACGGAAAAATTGCAAGCAAACGTTTCAGTTACTCGTTCTGTTAGTGGGAAGTCAAAAGTGACAATTACTCTTGATGAGCCTCACAAATTAGATCAACTTATTGCTAAATTAGAGTACTAAGTGAGATAATTGATTTAGGTCAATTATGTAATGAACAAGTGATTTCGTACAAAAGTTGTCGGTTTGTATACAAAAATGTAAATGATTGCTGCATTCTTATTGCAATCAATTTGGCTGAACGTATAATTTTCGCCAATTTATCAGCACGCTTTTAAGCGAGTATCAAAGTAGGCTTAAAAGAGGAACGAATACATGGTAGCGGCGTTAGCAAGACCAGGACGAGTGCTTGCAAAGCAAATGTTATTGATCGAGCTTAGCGCGGTTATATTAGTGGCGATAGGGTTAGGTTTAGCTGTTAATCCTGATTGGGGTTTTGCTGCATTAATCGGTGGCGGTATTTTTGTCATCGCGAATGTAGTTTTTTGTGTGTGTGCTTTTCTATTTTGTGGAGCTCGCGCAACTAAGTTAGTTGCGGCGTCGTTCTATGCAGGTGAAGCGCTCAAAATCTTAATCACAGTTCTACTATTCTCTATCGTCTACATGTATATGCAGGTGGAATTAATTCCCCTCAAACTGACCTATTTACTGGTTCTAGGTATTAATATCTTTGCGCCAGTGCTTTTCATTAACAATAAAAAATAGGATGAGTTATGGCTGCGCCAACAGCATCCGGATACATTGAACACCATTTACAAAACCTTTCTTTAGCTAAGTTTGGTCTTGTAGAGGAGACAAGTTTCTGGAACGTACATATAGACAGTCTGTTTTTTTCGGTGTTGACAGGGATGTTATTCCTTTGGGTTTTTCGCTCAGTCGCTAAGAAAGCAACAGTAGGTGTACCTGGTAAGCTTCAGTGTTTTGTTGAAATGGTAGTGGAATTCGTTGGTGACAACGTTAAAGAAACTTTCCATGGCCGCAACCCTCTGATTGCCCCACTAGCACTGACTATATTCTGCTGGATTATCATTATGAACTTGATGGACTTAGTGCCTATCGATTTCTTACCATATCCTGCAGAGCATTGGCTAGGTATCCCTTACTTGAAAGTGGTTCCTACAGCTGATGTTAATATAACAATGGCAATGGCTTTAGGTGTTTTTGCTCTGATGATCTACTACAGCATCAAAGTGAAAGGTCTAGGCGGATTTGCTAAAGAATTGGCACTGCATCCATTTAATCACCCAATCATGATTCCATTTAACTTGGTACTTGAGGTAATTTCGTTATTAGCGAAAGCCACTATCTCTAGGTATGCGTTTATTTGGTAATATGTTTGCGGGTGAGGTGGTGTTTATTCTTATCGCGGCAATGCTACCGTGGTACTTACAATGGGTAGGTGCACTACCTTGGGCTATCTTCCATATCTTGGTTATTTTGATTCAAGCGTTTGTTTTCATGATGTTGACAATCGTTTACTTATCAATGGCTCATGAAGATAGTGATCACTAAAAAATTTTTAAGCTTTATTCTAACTATTAATGTTAATCGGAGAACGTAAATGGAAACTGTACTAAGTTTTTCAGCAATCGCTGTTGCTATCATTGTTGGTCTTTGTGCCGTAGGTACTGCAATTGGTTTTGCTATTCTTGGTGGTAAATTCCTAGAAGGCGCTGCGCGTCAACCTGAAATGGCTCCAATGCTACAAGTTAAGATGTTCATCATCGCTGGTCTATTGGATGCTGTTCCAATGATCGGTATCGTAATCGCACTACTATTCACGTTTGCTAACCCATTTGTTGGTCAACTAGCAGGCTAATTAACTTCTAAATAGTTAATTAAATTTTTGTAGTTGATTCTTAACGAGGGGTAGCTGTTGTGAATATGAACGCAACTCTGCTAGGTCAAGCAATTGCTTTTTCACTGTTTGTTTGGTTCTGCATGAAATATGTATGGCCACCAATCATGCAAGCAATTGAAGAACGTCAGAAAAAAATTGCTGACGGTCTGGTAGCCGCTGAACGCGCTGCTAAAGACTTGAACCTGGCACAAGCCAACGCTTCTGAGCAAATGAAAGAAGCAAAGCGCACTGCAACTGAGGTTATTGATCAGGCAAACAAACGTAAAGCTCAAATTATTGATGAAGCACGCGAAGAGGCTCAGGCAGAACGCCAGAAGATCTTAGCGCAAGCTGAAGCAGAAATTGAAGCAGAGCGTACACGTGCCCGTGATGACCTGCGCAAACAAGTCGCAACTCTGGCTATAGCTGGTGCTGAGAAAATCCTTGAACGTACAATCGATAAAGATGTACACGATGATCTTCTTAACAACATTACTGCAAAACTTTAAAGCAAGGGGCTGTATATGTCTGATTTGACTACAATCGCACGCCCCTATGCTAAAGCAGCGTTTGACTTTGCGGTAGATAAAGGTGAGCTAGACCAATGGGGTCAAATGCTTACTTTTGCTGCCGAAGTGGCACAAAATGATGATGTTCACAATTTATTAAGCGGTTCTATGACTGCTGAAAAATTAGCTGAAGTATTCATTGTAATTTGTGGCGAACAATTTGATGAATTCGGTCAGAACTTAATTAAAGTGATGGCAGAGAATGGCCGCTTAATGGCTTTTCCTGATGTTTGTAAAGAGTTCTTTATACTCAAAAAAGAGTATGAGAAAGAGATCGACGTTGAAGTAACTTCAGCGGTAGAACTTTCTGAAGAACAACGTGCAGAGATCAGCAGCAAATTGGAACAGCGCTTAGCGCGCAAAGTTCAGCTGAATTGCAGTATAGATGAGACTCTACTTAGTGGAGTTATTATTCGAGCCGGAGACCTAGTCATCGATAACTCAGCGCGCAGTCGTTTAGACCGCCTGAGCGATGCATTGCAGTCTTAATGGGGATTGGAGCATGCAACTTAATTCCACTGAAATTAGCGATCTAATTAAACAACGTATTGAATCTTTCGACGTTGTTAGTGAAGCTCGCAATGAAGGTACTATCGTTTCTGTAAGCGATGGCATCCTTAGCATCCACGGCCTAGCGGACGTGATGCAAGGTGAAATGATCGAACTACCGGGTGGCCGTTACGCTCTAGCACTAAACTTGAACCGTGATTCGGTTGGTGCTGTTGTAATGGGCCCGTATGCTGACCTACAGGAAGGCATGAAAGTTACAGGTACTGGTCGTATTCTAGAAGTACCAGTAGGTCCTGAAATGCTTGGTCGTGTTGTAAACACGCTAGGTGAGCCAATTGATGGTAAAGGTCCAATCGAAGCTAAATTGACTTCGCCTGTAGAAATTATCGCACCAGGTGTAATCGACCGTAAATCGGTAGATCAACCTGTTCAAACTGGTTACAAGTCTGTTGACTCAATGATCCCTATCGGTCGTGGTCAACGTGAGCTTATCATCGGTGACCGTCAGACTGGTAAAACAGCAATGGCGATCGATGCGATTATTAACCAAAAAGATTCTGGTATTTTCTCTATCTACGTAGCTATCGGCCAAAAAGCGTCGACTATTGCTAACGTAGTTCGCAAACTAGAAGAGCACGGCGCACTAGCAAACACTGTTGTTGTTGTTGCATCTGCCTCTGAATCTGCAGCGCTGCAATACCTTGCACCGTATGCTGGTTGTGCGATGGGCGAATACTTCCGTGATCGCGGTGAAGATGCACTGATTGTTTATGATGATCTATCTAAGCAAGCTGTCGCTTACCGTCAAATCTCGCTACTACTTAAGCGTCCACCAGGTCGTGAAGCGTTCCCAGGTGATGTTTTCTACCTTCACTCTCGTCTACTAGAGCGTGCAGCTCGTGTAAGCGAAGCATACGTAGAAAAATTCACTAACGGTGAAGTGACAGGCAAGACTGGTTCTTTAACAGCTCTTCCTATCATCGAAACGCAAGCTGGTGACGTATCTGCATTCGTACCAACGAACGTAATCTCGATTACTGATGGTCAGATCTTCCTACAAACTGAGCTGTTCAACGCGGGCGTACGTCCAGCTGTTGACCCTGGTATCTCAGTTTCTCGTGTAGGTGGTTCGGCGCAGACTAAAATCATCAAGAAGCTATCTGGCGGTATCCGTACTGCTCTAGCTCAATACCGTGAACTTGCAGCATTTGCTCAGTTCTCTTCGGATCTTGATGAAGCGACTAAGAAGCAGCTAGACCACGGTCAAAAAGTTACAGAACTGATGAAGCAGAAGCAATACGCTCCTATGTCTGTATTTGACCAAGCTCTAGTAATCTTCGCTGCAGAGCGTGGATACCTTCAAGACGTTGAACTTTCTAAAGTTCTAGACTTTGAAGCTGCTTTACTGTCGTTTGCTCGTGGTCAATACGCTGATCTAGTAACACAGATCGACGCAACGGGTGCTTTCAACAAAGAAATCGAAGCTGAGCTGAAGAAGCTTGTTGACGATTTCAAGGCAACCCAGACCTGGTAATTGGTAGGTGGTCTTAGGGCCACCTCATACCATTAACGGAGAGTAACGATGGCCGGCGCAAAAGAGATACGTAATAAAATCGGTAGTGTTAAAAGCACACAGAAGATTACGAAAGCAATGGAAATGGTAGCAGCTTCAAAAATGCGTCGTTCTCAAGACGCAATGGAAGCTACTCGTCCATATGCAGAAACAATGCGTAAAGTGATCGGTCATTTGGCTAATGGTAGCCTCGAGTATAAGCATCCTTATCTTGAGGAACGTGAAGCCAAACGTGTTGGTTACATCATCGTTTCTACAGACCGTGGTCTTTGTGGTGGTTTGAACATTAACTTGTTCAAGAAAGCCATGAACGACATGAAAGATTGGTCTGAGAAAGGTGCTGATGTTGAGCTTGCAATTGTAGGCTCTAAAGCAACAGCATTTTTCAACAACAGCGGCGCGAAAGTAGCAGCTCAAGTTTCTGGTCTGGGCGATCGTCCAAGCCTTGAAGACTTGATTGGCTCTGTGAGCGTTATGCTGAAGAAATATGATGAAGGCGAACTAGATCGCCTGTTCGTAGTGTTCAACAAGTTTGAAAACACTATGGTTCAAGAACCAACGATCGATCAATTACTTCCTTTGCCTAAATCAGACAGCGAAGAAATGAAACGCAGTCATTCTTGGGACTACATTTATGAGCCCGAGCCAAAGCCACTACTAGATGCACTATTGGTTCGCTATGTCGAATCTCAAGTGTACCAAGGTGTGGTCGAGAACCTTGCTTGTGAGCAAGCGGCTCGAATGATTGCAATGAAATCAGCAACAGATAATGCTGGTGACATTATTGATGACTTAGAACTTGTGTATAACAAAGCCCGTCAATCGGCGATTACACAAGAACTTTCTGAGATCGTTTCAGGCGCAGCTGCGGTTTAAGCTTAGGTAAAACTAAATAGTTAGAGGATTAACGATGGCTACAGGTAAGATCGTACAGATCATCGGTGCGGTAGTCGACGTAGAGTTCCCACAGGGCGAAGTACCTCGTGTATACGATGCTCTGAATGTTAATGAAGTGAAAGAGCGTCTAGTTCTTGAAGTTCAGCAACAACTTGGCGGTGGCGTAGTTCGCGCAATCGTAATGGGTAGCTCTGATGGTTTACGTCGTGGTTTGACAGTTGAAAATACTGGCGCTCCAATCTCAGTACCAGTAGGTACTAAGACATTGGGTCGTATCATGAATGTCCTAGGTGACGCGATTGATGAGTGTGGCGAGATTGGTGCTGAAGAGCATTACGCCATTCACCGTGAAGCTCCAAGCTACGAAGAGCAGTCTAACGAGACAGCTCTTCTAGAAACTGGTGTTAAAGTAATCGACTTGATTTGTCCATTCGCTAAGGGTGGTAAAATCGGTCTATTCGGTGGTGCTGGTGTAGGTAAGACCGTTAACATGATGGAACTTATCAACAACATCGCACTTCAACACTCAGGCCTATCTGTATTTGCAGGTGTAGGTGAGCGTACTCGTGAAGGTAACGATTTCTACTTTGAGATGCAGGAAGCAGGTGTTGTAAACATCGAAAAACCTGAAGAATCAAAAGTAGCGATGGTTTACGGCCAGATGAACGAGCCACCAGGTAACCGTCTACGTGTTGCACTGACTGGTCTAACAATGGCAGAGCGCTTCCGTGACGAAGGTCGTGACGTTCTACTGTTCGTTGATAACATCTACCGTTACACACTAGCAGGTACTGAAGTATCAGCACTTCTAGGTCGTATGCCTTCTGCGGTAGGTTACCAACCTACACTAGCTGAAGAAATGGGTGTTCTACAAGAGCGTATCACGTCAACTAAAGCTGGTTCTATCACGTCTGTACAGGCGGTATACGTACCTGCGGATGACTTGACTGACCCGTCTCCAGCAACAACGTTCGCTCACTTGGATGCAACGGTTGTACTTAACCGTAACATCGCATCTATGGGTCTATACCCAGCGATCGACCCGCTAGATTCTACTTCACGTCAACTGGATCCATTGGTAGTTGGACAAGAACACTACGACATCGCTCGTGGCGTTCAGTCTACTCTTCAGCGCTATAAAGAGCTGAAAGATATCATTGCTATCCTAGGTATGGACGAGCTATCTGAAGAAGATAAGCAAGTTGTATCTCGTGCTCGTAAGATTGAGAAGTTCCTAACTCAGCCTTACCACGTAGCGGAAGTATTTACAGGTGACCCAGGCGTTTACGTACCTCTTAAAGAGACTCTACGTGGCTTCCAAGGTCTTCTATCTGGTGAATACGATGACATTCCAGAGCAAGCGTTCATGTACTGTGGTGCAATTGACGAAGCTATCGAGAATGCTAAGAAGCTATAAGGCTAACTAGGAGGCGATATGGCAGCAATAACCTTTCACCTAGACGTTGTAAGTGCCGAGAAACAAATTTTCTCTGGTCTTGTTGAGACGTTTCAGGTGACCGGTAGTGAGGGTGAGCTTGGTATTTTCCATGGTCACACTCCACTGCTGACCGCTATCAAGCCTGGTATGGTGCGTATTGTTAAGCAGCACGGCCACGAAGAAATTATTTATGTTTCTGGTGGTATGGTAGAAGTTCAGCCTGGTACAGCGACTGTACTGGCTGATACAGCTATCCGTGGTGAAGAGCTAGACGCAGCAAAGGCGGAAGAAGCTAAACGCAAGGCTGTGGAGAATATCCAAAATCAGCATGGCGATATAGACTTCGCACAAGCGGCCGGTGAACTGGCTAAAGCCATTGCTCAGTTACGAGTTATCGAACTGACAAAGCAGCGTCGTTAATCTTTTTAAGATTATAGACTCTGAGATAAAGGCGACCTAAGGGTCGCCTTTTTGCATTTTTAGGTTCTGAAAAATGCACCTTTTAAGCACCACTACTGGTTAAATGGTTATTGTGATTTAATTTTTTTGCCAAAAACGGTTACAATATCGGCTTAATAAAAATACTGTTGGATAGGTTTACAATGAAGTTTAGCGCAGTGATTCTCGCGGCGGGCAAAGGCACTCGCATGTATTCAAACACACCAAAGGTTCTGCACACGCTAGCGGGTAAGCCAATGGTGAAGCATGTTATCGATACATGTAATGGTTTAGGCGCTCAAAATATCAACCTGGTTTACGGCCACGGTGGTGATCAGATGAAGGCTACTCTAGCTGAAGAGTCTGTAAATTGGGCACTGCAAGCTGAGCAGCTAGGTACTGGTCACGCTGTAGATCAAGCATCTGCACATTTCGCTGATGATGAAAAAGTATTGGTGCTATACGGTGATGTTCCACTAATCTCTCCTGAAACCATTGAAAACCTATTAGACGCTCAACCAAACGGTGGTATCGCACTACTAACGGTCGTGTTAGACAACCCGATGGGCTACGGTCGTATCATTCGTCGCAATGGCCCGGTTGTCGCTATCGTTGAGCAAAAAGATGCAACCGATGAGCAGAAGCTTATCAAAGAGATTAATACTGGCGTTATGGTTGCTACTGGTGGCGATCTGAAACGTTGGTTGTCTGGCTTAAGCAACGATAACGCACAAGGTGAATACTACCTGACTGACGTTATTGCAGCGGCTCACGATGAAGGGCGTGCGGTTGAGGCTGTACATCCAGTAAGCCCAATTGAAGTTGAAGGCGTGAACGACCGCTCTCAACTGGCTCGTCTAGAGCGCGCTTACCAAGCTGAACAAGCAGACAAGTTATTAAAGCAAGGCGTAATGTTACGTGACCCAAGCCGCTTTGACCTACGTGGTGAGCTTCAATGTGGTATGGATGTTGAGATTGATACCAACGTAATCATTGAAGGCAGCGTAAGCATTGGTGATAACGTGGTTATCGGCACTGGTTGTGTACTTAAAGACTGTGAGATTGATGACAACACTATCGTTCGCCCATACAGCGTAATCGAAGGTGCGACAATTGGTGAAGACTGTACGGTTGGTCCTTTCACTCGCTTACGTCCAGGAGCTGACATGCGTAACAATTCGCATGTAGGTAACTTTGTTGAAGTGAAGAACACTCGTCTTGGTGAGGGTTCTAAAGCGAATCACCTTACTTACCTAGGTGATGCTGAGATCGGTCAACGTGTAAATGTGGGTGCGGGTGCTATCACTTGTAACTACGATGGCGCGAACAAGTTTAAGACCATCATTGGCGATGACGTATTTGTTGGCTCAGACAGCCAATTGATCGCACCTGTTACTATTGGCAACGGCGCAACTGTCGGTGCGGGCTCAACGGTGACTCGTGATGTTGCTGAGAACGAGCTTGTTATTAGTCGTGCGAAAGAACGTAAAATTGCCAACTGGCAGCGTCCGACTAAGAAAAAGTAGCCTCAACTATAAAGCAGATGACAGCGATAGAGCTAATAGCACTGCTATTGGTTTTTCTTAGATATCTAGATATAAAAAAAGAGCGACTAATATCGCTCTTTTTTGTTTTCTTTAACCGAGAAACTAGTCTTGTTTCTCGTCAGCGACCACTCGAGAGTTGTCTGGTGTCGCGAAGTGTTCAGAAAGTTCTTTGTTCGAAACAATATAGCCAATCCACAATGCACCCAAACAAATCACAACCGCGATACCCGTTGCGCTTAGTGCTTGGCTAGCCATTGCCGCGACCAATGCACTTGATAGGCCACTGATACTGATTTGCAGGCTGTTTTGTAGGCCAGCAGCTGTTGCTGGGCTTTGCTTAGCACTTGATAGAGCACGGTTAACTACTATTGGGTAAAGTGCACCGTTTGCTACTGCAATCAAACAGAAAGGCGCAAGCAGAGGCCAGATTGACGTCAGTTCCCACTGTGATGCAATGAAGATAAGCATCGCTGCAACGCTGAACAAACCGATAAGATTTCTTAGTACAACGCCATCACCATATTTCTTCACCGCTTGCTTACCGAAATAACCACCCGCCATGAACGCGATTGTCTGTGGGATAAAGCTCAAGCCGATGTCTTTTGCTTCATAACCTAGCTGAGCCATTATCTCTGGCATACCTGTTAGGTAAGCGAAGAACGCTGCAGATGCCGAAGCAAACATTAAAACATTACCCATGTAAGGCTTTGATTTTATCAACATCTTGATGTCTGTCTTAATCGATGTCTGCTTTACTTCAGGCGCTTCTTTTGGTTGAGCCATTGTTGTTGCAATTAGTAGTGCGCCCATCAAAGTCAATGTAATGAAGATACTGTGCCAGCCAAAGCTGTTTGCTAGCAACACACCCAGTTGAGGTGCTAGTGCTGGAGATAGCGCTACTAGAGGCATGATAGTAGCAAAAATTTGCTGGCTACTGCTTTGCGAGTAACGCTTGATAACCATTGCTTGCCAGATTACCGCAGGCGCACACACACCGATCGCTTGAATGAAGCGTAGTGTTAGTAGGTGCCATACCTCGGTGCTGAATGCCAAGCCGAATGACGCTGCCGTAAAGATAACAAGACCAACCGCTAGTGTGTTGCGATGACCATACTTGTCACTCGCCAGACCCCAAAGAAGCTGACCCATTGCCATACCGCCAAGGAATACAGTTAGAGACAGAGCAATCTGCTCTGGACCGGTTGCGAAATCAACTTCCATTGCCTTAAATGCAGGAAGGTACATATCGGTCGCAATAAAGCCAAGCATTGAAAGTACTGCAAGGTAGACCAATTGAAATTTAGAAATATTCATAAGATGCCATTAAGCTAAAGGTAGTGATGTTTTTATCATCAAAAAAATTGTTTGATATACAGAAGTGAAGGCCCCTGTTTATTTGTGCTGACATTCTATTTTTCAGACCTGATAAAATAAAACGCTAAAATATGTGGTTATCAATCAAAAAATTTGAAGGCTTATGTTCTCTAAATCTTCTTTAGAAATGCTCGATACTGTTGCTCGCTTAGGCAGTTTTACTGCGGCGGCAGAACAATTGCACAAAGTGCCCTCAGCGATCAGCTATGGGGTTAGGCAGGTAGAGCAAGAGCTTGATGTTCTACTTTTCAGACGGTTACCAAGAAAAGTAGAGCTGACACCTGCAGGTGAGTTGTTTATTGAAGAGGCTCGTCAACTGCTGAGACAGATGGAAGAACTCAGTGCCCAGACTCGCCGAGCTGCGCGTGGTTGGAAGAAAACCTTGCGCTTAACGCTTGATAACGTGGTTAAGCTCGACAAGATGAAGCCTATGATTGAAGAGTTTTATCAAACCTTTGAGTTCGCTGAGCTGCAGATTAACATGGAAGTGTTTAACGGCTCTTGGGAAGCCATTGCACAGGGCAGGGCGGATGTCGTGATTGGTGCAACCTCGGCGATTCCGGTTGGTGGTGACTTTGAAGTTAAGGATATGGGGCGGTTAGATTGGGCATTTGTGATGTCACCCAGTCACCCGTGTGTGCGAGAGCAAAACCTTAATGAAGCCTTTGTCAGTCAATACCCAGCAATATGTTTGGATGATACCTCTAGTGTACTGCCTAAGCGACACACAGGGCACTTTTCGAATCAAAGACGTCTATTGTTACCTAACTGGTACAGTGCGATAGAGTGTCTTAAAAATGGTGTTGGGGTGGGTTACATGCCAAGGCATATCGCCGCACCTATTATTGAGCAAGGTTTGCTGGTAGAAAAAATATTGCCCGAGCCAAGCCCGCAGAGTCATTGTTGTTTGGTGTGGCGAAAAGACGATAACCATAAATTGATCGAATGGATGGTCAAATATCTAGGATCAAGTGAGCAACTTCACCAAGATTGGTTGGATCATCGTAAAGCGATCTAATGATGTGATCCGTTGAAGATCATTCGGGTTAGGTTTGAATCAGCCCAATAAAAAGAGCGAGTTATCATAACTCGCTCTTTTTCATGTTTAGGCCGAACTCTTAAGACAAGAAGAACTTGTAGGAAGGGTTATCGGTTTCATCTTTGCATTGGTAGCCGAGTTCTTCTAAATGCGTAGAGAACTGAGCCAAATCGTCATCACCAAGCTCAAAACCACACAGCACACGACCGTAATCAGCACCATGGTTACGATAGTTGAACAAGCTGATATTCCAGTGAGTCCCTAAGGTATCAAGGAATTTAATCAATGCTCCTGGGTATTCAGGGAACTCAAAGCTGTACAGACGCTCTTTCAATGGTTTCGATGGTTTGCCGCCAATCATGTAACGAATATGAAGTTTTGCCATCTCGTCATCAGACAAGTCGACAACCGCGTAGTCACCCTCACGTAAGTCATTGATGATGTGTTCGAGTTCTTCTTGTCCACCTTGTAGACGTACACCAACGAAGATATTCGCCAGGCTTTCGTCGTTGTGGCGGTAGTTAAACTCAGTCACCGCTCGACCACCAATAATGTTACAGAACTCTAGGAACGCACCTTGTCGTTCTGGGATAGTCACCGCAAGTAGACCTTCTCGCTTCTCACCCAATTCACAACGCTCAGAGACATAACGCAGACCGTGGAAGTTGGTGTTCGCACCAGACAATACCGTTGCTAGTTGCTTATTTTGCAGTTGGTTTTGTTCTGCAAACTTCTTAAGGCCTGCCAGAGCAAGCGCTCCTGAAGGCTCAGCAATTGCACGGGTGTCTTCAAAGATGTCCTTTACCGCAGAGCAGATTTCATCGCTAGAGACTGTAATATGACCATCAATGTACTGTTGGCAAAGACGGAAGGTTTCTTCACCAATGCGTTTAACCGCAACACCATCAGCAAACATGCTGACCTGATCCAGTACCACTGGTTCACCCGCATCCAGTGCTGCTTTCAAGCAAGCTGAGTCTTCAGGCTCTACCGCAATCACTTTAATCTCTGGCATCAGTTGTTTGATAAGCACTGCAACACCAGCGGCTAAGCCACCACCACCAACCGGCACAAAGATATAATCCATGTGACCGTTTTGCTGCAGCATCTCCATGCCCATAGTACCTTGCCCTGCAATCACCAGTGGGTGATCGAAAGGAGGTACAAAGGTGAAGCCATGTTCAGCCGATAGGCGTTCCGCTTCCGCTTTTGCTTCATCGAAATTACTGCCGTGCAGAACCACATTACCACCAAATCCGCGTACCGCATCAACCTTGATATCCGGCGTCGTTTTTGGCATCACAATCGTGGTCTGAATACCAAGCTTAGAACCGGACAGCGCCATACCTTGAGCATGGTTACCTGCCGATGCAGCAATCACACCTGCGGCTTTCTGTTGTTCAGAAAGGCTTGATACCATGTTGTAGGCACCACGTAGCTTGAACGAGTGCACCGGCTGACGGTCTTCTCGTTTAAGCTGAACCTGATTACCAATGCGCGCGCTTAAACGTGGCATATCCTGCAGAGGTGTCACGATTGCCGCTTCGTAAACCGGCGCTCTCAGGATCTGACGCAGATAATCTGCGCCAGTTTGTTTTTGGGGGCTGGAGGTGTCATCACTCATAGTTAGCCCTCAAGTTTAGACTTATCACGTACAGCGCCTTTGTCGGCACTGGTCGCCATGCTTGCATAAGCTTTCAGTGCGAAAGACACTTCACGCTGACGGTTTTCTGGTTTCCAGCCTAGAGCATCCTGTTTAACTCGACGTGCTTCAAGCT
The DNA here is from genome assembly GCF_000272405.2 of Vibrio tasmaniensis 1F-187. GTDB lineage: Bacteria > Pseudomonadota > Gammaproteobacteria > Enterobacterales > Vibrionaceae > Vibrio > Vibrio tasmaniensis_A. The sequence goes on from NZ_AJZM02000313.1 coordinate 61,046, forward strand.
CTGCTTCTGGCACATCAAGTGTGATTGAGCGGCTAGGGATGTCGATAGTGATAATATCGCCAGTGTTCACTAGACCAATCACACCGCCACTTGCTGCTTCTGGAGAAGCGTGACCGATAGATAGACCTGATGTACCACCAGAGAAACGTCCGTCAGTTAGAAGCGCACACGACTTTCCTAGCCCCATCGATTTTAGGTAAGTCGTTGGGTAAAGCATCTCTTGCATGCCCGGACCACCTTTAGGACCTTCGTAACGAATAACAACCACTTCGCCGGCTTTTACTTTACCCGCTAAGATGCCGTCTACTGCCGTATCTTGGCTTTCGAATACGATTGCAGGGCCTTGGAATTTAAGGTTTTCTTCATCAACACCCGCGGTCTTAACGATACAACCATCAACCGCGATGTTACCTGAAAGTACCGCTAGACCACCTTCTTGGCTGAATGCGTTTTCTTTAGTACGAATACAACCTTCTTTACGGTCGTCATCAAGACGATCCCAACGGCAATCTTGTGAGAATGCTTTGGTTGTTCGGATGCCCGCAGGGCCAGCACGGAAGAACTTAAGCACCGCTTCGTCTTCTGTCTGCATGATGTCGTACTGAGCAAGTTGCTCTTGCATGCTTAGACCAAGCACGGTGCGAGTTTGGTTATTGAGTAGACCTGCACGATCAAGCTCACCTAAGATAGCCATTACGCCACCAGCACGGTGAACGTCTTCCATGTGGTATTTAGGCGTCGAAGGAGCAACTTTACATAGGTGTGGAACGCGGCGAGACATCTCGTCGATATCACCCATATCAAAGTCAATGTCGCCTTCTTGAGCGGCTGCTAAAAGGTGAAGAACGGTGTTACTTGAACCACCCATCGCGATATCTAACGCCATTGCATTATCAAAGGCTGCGCGATTTGCGATGTTGCGTGGCAGTGCTGATTCGTCGTCTTGCTCGTAGTAACGCTTAGTTAGGTCAACGATACGTTTACCGGCATTGATGAATAGCTCTTCACGGTCTGCGTGGGTTGCTAGCATAGAACCGTTACCAGGCTGAGATAGGCCAAGTGCTTCTGTTAGACAGTTCATTGAGTTCGCTGTGAACATACCTGAACATGAACCACATGTCGGACATGCAGAACGCTCTACTTGCTCACTTTGCTCATCAGAAATGGTTGGATCGGCACCCTGAATCATCGCGTCAACAAGATCTAGCTTGATGATTTGATCTGAAAGCTTGGTTTTACCTGCTTCCATTGGGCCGCCAGATACAAAGATCACTGGGATGTTTAGGCGCATAGCTGCCATCATCATTCCCGGAGTGATTTTGTCACAGTTAGAGATACACACCATCGCATCTGCACAGTGTGCATTGACCATGTACTCTACCGAGTCTGCGATAAGCTCACGTGATGGCAGTGAGTACAGCATACCGCCGTGGCCCATTGCGATACCATCATCGACTGCGATGGTGTTGAATTCTTTAGCGATACCGCCGGCTTTCTCGATTTCACCCGCAACCAGTTGACCCATGTCTTTAAGGTGAACGTGGCCTGGTACAAATTGAGTGAACGAGTTACAACCGCGATGATCGGCTTACCGAAGTCATCATCTTTAACGCCAGTTGCACGCCATAAAGCGCGCGCACCAGCCATGTTGCGTCCGTGGGTAGTCGTTGCTGAACGATAGATTGGCATTGCTTAAATCCTTATAAAATATTTGGCTGTTGCTTACTTAGTTGTTTGCGTTTGGTTTGCTGAAGTTTGGTCTGCTGGGTAAACATAATCTAACCAGCCCCACTTATCTTCAGTCGTGCCATTGAATAAACCAAAGTAAGCCGCTTGAACTTTTTCAGTGATAGGACCGCGTTTGCCTTCACCTACTGTAATTTTGTCTACGCTGCGAACCGGAACGATTTCGGCAGCTGTGCCTGTCATGAATACTTCATCGGCAAGGTATAGTGCTTCACGAGCAATGTTCTCCTCACGGATCTCATAACCCATGTCTTTTGCTAGTGTCATGATCGAATCACGAGTGATACCCGGCAGAATTGCGCTGGTCGCTGGTGGCGTTGATAGTACGCCATTACGAATCACAAAGATGTTCTCACCTGCACCCTCTGAAAGGTAACCATCAACACTCAGTGCGATGCCTTCATCGTAACCATGACGGCGAGCTTCACCACCAACCAGTAGTGAAGATAGGTAGTTACCACCGGCTTTTGCTGCGGTTGGGATAGTGTTTGGAGCGGCACGGTTCCAGCTAGAAATCATCGCATCAACGCCGTTTTCTAGCGCTTCTTCGCCTAGGTAAGAACCCCAAGGGAAAGCAGCGATGATCAGATCCATCTCTGTGTTTTCAGGCGGGCAAACACCTAAGCCAACGTTACCGACAAAGCCGAGAGGGCGGATGTACGCTGACTCTAGCTTATTTTGGCGTAGCGTTTCGCGAGTCGCTTCCATAATTTCTTCCTCAGTGTAAGGAATAGGGAAGCGGTAGATTTTTGCTGAGTCTTTTAGGCGCTTAGCATGCTCTGGGTGACGGAAGATAACCGGACCCTTTGGTGTGTTGTAGCAACGAACACCTTCAAACACAGAAGTACCGTAGTGCATTGCGTGAGTCAGGACGTGAACGTTCGCCTCTGCCCAAGGAACCATCTCACCATTAAACCAAATATAGTCTGCTGTTTTAGCTGTCATGTTAGCGGTTCCTTATGCGTTTATCTTTTGTTGTAAGTTGTTGTTTGGCAATTCATTACGGCTGATCGAGATAACGTCAACGGTACGCACGTCCCACAGTTTTTCGATTTGGTTTACCAAGAAAGAGATCGGACGCTCACTGTCGACAATGATCTCAACACTCGCCACTTTGCTTTCGTGGTTTTGAGTGCCAGCTACTTGCTTAACAATAAAGCCACGGTGGCGGATAACACGAAGAACACGCTCTAGTAGTACAGGCTTATCATCGGCTTTGATGTCTAATAGGTATCTTTTCATGTTATGTGTTCTCCAACATCTCACTGTTTGAAGCACCTGGCGGTACTAGTGGCCATACGTTCTCTTCTTCATCGATAAGAACATGAAGTAGGTAAGCGGTTTTGCTCTCTAGCATCTCTTTCAGTGCTGGTTCTACTTCTTCTTTACGCGTGATGGTTTTGCCCGGGATATCAAATGCTTTCGCTAGCATGACGAAATCCGGGTTGTCATCCAAGATGGTTTCACTGTGTCGGCCATCAAAGAACAGCGATTGCCATTGGCGAACCATGCCTAAGCGCGAGTTGTTAAGCAGCACCATTTTTACTGGGATTTGGCGACGCTTCAGCGTACCAAGCTCTTGAATGTTCATCATGAACGAGCCGTCACCTGAGATAAGTATAGATTGGTCATTAGGACGACCAACCGATGCACCCATGGCTGCAGGTAGGCCAAAGCCCATAGTGCCTAAGCCCGCTGAAGTGATGAAGTTTTGTGGATCGCGTGGCTGAATGTGTTGAGCTGCCCACATCTGATGTTGGCCAACATCGGTCGAAACCATAGAACTCGCAGGCATCATGTCTGACAGTTGTTTCAACAACAGAGGTGCGAAGATAAGGTCGCCAGGGTGGTCGTAACGCCATTTGAATGAGCTACGAAGGCCTTCGGAGTGATGAACCCAAGAAGAGATGTCTTGGCTTAGCTCCAGTTGAGGCATGATCTTGTTGATGTCACCACGAATTGGTGCATCGGCAAGACGTAGTTTGCTGAACTCAGCCGCATCGATATCAATATGGATAACTTTAGCGTGCGGTGCAAAGGTGTCGAGCTTACCAGTAACTCGGTCATCAAAACGAGCGCCCACAACAATCAACAGGTCACTTTCTTGAACCACTAGGTTAGCGGCTTTAGTGCCGTGCATACCAAGCATGCCAAGATAGTGTGGGTCGTCACGCTCGATAGTGCCTAAGCCTTTCAGTGTGCTTACGGCCGGCATTGGGTTAAGGCGTAAAAACTCACGAACTGCATCGGTTGCTTTCGCCAGTTGAACGCCACCACCTACGTATAAAACAGGACGAGTCGCTTGAGATAAGAAGTACTGAGCTTGCTCAATAGCATCCGTTGTCACAACAGGAATTGCTGGTGGTGTAAATTCAGGAAGAATTTTTACAGGGGATTCGGCTAGTTGAACATCTTTAGCGATATCGACAATAACCGGACCGGGACGCCCTGCTTTTGCAACGATAAATGCTTCAGCCAATGTTGGCGCAAGATCTTCAATATCGGTAACAAGGTAGCTGTGTTTAGTACATGACAGAGACATACCAATCACATCCATTTCTTGGAATGCATCGGTACCAATGTGGGAACTAGCAACTTGACCAGTGATAGCTACGAGTGGGATGGAATCCATAAAAGCATCAGCAAGACCTGTGACTAGGTTAGTTGCCCCCGGGCCTGAGGTTGCCATACAAACAGCGACGTCTTGCGTTGCTCGAGCCATACCGATAGCGGCCATTGCAGCGCCTTGCTCATGGCGACATAGGATATGTTCAACCCCGCCGTCATAGAGTGCATCGTAGATTGGCATGATGGCACCGCCAGGGTAACCAAATACGGTCTCAATGCCTTGTTGCTTGAGTGCGGATACGACCAGTTCTGCGCCTTTCATCGTAATTCCTCCGTATTACCTTTGTTTTGGTAATTGTTTCCATTGTCTCTGCACATCTTGTGCTCCCATTCTTCCTGTAAATCGGCAAAGCCGAAAATGTTTCAAAATATAAAATCGAATGTCTAAATTAGAAAAAACCCCCGGACTTTTCAGTGCGGGGGGTTTTTCTAATTCGTGGTTACTTTTTTCCCACTCGCCCCCGCGCAGTCTTAATAATGACTACGATAATCAGGTTAATCAGTGCGTAAATGCGAGCGTTAAAAATCATAATATTCGAGTTTTCTCGTTTATTGTCTTCAGTAAAAGTTTACATCTCTAGTGTTATCACACAAATCTGCAGTATGACAAGGAAAATGTCATTCTTTTTTCACATTAAAACACCATTCCACCAAGCTATATAACAACCTTATCGCTTTGGTGAGCAACGAATACCCAGAGCGAATACTTTTAAATCAAAGACAAAGGAAAGTTATGGGACTCGCGATAATTCACAGCCGGGCTAGTGTGGGAGTAGAGGCACCAGAAGTGACCGTTGAAGTGCATATAAGCAACGGTATGCCTGGGTTTACATTGGTGGGGCTACCTGAAACGACGGTCAAAGAATCTAAAGATCGAGTCAGGAGTGCCATCATCAATTCTCGCTTTGAATTTCCTTCGAAAAGGATCACGGTCAACCTCGCGCCTGCTGATTTACCCAAAGAGGGAGGGCGTTTCGATCTGCCAATCGCGCTTGGGATTTTGGTGGCGTCAGATCAGCTTCCGACATCAAAAATAGCTCAACATGAATTTATCGGTGAGTTGGCATTGTCAGGAGAGTTGCGCTCGGTAAAGGGCGTTCTGCCTGCGACGTTAGCCGCCGATAGTGTCGAGCGATGCTTAGTAGTTCCACATCACAATGGTGATCAGGCGGCCTTAGTCGGCAAGGGGGCCCATAAATCAGCGCAAACCTTGCTAGAGGTTTGTGCGGATATGTGTGGTCAGGCTCAGCTTGGTTTATATCGAACCGAGCATCATCATGTCGATGTGTCTGATAATCGTGACTTACAAGATATTATTGGCCAGCAGCAAGGTAAGCGAGCACCACCGTCACCTCGATCAAATTTATGGAAGTGTCACCTGTAAAGTAATACAAAAAGTGTTACCTTTTGGTTTGTGTTACTTTACAGTGGTTATCCATATGATTCTTAAGAAGGCTATCGAATTAGAAGTAGGCGCATTAGGTTCTTTCAATGGAGAGACAGAAGAGCTGAATGGTGAACATTTGAGAGTTATCAAATATCAGGCACCAGAAGTGGTACTTAAGTTTCCCGTGTTGCATAGCACTTCTATGATGAGTGAATGTCTTGATGCTAACTTGTTCTTACAGCAGAAATACACAGGTCGTGTTAATTACAAGGATATAGAGGACAAGAATAGAGATAGCGATGGTGAGACAGTTCAGGTGGTCACACTTGATAAGATAGCAGCTTCACTCAAAGCATACTTTACTTTCTGCGAAGAAGAGAGCTTAGATATTTACGATGGCCTACTAAACACTTTCTCTGCTGACCAGAAACTATGGCTGCCGCCATACCGATTTAAAAGTCATGTCATTGATAGAGTGAAATCTAGGGAGATAGAGTTCAGCACTGGGAACCTTTTACTCTTGCATGTTAAACAGTTTTACGAATGGATGTATAAGACTGGTCGAATTGATAAGATCCCTTTTGATTACAAGTACGTTTCAGTATCCAAGGGCAAGGATAAAGACGATGATGAGTTGGACTTTCTCTTTGCTCCTGATGCTGTTATTTCTGCATATAAGAAACCACTCCTAGTACAAACAACTGACCTAAGGGTACCAAAGAAACACAAATCGGATAAGGTGAAACGAGACAATCAGCCTTGGTCACTAGCTGAAATGACGGCTTTTTTCGGAACTCAATACATGCAGTTTGAGACAAGACGTCTCTGGGCTGATTTAGGTTTTCAGGTGGGTCTCAGGGCTAAAGAAATAACCCGCTTACCTGATGAACAAATTGTAGATCCTGAACTATCTGATAAATCAGTATTCGATGTTGAGATAATTGGCAAAAATGACAAGCGAAGAACCGTATTAGTTCCCAAGAAACTGATGTCACGTCTTTTTGCTCATAAGAATTCTGCAAAACGACTCAAGCATATGCCTAAGTACAAATCCTACTTAGAAAGCCTTCCTGAGCACTCCGATGCATTAGCCTACGAACAAACACACGGCAAGCCATTATTTATAAACCAACGTGGGGTCAGAATCTCTGAGCGCTCTGTTATTAATATTGTTTCCAAATCGAGACCAGAACTCAGAAAAAAAGGCAACTTAATCCTTGATGAGCCGCACTTTCATGGCTCTAGAGCCACATATGCTACAAGGTTAATTAAAGCTATGTTCGCTATGGGGATGCCATTAGGTTTCATCAAATGGAAGGTTATGGAGCTGCTAGGTCACAATAGCTGGGATACCACATTACAGCATTACGTTAATGTGGCTAGAGGCATTACATATGATGAGAAGTTAGACCTGTGGGTTAGTGAAATTTACAAGGATGTTGAAGAACGTTTAACTCGGGAAAAACAGGAGCTAAGTCAAGAAGTGGAAGCTTCAGTAAGAGAACTAGGAAGTGAGGAGCAGGGATGACAATAAGTGAAGCAAACATGGTTAAAAAGTTTCACGAGAAGAATGGAGCCATCATTGAAAGGCATCATTTGCAAGATTCTAGGCTACTGAAGCAATTAGATAGCATAATCATAACTCCTTTACCTGCGGGAGCATCAAGGGACACAAAGCGCCAAACAATAAATTATTTCTTTGAACTCTTGGACTGTTTATCCGATGAAAACCTTAAGGTATTGAGAGGTTCTGGCGTAAGCTTCTTGTGGCTTTGTTGCGTAATTCAG
>NZ_AJZM02000314.1 GCF_000272405.2 Vibrio tasmaniensis 1F-187
GATTTACTGCCCGTCACGCCTGAGGGACTGTTGACCAGCGTCGGTGATACCTTAAACTTTGATAAACGCCAAGACAGACCCAATGAAAAAAGCTACAACCCATTAGAACCTTTGAACCTGCAAGCGTTATCTCCCGATACCGAAGCGTTAACCCATCGTGGTCATATCGCCACCCGTCATACCAATGACCAAGGGGAAGAGGTACGCACACGCCTTGTTCATTTAGGGCTTTCTCGATTGCCTGGTGATTATCGCTTGTACGCCTTACCAGAAGCCTTTTCTTCAATCCGTAATGTGTCGCGTAACATCACTTGCCCTCATCGCGTTACCTTGAGTTTTCGCAATGAGCCAACCGGTAAGCAAAAT
>NZ_AJZM02000315.1 GCF_000272405.2 Vibrio tasmaniensis 1F-187
CTCTTTCTGCAGTGGCTGTTTTACCGCTAGCAAACGTGAATGTTTTTTTAGGGGGTTCGGCTTTAACTCGTTTTCCTAATTGATTGCCTTGGTTAAAGCCGGTTCGCTTGTCTTGAGGTCGTAACATGTTATAGCCCTTTTGTTGCTAGCTGCTTAATTTCAGTGATGAATTGGTGGTACACGGCATTCACCGATGTCATAGCTAAATCAAATTGTTTACCACTACAAATCTGCTCTGATTTTCGAATATCCAGTACTGTACGGTTGCTTTCCGCAGCCGCGACAAACGCTTCAGAGTGACGGATCGCTGTTGATAATAAATGCCCTTGCGCCGCACGCAGCAATTTATCAAACACTTTAACTTCATGAGCGCTCTTCTCATCGAAGTTCACTGGAAGCAATTTAGCCCACTTTAAATTTTTTCCTTGTGATGGTAATGCTCTAAATGTACCTGGCATAGTGGCCATGTAGTTACTCGTTGAGGCAAAATCAAACTCTCGTGGGGTGACTGGAATCAAGACCGCATCAGCCGCCTCATTCACTGCCCAGAGAATTGGAGAGTTCTGTGGGGGCGTATCGATGAAGATTAGGTCGTACTCTTCTTTAAGTATGGGTAAGATTTTTTCACGCAACACACTCAGCAAATTCCGTTGACCTATTTCATCTTGCCCCCAGTAAGAATCGACAAAGCGTTCGTCTGATGGGAAGGCAGGAATCACATCTAAGTTAGGGAGGTGAGTCTTAAACGGAATCGCTTTAACTAACTCGTCATAACGGTAGTCATTAAGGTATTGAGAAAAATCACCTTCGGGCTCTTGGCCTGCTAGCGCGATATCAACAGCTGTCATGTAGACTGATTCATCGTCGGCTTGATGAATCAGGTTTTGGCCTGTTGAGCCTTGGGGATCTAAATCTATCACTAGGCAGCGTGCATTAAGATTAAGATCAAGCGCAGCAGTGGTCGCTAGGGTTACTGTCGTGGTGGATTTGCCAGTGCCCCCTTTATGGTTTTCCACTACAACGGTTGTCGGTTCAAAGCGCTGGTTGTACTTAGGAAAGTTCATGAACTCCATCATATTGGCGACGTCGAAGCGATTATACAGGTGAGTGCGTCCTTGGATAATAGGAGCGCCAACGACGCCCTGCTCGGTTGCTTCATCTATTCTAGAATTGAAGGTCACACGAGATAAGCCAAACAGCTCTTGAAGCTCTTTCTTCTTCAATGAGTGATTATAGATAAGCCTATCGACACTCCCCTCAATTTCTGTATCAGTTACTTTGATCTGCATACGCTCTTTGATAACGGCTTTCAGATCTGACTGCTCTTGCTGCATACGTTCACAAACAAGTTCTAATGAATCGATGATGGTGGTCATTGGGTGCCCTTAATGCCTTAATTTCATGTAACCAATATAAAGCACTAAAGATACAAATTAAACCTTTTAAGAATATTTTTAATTAATAAAGGTTTAAGTTTGATGGGTGTCTAAACGGGGACAATGGGGGTTGTTTTCAAAACAACCTTATCAAATTACTCTGAATATTATTCTTTCATCTGGTTTAACAGTGGTGGTGCACGAGACTTAATTAAGGGCAATAAGTACGTATTTGAGAGAGCACTAGACGTGATTTTAAAAGAGCGATCTGCTATCGGCGTTGGGAAATTTAAGCAGGTCCGCTTTTAATAGCGGTCTACCAGTAATAGTCGGTGCTCTATTTACGGTTGAATTCAAAGAATTCTTCAACGTACTGAATAAACTTAAATAACGAGATTAACCTTGTTATTCTTAGCGTGTTCAAGTCACGCCTTAATTGTTAATTATGTTTGGGCTGAGGCGCGGTTGTATCACCTTGACTACCTTGAGCTCAGGCTTTTCGGACGTTCTTCCACCGGATTATAAGAGTTAGCGACCATTCATGAGCCTTAACTTAAAGTACTATCAAGCAATAGACCAAACGATTTCAAACGCCTCCCCTCTCGTTATTATTCATTTGACCAAAGCCAAGCCTATTGGCCTACAAAAAAAAGAAATGAGTTTTTGGTAGAGTTCATCAAGCCAAAGATAAAACAGCCTCAATATTCTAAATGTAAGAAAGAGCTGAAGACCATGCTGAGTATAGGCAGGAATGCCAAGGGCCACCTAGAGGAAAATTTATGGCAAATGAACGAAATTAACCTCAATTATCAAGCCAAATTCACTCATTAGGATGAGCTCTACATCATGTTGACCGCTCTCTTTGAACAGCAGTGTTTTGCCTCAATGTTAGAAAATGAAACCTTTTTCTAAGAAGGTTAAAACTCATCGATTAAATACGTTGATTGATAAAGTCCAAGGTACAGGAACCTATCGAGTGGAAGTGGGTCATATTGATGATCAGGAAGTTATTCATCTGCTACTGCATAGGACTGAAAAGCAAATGCTAGTCGATCTGTTGAAAGTTCGGAAATGTCTTGCTGCTCGATTGTTGGTTTATGTCAGTTCTAATAGCGATCCTGATATGAGTGTGGTGATGAAAGCGGTGGAGGGGGGCTGTTGGATGAATGCATGATTCATTCCCTAGGAAACTATACTTATGCTGCAAAGGTATTGGGACTCGATCGTGGCACAGTAAAAAGGAGGTATGAACGCTTTCTCAAAGAGAAAGGTGAGATGAATTGTATAAGGACATAGGTCATGGTTCATTTTCTGGTCGTTATCACTTGATTTTTATCACGTGTGCTTCGTTTTATCTCTAATAGAGTGGTTCTGTTGTTGATGCTTCTTCACTGGGACGTTCTCGCTCCGCTCGGTTTATTCCTTCGTTTTGCTCCTCTGTCGACAACTTGAGTTGCTTTATCGAGCCTGCTCGATGAGCTTCTACGTTCCTGAGAACAATCACCCAAGGCACTTCTCTCTTCGTTCGAGGCACCTCGTCCTCTCTCCTCGTTGATCTCTCTGTCTTT
>NZ_AJZM02000316.1:0-2059 GCF_000272405.2 Vibrio tasmaniensis 1F-187
GAGCCATTTACAGAGGCAGGAACGGCTGAGCATTTATAAAGATAAATTGATTTTAATTTTCTGTAAAAATCAACACTTAATAATATATCATTTGAAACGTAGACGTCAAATATAGGCTTAATTTTTTCTGTAGATATAAAATCAAAGCATTTAAAAACAACTGGGGTGAATGAAGCTACAGTTCCATTTGAAAGAATATCAAAGTCACGTTCATCGTCATAACTTACGATGTAATTTACATTTTTATAATTCTCACTGACAATGAAATAATCATCTGAAATTTTATGTGTCATACTCTAAGCCCTTACCAAAGTTCTCTAATTCAAAAACAGTTTTTAGTCTATTGTTATGTTTCATACTATCTATAAGGGGAGATAAGTTATAGCCATGATACCTTTCTACGCAAGACTTTGACTCATCTTTCTTTTTCTCGATATTATCTGTGATCTCTCTACATCCAGGACCATTCTCCCTGTAATCTTTGCCAAATTTGTGAAGAAGCAAGTTAAAACTACTAATCCATTCCAATTTTATGCATGATAGATAATCTACATTAACTAGTACTTCTTGACTCTCAGATTCAGTATCACCAGGGCAAGTCCCTTTTCTACGAAGTAGTTTCAACATATGTAAAATCATCTTGGTAGTAAACATATGATACGACATTCCCATTTGCATATCTGGAATCGCTTCTCCATTATGATTACCATAATGAATCGGTACTTCTAACTCACATGCCATCTGCGATAACGTGGGTAGCGCCACGATGTTTTTACAGTGATTAGTATCATACTTAGCAGCCTCCAACATAGTCCCATATTTAGTCTTGGATGCAGCTTTGACTCCTGAAACAGAAAGAATGTGATGACCGGTAACGGAAACTTTTTCGGAGGCCTCAACATACCAAGGGTGAGCCGAAGGATATTTGTTTGGTTCACTGATTTTGTTAGCTGAACGCCAACAACTTCTTCTCTCAAAGTCGTGCCTTTTACCTGTTTTCACTGTTTTCTTTAAACTTCCTTTATTATTTCCAGAGTAAAGTTTAATTCTTTCGATTTCCATTAGTGGAGTCATTTTTTATTTCCTTTTCGACCCTAGCCTAGCCTTACATGGATGTTTTTTGCTTTTTTTATTTTTCCTACATATTTTGCAAACATACTCAGCCTTGTCATTCTCTTCATTTGTTTTGCTAGCATTTTTACCAGACTGTGCGGTCTCACCAGAGCCATGCTTTACCTTCGCCGGATATGCTCTCTCACTCTTACCCAAAATTCGCGCAAACAATTGGTCAAATTCACCCATCGCTTGTTTTAGTTTATCCGGCACCATTTTATCGATGATTTTCACTTCATCGGCCAACTTTAAGAAGTATTCTGCTAATTCGTCTGCGCCCATGCGATTGGCGTAAGAAGCAAGCTCACTTGCTACTTCGATACAGGGCTTTAAAACATCCGACACAATGTTGCTCGCCTGCTTGGCGTAATCAACCCAATCTAATGTGCGTAAGAACTTTTCTGGATCGCCTTTACCCATACCACGAAGTACCGCGAGTAAAGTGTCTTTCGATGTGCCCTTACCACCTTTCAAAGCAACTTTACATGTACCTTTAACTGCACTACCAAACGTTGGGATACAACCAATCAAAGTCAGAGACAATGCCAACCAATTTTCTGGCTTCTCTCGCTCTTCTTCACTTAATAGTGTCATGATATTGGCTGACAGATCTCGCACATCCGCTGCTTGGTCTACGACGGGAATCATTGTCAGCGCTGTGTTGGCTATGATTTGCTCTACCGATGCGTCATCATTGAAGTCACCTAAAATTACCCCCCAGATCCAGCTAGCTGCCCCTGACATTCTCTTCCAAGAGTTTTCCCAGAAACCAACTTCACCTCGTTTAGCTTCTTCAATAATTAATTGGGCATTCGCATTTGGATTGAAATTAGGGTTGTTTTTAGTTGGGATGTTCGGCATGAATTCGCGACTATCTTCACCATAGTCAATGTTAAATTCACCCGGTGCAACCCCACTCACGGAAGCTTTGCCTGCATTATCTAAT
>NZ_AJZM02000316.1:2069-2415 GCF_000272405.2 Vibrio tasmaniensis 1F-187
CGGGGCAACGCCACCTACTGAAGCTTTGCCTACATTATCTAATGTGCCTTCAAAGGCAGCGCCGGTTTGATCGACCAGTTTATATGTCGCACCTTGAACAGGTTCCCCATCTGAGTATGAAAGAAACAGATCAACCGTATACGTCCCTTCTTGCTCTTCTGTTACTGAAACCGAAGGGTTTTGAGCGCCGCCTAAACACATGGTGTTGGCTTTATTCATCGTCATTTGATCAGACAGGCGACATACACCGACGCCTTCAAATTTAACGGTAGGAGAAGCTGATATGAATTCGGCCTCGGCTTCAATAGTGCCAGAAGCTACGCCCTTTTTATCACCACCGGCATCG